>USCE01000001.1 GCA_900553105.1 uncultured Sutterella sp.
ACGAGATAGGCTCCGGTCTCGTGGGCTCGGAGATGTGTATAAGAGACAGGCACTGGACCATGGCCGTAACCTACAGCTAACTCGTCACTATGAAATATGGCAGAACTCAGATACTCCTTCGCTCTTTGTACTGCTTCCGGCACACTTTGCGTTTGTGGCAGCAATGTGGCAATGGCTGAAGATAACGTGCATCCCGTTCCATGCGTATTTTTCGTTTCAATACGACGAGCACTCAGAATACGGTCCGTTTGTCCGTCAGTTAACAAATCTGGTACATCAGGGCCGTTAAAATGCCCACCCTTGAGTAACAACCAACTTCCTGAACTCATTAATTCCAGCAACTCACGGGCCAGAGCTGGCATCTCAGACTCAGTCTTAATCTCTTCAGATCGACCGCAAAGTGCGGCAGCTTCGGGCAAATTGGGCGTCAATATGGTTGCCAAGGGCAAAAGCTCCGTTTTTAACGCCTCAACACTGTCTTCTGGCAATAACCGATCGCCGCTTTTAGCCACCATGACAGGATCGATCACCACATAGGTGGGCTTATAACGTTTAATTGCCTCGGCCACCACTTTAATGACAGCCGGATCGGCCAACATGCCGATTTTGACAGCATCAATATGCACATCTTCAAAAAGCGTTTTAAGTTGCAGACGTACGAAATCGGCCGGTATAGGCTGCACCCCCGTCACCTTTTTGGTGTTTTGAGCCGTCAACGCAGCGATTACTCCGCAGCCATAGCCGCCCAAAGCACTCATGGTTTTGATGTCAGCCAAAACACCCGCACCGCCCGAAGGGTCAACGCCGGCAATCGTCACAATTTTTGGAATCATTGTTGCCATAACTTATCCAATACCTTCATGGTTCGCTCTGTCGCACCCACATGCGTTTTTGCAAACGTTAATGCACAATTTTTCAGTTCTGCGAGCACCCCCGGATCGTCAATCCACCGGTGCGCAAGCGCCACGGCCTGCATCATATCAGGCACTTGCCATACTGCCTGAGTAGCCTTGCCCTGCTTGACCACTTCCGAGAAATTAAACGTACTCGGTCCTACAATCACAGGCACTCCCAAACCGGCGGGCTCAATAACGTTTTGGCAACCGAAAGGATTGAAACTGCCGCCCATTAACACCACATCGGCCATGGCACAGTAAAAGAACATTTCTCCCATACTATCGCCCAAGACAATATCGGTGTCCTGAGCAACATCTTCAGGTACCTCTACTGTACTGCGTTTTTGATACCGTAAGGAACTTTTTTCGAGTAAGGACTCAATTTCGGCAAAACGCTGCGGGTGTCGAGGAACTAACAGATACCGAATGTCGGTTCGACGGGATTTCTCTAACGCCTCGATCAGTAAGGCCTCTTCACCGTCACGAGAGCTGGCAAGCATCACCACGGGCTTATTAAACACCCGTCTCCATGCCCGCCCTTTTTCAACAGCGGCTTCCGGTGCATTGATATCAAACTTTAAGCTTCCAGTCACCACGGGCTCAACCGTGCCCATGGCCCTTAATCGCTGAGCGTCACTTTCAGCTTGCGCGCAAACGACAGTAAATTTCGCCATGGCATCTTTCATGACCAACGGCTGACTCATTGCCTGATCGAAAGACTTCTGTGAAAGTCGTCCATTGACTAACACCATGGGAATGCCGGCCCTTTTGGCTTCTTCGAGCACCGTGGGCCAAACCTCCGTTTCCATCACTAGGCCCAAGTCGGGCTTAGCCTGACGTAAGAATTTTCGCATTGCATAAACAGCGTCATAAGGTAAGAAGCACTGGGTGATGCGTTCAGGCGCTAACGCCACAATCTTCGCCCCTGCTTCTCTTCCCGTCGGAGTCATGTGCGTAAGCAAAACATCCGCCTCGGGCCACTCTTTTAAAATCGCTTGCACAAGAGGCCGAGTGGCGTTGGTTTCGCCGACACTAACGGCATGAAGCCAAACCCGACGACGACCTTCTGTCGGAGCAGGAAACGATGACCAAGCGAAGCGCTCCCCCCAATGTTTCAAATACGAGGGTTGCTTTCTGGCGCGCCATAACAAATACAGCGCCGCCGCTGGTAATAAAAAAGGCACCAGCAATCGATAGCCTTGAGGAGAAAATTTGATCACAATACCTCCGTCAGAGCACTTCAGAAAGTGCGGCGTTAACCGCTTCGACAGACAGATCTGCACCGACGCCGCCGATACTTTTAACGCACCGGCCCGTTAAACCGACAAGTTCAATCGGAAAATCCAAAAATAGCCCCACCGTGGGACGATCCAAGGCAGCGGCTAAATGTGTCAAACCGGTATCCACCCCGATGACATATTGAGCATCGCCTAACACCCGCGCGCACTCGGCAATGCTCATGCGAGGGCAAACCGTCGCCGCTTGGCCAATGCCGTCGGCGATTCGTTTGACCCGTTCTTCTTCAAGAGGAGCTCCCCATAAAAGGCGGACCTCATAACCCTGTTGAACACAGTCTTGACCCAATGCCACCCAACGTTCTTCGCACCACAGTTTCGTTTCTCGACTTGTATTGACTAAAAAGACAACGTAGGGCTGTTGACTACCATGGAGCGTTTGAGTTTTGAGTCCAAAATCTAACGGCAAGCTCTCCCACTCATAGGTCAGAGCTTTAGCGCAAAGTTGTCGACAGCGATTGACGGCGCTGTCACCTCGGCTGACAGCGTATGTTTGATCGTAAAAGCGGCTTGCCAAGGGCTCTTTTATGCTTTTGGCATCATAGCCCGCCAGCGTTGAGCGACACCAGCGGCCGATGACTGCACTTTTCACAAGACCCTGAAGATCAATCACGAGATCGTAGTGTGCATCTCGGAGCGTTTTTTTGACGGCAGACACCTCACGCCACATTGACGCTGAGAAAAGATTTTTACGCCAGCGGCGTACCGAAACCTCATGCACGTTTTTCACGTGCGTGCTTAATCGGACAATGTCGGCAAAACTTGATTCCACCACCCAATCGATTTCTGCATCGGGTATCACCGTCGCAATGTCGGTGACAGAGGGCAATGCATGAATCACATCACCCATGGAAGTGGTTTTAACAATTAATATCCGTCTTGCCATTGCCGATCCTTTATCCGAGTCTGGCTTCCAACTCTCGACAAAGTTTCTTACCGAATTCCACCGCCGGCTGATCGAAAGCGTTTAATCCGTAGATAAATGATAATAGCGTTGTTTTATGCTCATACATGGCCATTAAAGCACCAAGCGTAAAGGGCGTCAGTTTCTGGATTCTGAGCGTTGAAACCGCGTTAAAGTAGTCTGCGCTTGGATGCTCGCGTTTTACCAATGCTTCGGCTTGAGCCTGAGCATTGGCATTGAGCACTTGGTGATGGTGCCAGTGCGAATGTCCAGGCTCTTCGCACCAAATTAGGTCGATACTGGTGCGCCATGTACCGTCGCGCAACCATTGATAAAAGGAGTGCTGAGCTTCGTTACCGAAACCACCCCACACACCTTGTCCCGTTACACCTGTCACTGGTAAACCGTCAATGGTGACACTTTTACCGAGACTTTCCATCTCCAGCTGCTGCAACCAAGCCACACTTAAACGCAACCGCTCATCGTAAGGCAACACGCAATGAGTGCCCATTTTGTGCTCCGTGGCATTCCAATAGGCCAAAAGGGCCAATGTCAACGGAAGATTTTCTTCGGGAGCGGCCCCTAGCACATGCGCATCCATCGCCTCAGCACCGGCCAAGAATTCAGCAAATGTTGACTCCCCGAGTGCAATCATAAGCGGCAAGCCGATTGCTCCCCACACGGAGAATCGCCCTCCTACCCAGTCCCACATCGGAAAACGATTTTGCTCGGGCAAGCCCATGCTTTCACACGCACTTTCTTTTGCGCTCACTAACACAATATGACGATCCAGGCCACTGTGGCTGTCGATACCAGCCGATTTGTACCACGCAAGGACCTCTTCGGCGTTAAGCATCGTCTCGCGCGTTGAAAAACTCTTACTGGAAATGACCGACAACGTTGTCTTTGGATCCAATTGAGCCAATATGCGATCCAATAAAACACCGTCAACGGCCGATAAAAAATGAATTCGAATGGCCGGTTTAACATCACGCAACGCGTGATAGACTGCGTGCGGCCCCATTTCCGAGCCACCGATACCGATATTGATTACATCGGTAATAGGTGCGCCGCCTGCGCCCACGTGCTTACCTTCGCGAATATCACGAGCGAAGTTTTTCATACGAGTCAAGACGCGTTGCACTTCTTCAAAGTAAGGCGCTTGAGAGTCGGTTGAACGAAGCGATGTGTGCAGTGCCCGACGTCCTTCAGAAGGGTTGACGATGTCGCCGGCAATCATTGAGCGTTGCCGCTCCAATAAGTGCCACTGACCGGCTTTGTTGAGCAAATGTTGCCAATTTTCTACCGTCAAACGCTGGCGAGCAATATTTAAGGTTAAGCCACAAGCACTCATTTCGCACTGCGGCTTTGTCTCGGATAAAAACGGTACTGTCTGGTCCATGATACGAGTTACAAAAGTCATTACTGAAGCAGGCCTCAACCGTCAAGTTTCGGTTACACCATGAGTGCATTGTACTTTGAGCATATGCCGATAGCCAAAATGAGGCCTTGCGTCTAACCAATCGATACAGGTTTTTCGAGCAAAAACAACGTTCAATGCTTACAATTGTCGACATGTTAGAACGAAAAGGATGTCGGCGTGGCTAATTGTTTTGCTGGCAAGAAAATTTTGGTAGCGGGCGATGCAATGCTCGATCGCTACTGGTTCGGTGACGCCAATCGAATCTCCCCTGAAGCTCCTGTGCCTGTCGTTCGCGTTACACGCGAAGAAGAGCGCTTGGGAGGTGCTGCCAACGTAGCACTGAATATCAGCGCATTGGGAGCCTGTGCCAAACTGTTATCTGTTGTGGGCTGTGATGAGGCCGGCGACAAAGTTGAAAAAATTCTGCTTGAGCGCGGCATTGAGCCGCACTTGCATCGTGATGCACTTCTAAAGACCACGGTGAAGTTGCGCATTGTTGCACGCCAACAACAAATGCTTCGTGCCGACTTTGAAAATCGGCCGACGACAGCAGTGTTGGCAGACCACTTAAACGAGTTTGAGCAACTCATCAACGACTGCGAAGTCATTGTTCTTTCCGACTATGGCAAGGGTGGCTTGGATCATATTACCCGTATGATTGAAGTGGCCAAGAAAAAGTCGATCCCCATTTTGATTGACCCCAAAGGTAGCAACTATGAACGCTATCGCGGGGCGACGGTGATCACGCCCAATCGGGCTGAACTTGCACGCGTTGTAGGCGAGTGGAGTAGCGAAAATGAGCTCACACAAAAAGCGCAGGCGCTTCGCAGTGAGCTGGAACTCACCGCTTTGCTTCTGACTAGAAGCGAAGAGGGCATGACCCTTTATACGGCCGATGGCGAAGTAACCATCCCCGCGCAAGCGCTTGAAGTCTACGACGTTTCAGGGGCAGGCGACACTGTGATTGGTGTGTTGGCTACCATGATGGCAATGGGTAAACCGTTACCCGAAGCCATACGTATTGCCAATCGTGCGGGCGGCATTGTCGTGGGCAAACTTGGCACCGCTACCGTGAGTTTTGAAGAACTCTTTCCCAACGGCTTTGAAGAATTATTTCCCGGAGATTAACAAGTGAGTATTGTAGTGACGGGCGCCGCCGGTTTCATCGGCGCGAATAATGTTCTTGCGTTAAACGCTCGCGGCATCAACGATGTGATTGCCGTCGACAACCTCTCTAACGCAGATAAATTTAAGAATCTGGCCGAGTGCCAAATTTCGGATTATTTCGACAAGCGCGATTTCATCGAACTCGTTCGTTCGAAAAAGTTGGCCAAACCAGAAGCAATTTTCCACCAAGGTGCGTGCTCGGATACGATGGAAACCGACGGGCGCTACATGATGGAAAATAACTACCGTTACACACTTGAGCTTTTTAATTGGGCCCAAGAGTTAGGCATTCCGATGATATACGCCTCTTCGGCGGCGACGTACGGTGCGAGCACCACTTTTATCGAAGATCCTCGCTACGAAGGACCTTTGAATGTTTACGGCTACTCCAAGTTACTTTTTGACCAAGTACTTCGCCAAAAACAAGCACGCGGCGAATTAAAGGCCCCCGTCATCGGCCTTCGCTACTTCAACGTCTACGGCCCTCATGAACAACACAAGGGCCGCATGGCCAGCGTCGCCTTCCATCAATTCTTCCAATTGCGCCGTGACGGTCATGTGCGCTTGTTTGAAGGTTGCATGGGTTACGGTGATGGAGAACAAATGCGCGATTTCGTGTACATTGACGACGTCATTGCAGTCAATTTGCACTTCTTTGATAAGCCCGTGACCGGTATCTATAACTGCGGCACGGGACATGCTCAGCCTTTCAACGATGTTGCTCTAGGCGTGGTCAATGCCATGCGCGAAGCGCAGGGGCAGAACAAACTATCACTGAAGGAAGCGGTCGGCCAACGTCTTATTCGCTACATTGCCTTCCCCGAAAAGCTCAAAGGCAAGTACCAAGCCTACACGCAGGCCGATCTCACCAACTTGCGGGCGGGCGGTTGCAATGTCGAATTCCGACGCGTTGAAGAAGGTACGAGCCATTACGTCAACTACCTGCTTCGCCGCTACCCGAATGCTTCTGACGATCCGACGATTGCCGAAGCGAAATGACACAGGCCAAAGTTGCATTTCTTGACCGTGACGGCGTCATTAACGTTGATCACGACTATGTGCACACAGTCGAAGCGTTCCATTTCATCGATGGAGCGCTTTCGGCGTGCGCCGATTTGGTCAGAGCAGGTTATCGACTCATCATCGTTACCAATCAAAGTGGCATCGGCCGCGGCTACTACAGCGAAGAGGATTTCCACCATCTTTGTGATTGGATGAAAGGCGAGTTTGAAAAAGCACAA
Source organism: uncultured Sutterella sp. (assembly GCA_900553105.1). GTDB lineage: Bacteria > Pseudomonadota > Gammaproteobacteria > Burkholderiales > Burkholderiaceae_F > Aphodousia. The sequence goes on from USCE01000001.1 coordinate 6,927, forward strand.
GCCCCCATCACACACATTTACTTTTGTCCACATCATCCGCAAAAAGCCCTTGAGCCGTATCGCATGCTGTGTAACTGCCGAAAACCCGCACCCGGCATGCTTTTACAGGCTGCGCGCGACTACGACATCAATATGGGTGAAAGCTTTATGGTGGGAGACAAAGCTAGTGACATGAGCGCGGCGCGCGCTGCTGGCGTTCCCAGACGAATCCTCGTGGGACGTGATGCTCTTGAAACACCGATGCTGTTAGGCGATGCGACCGATGTTGCGCGGAGTCTGCGCGAAGCTGTCAACCTCATTCTTGGAGAAACCCCATGAGTACCCGTTTACCGGCACCGGTCTTTGAGCAAAAAATCACCACCATGGAAAAGCTCGCCGAACGTTGCCGAGAATTGCCACAACCTGTTGTCATGACCAACGGTGTCTTTGACATCTTGCACCGCGGCCATGTCACCTATTTGGCCCAAGCACGTGCCTTAGGGGCCAGTTTGGTTGTTGCGATCAATTCAGATGCCTCGGTGAAAATGTTGGGCAAAGGCGATGAGCGCCCCATTAATGCCCAAGATGATCGAGCCGCTGTGCTGGCGGCTCTTCAAAGTGTTGACTTGGTCGTCATTTTTGAAGACAAAGTGCCACTTGAAGCCGTACGCCTCGCTCACCCTGACATTTACGTCAAAGGGGGCGACTATTGTATCGAAGACTTACCTGAAGCCAAGTTAGTCGCTCAGTGGGGGGCCAAAACAGTAACGGTGCAATTTGAGCATCAACGATCCACGACAGCGCTTTTGAAAAAAATCGCATCGCTTAATGCGAAAAACGCCTGACTCCTCGGTTAAAATCCAGTCCAAATTCTCCCCTTAGAGACACATCCCCTTTGTTTTGTTTACTTAGGGGAAAATCCCATCACCCATTACAAACACTTATTCTTCAATCATTTAGTTAATTCACTTCTCTTTCCCTCAGAATAATATCAACATTTTGTCGACAAATAGGCATACAATAAAAACACCTGATATTTAGGCACTTATACCTTTTCTATTTTTGACAAAATTTATAATTCTTATTTTTATTCAAGGAGATAGACATGGATAGCAAATCGCGCAGTGGACGCTTTGATTTGTCGGCAAATAAATTGGTCGAAGATTTCAACGCTACCATCATGATCGAACAACGCAACTGTCCCTTCGACATTCGCGGCTCTCAAGCTCACGCCACCATGTTGGGCAAACAAGGCATTATTCCGAAAGAAGATGCCGAAGCCATTTGTCGCGGTCTTGACCAGGTCGCTCAAGAGATACGCGATGGAAAGTTCATTTTCCGCACGGCCGATGAAGACATTCATATGGCCATCGAAAAGCGTATGACCGAAATTGTCGGCCCGGCCGGCGGACGCTTGCATACGGGTCGCTCGCGCAACGACCAAACTACCACAACAACCAAAATGATGCTACGCCACACCATTCGCGAGGTTCAACAAGCGATCTGCGAGTTACAACGAGAATGCGTGGAATTGGCCGCCCGCCATCTCGGCGTCATCATGCCGGGCTATACCCATATGCAAACAGGTCAACCGATCCTTTTCTCGCACTGGATCATGGCGTACTTCTGGATGCTTGAGCGCGATTTCACTCGCTTTGACAATCTCTATACCCGTATGGGTTATTGTCCCCTGGGAGCCGCCGCACTGGCCGGTACCGACTTCCCGATCGACCGCTTTATGACCGCGAAGGCTTTAGGCTTTGATGCTCCGACGGAAAACTCCATTGACTCTGTCAGCGACCGTGACCACATGGTTGAATTTAACGCTTGTGCAGCCATGTGCTACATGCACTTGAGCCGTTTGTCGGAAGAACTCGTCATTTTCTCCACTCAAGACTTTAAGTTCATTGAGTTGTCGGACGACTTCTGCACGGGCTCGTCTATCATGCCGCAAAAGAAAAACCCAGATATTGCCGAAAAGATTCGCGGCAAGACCGGACGCGTTTACGGCAACCTCATGGCCATGCTCACGATTATGAAAGGTCTGCCTCTGGCCTACAACACCGACCTCTCGGAAGACAAAGAACAAGTATTTGACTCCATTGACACGCTGCTAGCGAGCCTTCGCATCATGACTCCGATGATTGCCAAGATGACGGTCAATGGCGATGTGACACGTGAAGCGGCCGACCGTGGCTATTCCAACGCCACAGACCTTGCCGACTACTTGGCTCGCAAAGGCGTCCCCTTCCGCGAAGCTCATCACGTGGTGGGCTCAATGGTTAATTACTGCATCAAGCACGGCAAAAAACTCGATGACCTCACGATTGAAGAGTACAAGCAATTCAATGACAAAATCGAAGAAGACATCCGTCACGAAATTGCCCTTGATACATGCGTGAAAGCTCGCAAATCCTACGGTGGAACGGCTCCTGAAGCCGTGCAACATCAATTGGATGTTGCACGTGAAGTCTTGGCCCGTCAAGAATCGGCTTGCCGCGAACAATAACATCAGTTTGATTGCAGGGCGCAGCAAAAGCACCCTGCAATCACTTTTATAAAAGGATTCTCTTATTATGGAAACGGATATCAACTTTTGGCTGCAATTGGCAGTCATGATGGTCTGTATCGGCATCGGGGGGCGCTACGGCGGTGTCGGGCTCGGCGCAGCCGGCGGCGTCGGTGTCAGTATTCTCGTTTTGGGATTTGGCCTTCAACCGGCCTCGCCCCCGGTCTCCACACTTTTGATTATCGTGGCCGTGATCGCCTGTACGAGTATTTTACAAGGTGCCGGCGGTCTTGACCTTTTGGTTCGCGTTGCAGAAAAAATGCTTCGCAAGTGGCCTAGCGCTATTACGATTGTCGGGCCCTTTGTTTGCTCGCTATTTGTCGTGCTTTGCGGCACGGCTTACGTGGCTTTTGCCGTGTATCCGGTCGTCGCAGAAGTTGCCGCCTCGGCTAAGGTACGTCCCGAACGCCCGATGGCCGCCTCTGTGATCTCGGCCGGGATCGCCGTCGTTGCTAGCCCCATGAGTGCCGCCATGGCCGCCTTAGTGGCAAGCCTTGCGGTGTTGGACGTCTCGCTTATCCAAATTCTTGCTGTCACGGTACCTGCATTCATTATCGCCACGCTTTGCACCTGCTTGTGCGTATTCTGGAAAGGCACAGAATTGGAAAAAGATCCCGAGTTTATCCGTCGCGTGCAAGCCGGCGAATACCAAGAACTCGCCCCGCACGATAACTCCAAACCCATCCAAGCCACTAAGAGCGAAAAACTCGCCGTGAGCATCTTCTTACTCGGCGTTTTAACCGTGATTGCTTTCGGTACATTCAAAGAGCTGTTGCCGGCGTGGGAATCCGGCGGCAAAGTCTCCACCTTGCCAATTCCGTCCTTGATTCAAATGTTGATGTTGGCCTTCGGTCTTTTCATCATCGTTTTCTGTAAGGTTCCGAGCAGCAAGTTCGCTAACGGCTCAGTCTTTGTCTCTGGCTTAATCGGCGTCGTTGGTGTTTTCGGTGTCTCTTGGTTAACGGGAACGTTCTTTGAAGCCTACAAACCGCTGTTTGTCGGACTCTTCACCGACATGGCCAAATCGGCTCCGATGCTCTTCGGCGTTGTGCTCTTTTGCTTCTCTGCCGTTATTTTGAGTCCTTCGGCCACGACTGCTGCGCTGTATCCTTTAGGCGTGACAATCGGCATCCCCGCTCCGCTTCTAGTCGCTCTTTTCCCGGCAACGTGCGGCGACTTCATCATCCCGGGCGGCGCACAAATCGGTTGTACGGCCTTTGACCGAACGGGTACGACTCGCTTAGGAAAATATGTTGTCAATCACAGCTACATCATCCCGGGATTCGTGCACGTGATCAGCGGTGTTGTTGCCGGTTACTTCTTATCGGCAATAATCTTCTAAAATAGTGCGATATAAATTGTGAGTCGCTCACCCCCGAGCGACTCACCTCCTGTCTCAAAGACAACTCCCGGAGTGCAACAATGCAACAAGATAAACAACTGATTTCCGAGCAATTAGCCCGCTTTGTCGTCTGGACTAAGTTTGAGGACATTCCGTCTGAACTCGTGACCAAAGCTCAACGACACATTCTCGATAGTGTTGGCGCCGGGATTGCCGGCGCGGTTAGCCCGGAGACAAAATTACTGAATAAAGTTTTCACAATCTGCGGAGAAACCGGTGGTAATGTCCCGCTCTGGGGCAAAGGCATCAAGGCTTCTGCTCGCAATGCCGCACTCAATAACGGTGTCTCCTCGCACACTTTTGAGCTCGATGACACCAACGGCTGTGACCATTCTGGCGCCGTTGTAGTACCGGCGGCCTTTGCCGCATTAAGCCTTTGTAATCGTCCGATTGACGGCAAAGAATTTATCGTTGCTGTCGTCTTGGGCTACGATCTTGCCCGACGAGCCCTTGAGTCTTGCGGTGCTTACGAACCTCATAACGGCGCAGGATGGCACTCCACGGGTACGTGCGGCGTATTCGGTGCCGCGGCCGCCGTCGGTCGCTTAATCGGTTTGGATGTCGAACGCATGCAAGCCGCTCTTGGTATTGCTACAAGCTTTGCAGCCGGACAATGGTCATTTGTGCATGACGGCGCTCAAAATAAACGCTTGCACGTCGGAAATGCTGCCCACGGCGGCTTGTTAGCCTGTTTACTGGCTCGAGAAGGTTTCACTGGTCCTAAGATGGCTTTTGAAGAAGTCTGGGGCGGCTTCTCCAAGACCTTTGCGCCCACCACACAAGATCCCGAAGCATGGTTGCGCGACTTGGGCAAAAACTGGAAACTCGGTCGTTGTTCAATCAAACCGCATGCTTCCTGCCGAAGCTCGCACTCCTCGGTGGATGCCGTCAATATCATCATGGCCGCGCACAACCTGCAACCGGCCGATATTGCCAAAGTACACATTAAGATCAACCCGTTTGTTCATGGTATGTGCGGCGGCAGAAAACTCGATCCGATGCCGGCCGCCCAAATGAGCATTGCCTACGGCATCGCTGCACGATTGGTTTTCGGCGGCGCCAATCTGACGGCGTACACGCGTACCAATCGCCATGACTCGAGAATTCGTCAAGCCATGGATAAGGTGGAGTTTGAGATTGACCCGACGCAAAAGGATGAAGATGAACCGTTTGTGACGGTGGTGACAACCACGGGCCAACAGTACACCGAACGCGTCCTTTATCCCTTGGGCGCTCCGCAAAACCCGGTCAGCGACGAGGCTCTCCTGAGCAAATATCGCGACATCGCCGGCATGGTCTTCTCCGAAGAGGTGGTCGAAGGCATTGCCGAGTTCTTGTTAGACCTGCAAAACAAAGACTCGCTTGATCCTGTGGTCAAACTCTTAGGTAGCAAACCAATCTCAACGGCTCAATTTGATATTTAACCGTCAAGCCTTTGCCTGATTGTGTCGAATCGTGGGCTGTTTTTTCCGCCCACCGCTTATTGCGGTGGGCTTTTGTTATGATAAGAGCCATGTTTTAAAACTCTTTATTACCTATCATGTCCCAAACGATCGACAGCCTTTTGCGCGCGGTGCAATCGGGCGAACTTTCAGTTCAAGACGCCAAGGCGCAACTCACACAAGCGTCCTACGCTGAAATGGGCTTTGCCAAACTCGATACAGCTCGGGCTTCTCGTACGGGCTTTGCCGAAGTGGTTTTTTGTCCCAAGAAAGCCAACGATCATCTGTTAGCCATCTTCGAGCGTCTCATTAAAACCCATGGCGAAGTATTAGGTACACGTTGCTCGCCCGAGCAATTTGACATGCTTCATCAGGCATTGCCGCAACTTTGCTACGACGGTCAAAGTCGTATCGTCAAATTTGCTAAAGACAAACCGCTTATCGGCCAAATAGCCATATGCACAGCCGGCACTGCCGATATCGCCGTTGCGGAAGAATGCGCTCAAACAGCTGAATTTTTCGGACATAAAGTTGATCGAATCTATGACGTGGGCGTTAGCGGCATCCACAGACTTTTAAGTCAACTCGATCGCATACAGAAGGCCAATTGTGTGGTGGCCATTGCCGGTATGGAAGGAGCATTAGCTTCCGTTATCGCAGGCCTTGTCAGCAATCCTGTCATTGCCGTTCCGACCTCGGTGGGCTACGGAGCGAATTTTCACGGCTTGTCGGCCCTTCTAACCATGATTAACAGCTGCGCCAACGGCGTTGGCACCGTCAATATCGACAATGGATTTGGAGCAGCGTTTTTAGCATGCCAAATTAACCGCTTGGCCTGTCGTCAAGCACAATAGTAGGAAAGGATCTTTACGATGAGCGTGTTGGTATTGAACGCTTCAAGCGGAATCAGCGGCGACATGACCGTTGCGGCGCTTTTAGATTTAGGTGCGAATTACTCCACACTTGAGCGCGTGCTCAAAACCTTGCCCGATCAACAATTTGAGATCGCTGTTTCTCGGGTAAAAAAATCCTCACTGGATGCCTGTGATTTTAAGGTTTCACTTTTAAATGGCGCAGCCGATACCGATCATGACATGCATTACCTTTTCGGTCATTTGGACGATGCATCAATACATGCAACAGATGAGCACAGTCACGAGCATCCGCATGAGCACGAGCATGTTCATGACCATCATGAGCACACTCATCAACATGGTGAGCACACCCATCATGAACATCGTCATTTAAATGACGTTCTAGCAATCATCAACGCCACGTGTGCAACCGACGGTGCCAAGGCGTTGGCTGCCAAGATTTTCAACATCGTGGCACAAGCTGAAGCGCACTCTCACGGACTTCCCGTTGATCAAGTTCATTTTCACGAAGTCGGCGCCTTAGATTCCATTATTGATATTCTCTCGGTAGCCGTTTTAATTGATTCGCTCAACGTGACGCAAGTCATCGTGACTGCCCTGGGTGAAGGCTTCGGTGAAATTCGCTCTCAGCACGGCATTCTGCCCATTCCAGTTCCTGCCGTGGCCCACATCGCTCAAGCACACGGTTTGCTCCTCTCGCGCATCAATTGCCGCGGAGAGTTCGTCACTCCTACAGGTGCTGCGATTGTGGCGGCAATCAAAACTGGGAATGAAATGCCCGAACGTTATCGAATCCTTAAAACCGGTCTTGGGGCCGGCAAGCGTGACTATCCCAAAGCTAGTCTTTTGCACGCCATGCTGATAGAGCCAGTTAGCGACAGTCAGAACACAACACCTGACTCCGTTACGTTGCTTCAAGCCAATATCGATGACAGCACGCCCGAGATGTTAGGGTTTGCCTTGGAGCAGCTTTACGAAGAAGGGATTTTAGAGGCATGGTTTACACCCGCTTTCATGAAAAAAGGCCGTCCCGCCTATATTCTTAACGCACTATGTCGTCTTGGCGATGAAGGCCGTTTTGAGCAAGTATTCTTTAAATACACCACAACGATCGGTGTCCGTAGACAAATACTTACACGGACTGTTCTGCCTCGAAAAATACAGACAGTTCCCACCGCTTACGGCGCCGTTGATGTGAAGACTTGTACGTTTACGGATTCAGACGGCCAGAGTGTTACACGTCACTATCCCGAGTTTGAAAGCGCCAAACGCGCGGCCATTGAGAATAATGTTGCATTGGCTGACGTCTACCGCGCAGCCAAAAATGCCGCCGATCTTGAGGATTAAAATGATCTGTCTGCAAAACGCACGCCAACATTTTCATACTCTGGCTACAGGGCCGGCCATTGTTGCGTTTTCGGGTGGGGTTGACAGCCTTTTGGTCTTAAAACTTGCAGCAGAGGCATTTTTACCTCAAAATCCTCTATACGCGCTTTATGCCAACGCACCGTGGATGCCTTCACATGCAAAAGAAGAGGCCATTGAAGCAGCAACTGCCATCGGAGTTCCTCTATCGGTGATTGATCTACCCGATGCTCGGTCAATCGGTATCAATCACAATCCCTTAGATCGATGCTACCGATGCAAGAGTGCCGTTTTTAATGCCTTCCGTGCATTTGCTCGTGAACACAACATTGACATCATTCTCGAGGGATCTCACGTTGACGATCTAAATGTCTACCGCCCGGGGCTAAAAGCCATTGCCGAATCTGGAGCCATAAGCCCGCTAAAAACCTTAGGTATACATAAAACTGATGTTAGACGCCTGTTGTCCGAATTAGGCATCTGCTTGGCGCAAAAACCCTCCGGCTCTTGCTTGGCAACTCGCTTGCCCTACGGGGCACCACTTGAGGCCGATACACTCAAGAAAATTGACTTGGCGGAAACGGCTTTAACCAATATGGGCTTTCATCAAATTCGCTTGCGCGTACACGGTGAAATTGCTCGTCTGGAACTTTCCAGCGAAGAGCTCGCCGCTGCTGTCAATCAACGTCACAAAATCATCTCTAAACTGAAATCTCTCGGTTGGCGCTATATCACATTGGATTTAGAAGGTTTTCGTTCTGGCAGCATGGATGTTCTTTAATTTTGTTATTTTCCTCTAAGGAAACCTCTGAGAAAAAATGCTGAAATCAGGCAATGTTAAGCGCTACACTATGAAGTGTTTCTAACCCTTTTCAGAAAGGAAACTTCCAATGACTGAACATATTGATCCCATCAAAGTATGGGAAGATTTGCACAAAATCCCCGAGCTTGGCATGCAAGAATTCAAAACATCGGCTTACATTGCCCAAGCTCTGAAAGACATGGGGGTTGAAACACAAACCGAACTTGGCGGAACGACTGGTGTAATGGGCGTCATCAAGGGTGAAGAACCCGGTCCCGTTGTGTTGCTTCGTGCCGACATGGATGCCTTGCCCTTCACGATTGACGGAAAGGATTGCGCCATTCACGCATGCGGCCATGACTCTCACTGCGCCATGGTGCTTGCGGCCACCAGCCGTTTGAAAGACAAGGTGAAGAAGGGCACGTTAAAGATTCTTTTCCAACCGTCTGAAGAATTAATCAATGGTGCCTTAGCCATGATTGATGCCGGCGTCATTGAAGACGTTGATTACGCATTGGGCGCTCACATTCGTCCTGTGCAAGACGTACCCGCTGGCAAGATTTGTCCGGCAGTCAATCACACGGCATCCAACACGTTGAAGGTAGAGGTTCACGGTCGAAGCGCCCATGCAGCCCGTCCTCACTTAGGCGTTAATGCCATTGATGTGGCCCTGGCCATCATCCAAGGTGTTCAAGCTCAATGGTTTAACCCGACAAGTATCTGGTCCATGAAGGCCACGCAAATTCATGCTGACTCGGGTGCTACGAACTCGATTCCTCCCACGGCACAAATCACTTTTGACTGCCGCGCACAAACCAATCCCTTGATGAAGGACTTCCGCGAACGCTTCGAAACGCTCGTGCATTCCACGGCTCAAGCCTATGGGGCTACCGCTACGATTTCTGAAGCTGGTGCTTGCCCGGCCGCTGAATACGATGAAGATTTCAAGGCAATGGTGATGGAATCGATTGTTCGTACTCACGGTGAAGAAGCCCTAGCTCCTGCTTGCGGCGGTGGCGGTGAAGACTTCCACTACTACAAGATGCACAAACCGTCCATCAAGTCTGCCTACTTCGGCTTGGGTGTAGGCGCTGCGCCGGGCTTGCATGCTGCCAACATGCACTTCGATCCTCAATATCTCCCGATGGGCGTTGACGTGATGGTTGATGTTGTTGAACGTCTGCTTGGCTAACCTTGCCTATTGCGCTTTGATTGGCTGGTTCAGCTAATTGAGGCGCAAACGTTTATCAGACTCCTGAAAACCAAAACGCAGGAGTCTTTTTATTGTGTTTTTGATGTGTTTAGCGCCCAACCAGAGTCTGCGCAAAACATCTTTGAAATTGGGCTTGGTACGTAAGAGAAATTTGATGCAGATGAGAACCCGTTTGAGAAACTCCACCCGCGATGAAAAGACAGCTTGTGCGGTATTGCTGTTCGCTGAGCATTCGCTCAGCGAACAGCAAAAAGAATCAAATTAGAGGGGCAACAGCTGAGATTGTTCTTGCAAGTGTACTCGGAGCAAATCGGCAGCACGTTGAGCATCACCTAAACGAATAGCGTGAAGAATTTCACGTTCTTGACGCGCCACTTCCAAGAAAAACTCCCGATCCATCTTCGCTACTCGGTTTGATGTTTTTTCAAAGTAGGTCACAAGCATGCCAGAGAAGACTTGCAACACGCGATTACCACAACCTTCAAGCAACAACAGATGGAATTCTCGGTCGAATTTATCGGCCACTAGAGGCTCATCGGCATGTTCTTCGATTTTATTGAGTGTCAACTCCAATCTGGATGCAAGCGCCGGCGTGATGCGACGGCTGACTAACGGAATCAAAGAACACTCCACCAACGTTCGCGCTTCGATAAACTCTTGAATATCAAAATTCGCGATATCGAAACGCATCTGAATTTGATTACGCAAGCTGTTAGCGCCAACTTCCCGTACGGTCGTACCGCGCTTTGGCGTTCTCACCAAAATCCCCATTTGCGTCAGAACATCCAGTTCTTTACGAATGCGGTAGCGCGTTACTCCGAAACGCTGGGCCAATTCCGTTTCCGTGTCAATTCGTTCACCGTTTCTGGCTTGTGCCTGTAGGTGATCGCGGATCTTTTCGAACAAATTGTCGTTTTTCTGCATTTTCATTCAAATCATGAAAATTGTTTTGTTTGGATTATATAGTCATTCGTACACAAACATAGATTCTTATTAGTGTTTTTAAGGTGTTTTACTAATAAATCTTGATTTTTTATTTGTCGACTATTTGGTAATAACCCTGTATTTTAAATCTAAATTTCTCATCATCTCAGCACTTTTCCCTTAAAAATCCAACGCTTCCTCAACAGTCGGTCGATCGTTCAAAACTTTTGTCGCTATTTGTTCGAAATTTTGAAGTTGAAAATTCAAATCAACAGGCTTACGATTGCCCCAAATCGACAATATGTTCTTTTGTCACAACTTATCAACTCTTACGAAGGATTGAAAAAAATGGTTGATATGCAGTTTTGGCTTCAATTGGCCGTAGTGCTTATCTGTTTAGCCGTTGGCGGTCGCTTCGGCGGCGTCGGGCTCGGTGCAGCCGGCGGCTTCGGGGTAAGTATCCTCGTGCTCGGTTTCGGTATGCAACCGGGCTCTCCTCCTGTTTCCGTGCTCTTGATTATCACTGCAGTGATTGCCTGTACGAGCGTGTTACAAGGCTCCGGCGGTCTCGACTACTTGGTAGGGTTAGCGGAACAACTCTTGCGCAAGTGGCCTCGTGCAATTAACTTTGTCGGCCCTCTCGTGTGCTCCATCTTCGTTGTCTTCGTCGGCACGGCTTACGTGGCCTTTGCTGTATACCCGGTGGTAGCCGAAGTAGCCGCTTCAGCTAAAATTCGCCCTGAACGTGCGGTCTCCGCTAGCGTAATCTGCGCCGGCATTGGCGTGATGGCTAGCCCCATGAGCGCCGCCATGGCCGCTATGGTTGGCATCATGTCAGCCTACGGTTACACGTTACTTGACATCTTGTCTGTATCCGTACCCACCTACTTCTTAACAATTTTAGTCACCTGTTTGTCGGTGAACTGGCGCGGTAGCGAATTGGAAAACGATCCGGAATTCCAACATCGCCTCAAGACCGGTCAATACGTTGAGTTGCACTCCGCTGCTCAAGCTGACCGCATCACAGCGGAACCCAGCAAGGGTGCTAAGATTGGCGTATTGATTTTCGCTATCGGTATTTTGACCTCCATTACGATCGGCTCCTCCGATACGTTGCGTCCGTCTTGGGAAGTTGCCGGCAAGATCAGTCAATTGCCGATCCCGTCCTTGATCCAAATGGTCATGCTCGCCACGGCGCTCATTATTATTGTGGTCTGCAAGGTACCCAGTGATAAGTTCGCTTCGGGCTCCGTATTCCGCTCCGGTCTTATCGGCGTGGTCGGTGTCTTCGGTATTTCTTGGTTGACGGGTACGTTCTTTGACACTCACAAGGATGTCTTCGTTCACTACTTCTCCGACATCGCCAGCTCTTCGCCGATTATCTTCTGCGTTGTGTGCTTCTGCTTCAGCTCGGTCATTTTCTCTCCGACCGTTTCCACAACGATTTTGATGCCGATCGGTTTAGCCTTAGGACTTCCGCCGCAATTGTTAATCGGCACCTGGGCTTCCTGCTACGGCGACTTCGTAATTCCGGGTGGTGCTCAAATCGGTTGTACGGCTTTTGACCGTACGGGTACGACGCGCTTAGGTTCGTTTGTATTCAACCACAGTTATATGCGTCCGGGACTTGTGTTTGTCGTAAGCGGTACAGCAATCGGTTGGTTCATCTCCCAAATCATGCTTTAATCGCTCTCCGCGTAAACTCCTACCCCCTCTTTCGAGGGGGTTTTTCGTCCCTAAAAGTCCTTTAATATCCCTTTTATTGCATTCACCAGTCTTTAAAATTCATTCACTTATCGACAAACAATCAGCAGTATTTTTACAAATATAACTTTATTCGCATTGCCCAAACTTTCTCACTAAAGCCTGCAATTACAAGAACTCTAGGCAAAGTCCCGTATTCGAAATGTAACAAAACAAGGGAAAACCCTAACACTTTTAACTGACTTTTGTAAAGAGCCTTAAAAAATTTTAGTTCGCTCAAAAAAACCTTATGAGGTATATGCAGGGGTAGATTCAGTTGAGCGACAATTACCGCGCTTAGATCAATTACGAAGGCGTAATTGTGTCTATTGTTGTCAAAAAAAGAAAAGGGAACTTACCATGATTGGTTTTGACTTTTGGCTCCAGCTCATTATCGTGCTTGCCTGCTTGTTCTACGGTGCACGTAAGGGCGGTATGGCTCTCGGCCTGTTAGGCGGTATCGGTTTGATCATTTTGGTTTTCGGCTTCGGCTTGAAACCGGGCAAACCGCCTGTCGATGTTATTTTGACGATTTTGGCCGTGGTGTGCGGTTCTGCTACTTTGCAAGCTGCCGGCGGTCTTGATTGTCTATTGCAAATCGCTGAAAAGATTTTGCGTAAGAATCCGAAGTACGTCTGCTTCCTCGCTCCGTACATCTGCTGGTTCCTCACAATTCTTTGCGGCACCGGCCACGTTGTTTACACGATGTTGCCGATTATCTATGACGTAGCCATTAAGAACGGTATCCGTCCGGAACGTCCGATGGCCGCTTCTACCATCTGCTCTCAAATGGGCGTGATCTGCTCGCCTGCTGCCGTGGCTGCTGTGTCCATGATCGCTTTGATGGAAGGCTACACCATCAATGGCCAACACTTCGGCTTCGTTGATCTCTTCTCGATCACGATCCCGGGCGGCGCCGTTGGCGTGTTCTTCGTTGGTTTGTTCTCTTGGTTCCGTGGTAAGGACCTCGACAAAGATGAAGATTTCCAAAAATTGATTTCCGATCCGGAAATGAAGAAGTATGTTTATGGTGACACGACAACTTTGATCGGTAAAGTGTTCACGAAACAACAATGGCTCTCTTTGTTCTTGTTCATCGCCGTGATCGTTATCGTTGCTATCCTCGGTATGTTCCCGCAATTGCGTCCGAAGGGCTGCTCCATGACGTTGGCTATTCAAATGTTCATGTTGGCTGCCGGTACCTTGATGGTGATCTTCTGTAATGTTAAGGCTGCTGATGTTGCTAAGAACAGCGTGTTCCGCGCAGGTTCCGTGGCTATCGTGGCTGTGTACGGTGTGGCCTGGATGGCTGATACGATGTTTGCCGCCCACTTGAACGACCTTAAGGCCGCTTTGACCGAATACGTCAAGGTTTATCCGTGGGCTTACGCTATTGTGTTGCTCTTGGTCTCCAAGTTGGTGAACTCCCAAGCAGCTGCTGTTGCTACGATCGTTCCTGTGGCCTTGGCCATCGGTACGCCTCCGGGAATCGTGGTCGCTTTCTCTGCCGCCTGCTACGGTTACTACATCCTTCCGACGTATCCGTCTGACTTGGCTGCTATTCAATTCGACCGCTCCGGTACGACTCACATCGGTCGCTTCGTGATCAACCACTCGTTCATCGTCCCGGGCTTGATCGGTGTGTTCAGCGCCTCTATTGCCGGTTACATTCTCGCTGCAATGTACGGCTTCGTATAAAGACCTCTCTGACGTGAGTCTTTAGCGAATAAACGAACGGCAAGTAGTTGACACCCTCAATTACTTGCCGTTTTTGTCAAAGAAGTAAATAGGGTCTATCTCCCTCCCCTATTAAGAGAAGGCCCGTTTTAGGAGATCAAAAAAAATGGCTCAAGCTGTTGAATTTAAATACGCTCCGATGTTCCAAGTCGGCAAAGACGATACGGAATATTATTTGTTGACGAAGGATTACGTCTCCGAAGGCGAATTCGAAGGTCACAAGATCCTCAAAGTGCAACCCGAAGCTTTGACGTTATTGGCCAAGCAAGCTTTCCACGATGCCAACTTCATGTTGCGTCGTTCTCATAATGAATCCGTTGCTAAGATCCTTCATGATCCTGAAGCCAGCGACAACGACAAATACGTTGCTCTTTCTTTCTTGCGCAATGCTGAAACGGCTGCCAAGGGTGAATTGCCCTTCTGCCAAGATACGGGTACGGCCATCATTCACGGTGAAAAGGGACAAGCTGTCTGGACCGGTTTCTGCGATGAAGAAGCCCTCTCCAAGGGTGTGTTCGAAACCTACACGACCGATAGCTTGCGTTACTCCCAAAACGCTCCGTTGACGATGTACGAAGAAAAGAACACGAAGTGCAACTTGCCGGCTCAAATCGACATTGAAGCTTGTGAAGGCAATGAATACAAGTTCCTTTGTGTTGTTAAGGGCGGCGGTTCTGCCAACAAATCCTATCTGTATCAAGAAACGAAGGCTATTTTGAACCCGGCTACGCTCGTGCCCTACCTCATCGAAAAGATGAAGACCTTGGGTACGGCTGCTTGCCCGCCGTATCACATTGCCTTCGTGATTGGTGGAACCTCTGTTGAACGCACGATGTTGACGGTGAAATTAGCCTCCACGCACTACTACGACAACTTGCCCACCACGGGCGACGAAACCGGTCGTGCATTCCGCGATATCGAACTCGAAAAGACACTCTTTGAAGCCGCTTGCAACATCGGCTTAGGTGCTCAATTCGGCGGTAAGTACATGGCTCACGACATTCGTGTTATTCGCTTGCCGCGTCACGGCGCCAGCTGCCCGGTCGGCATGGGCGTCAGCTGCTCTGCAGACCGCAACATCAAGGCCAAGATCAACAAGGACGGCGTTTGGATCGAAAAACTCGATGACAATCCCGCTACGTTGATTCCTGAAGAATTGCGCAATCCGGCCGAAGGCTCCACAATCAAGATCGACTTGAATCAACCGATGGATGCCGTGTGCAAGGAATTGTCCAAGTATCCGGTCTCTACGCGCGTTTCTTTGACGGGCACCATCATTGTGGCTCGTGACATTGCTCACGCCCGCATGAAGGAATTGCTCGATGCCGGTAAGGAATTGCCGCAATACATCAAGGATCACCCCGTGCTCTACGCAGGTCCTGCCAAGACGCCGGAAGGCCATCCCTGTGGCTCTATGGGCCCGACGACGGCCAACCGTATGGATCCGTACGTTGACCTCTTCCAAGCCAACGGTGGCTCTAAGGTCATGATTGCTAAGGGTAACCGCACGCAAGTCGTCACCGACGCTTGCAAGAAGCACGGTGGCTTCTATCTCGGTACGATCGGCGGCATCGCTGCCGTGCTCTCCGATAGTTCCATCAAGAGCATTGAATGCATTGAATGGCCGGAACTCGGCATGGAAGCTGTCTACAAGATCGAAGTCGAAGACTTCCCCGCCTTCATCTTGGTTGACGACAAGGGCAATGACTTCTTTAAGCAACTCAAGCCCCGTTGCACGTTAAAGTGCGAAAAATAATCTGATCGATTCAGAGGGTTCCTGACAGAGCCTTCGAAAATCCTCAACGAACAAAGCCGGTTCACAATGAACCGGCTTTGTCTTACTCGAGGCAAGAAATAACTAATTAAAGATTGTTAAAATACCCGGCACAAAGATAAACACAATCAAAAGTGCAATATAGGCCAGCAGATACGGAACAATCTTCTTGACGACGCTTTCAAAAGAAACTTCAGCAATATTAGCCGCAATAAACAAGTTCAACCCCACCGGAGGCGTAAATTGTCCGACAGCCAACGCAATAATCGTAAAGACACCGAAGTAGATATCGTCAATCTTTAACGTATGCACCACACCCATCATAGTCGGCACAAAAATCACCAAGGCAGCAACGTTATCGAGGAATGTACCCATGATGAGCAAAATCACCATCACGATTAACATCACTAACGTGACATTATCTGTCCATTGCAAAATCATGCTGGCAATCGTTTGAGGTAATTGTTCATACGTGATGATAAACCCGAAAAGATTTGCCGTTCCCATTAAGAACATCACCAACGCGGAACTTTCTGCCGTACTGACGAAAATTCGCAACAAGGCCTTAAAGTCAATCGTACGATAGACGCAAATACCAATAATAAGGCCGTAAAGGCAGGCTACGGCTGCCGACTCTGTCGGTGTAAACACGCCGGCGTAGATACCCCCCAAAATCAAGAAAGGCATCATCAGCGCGAGGATACTGTCTCGAACAATAAAACCGACTTGATCGCGAGGCACGGGAGGCTCAGCAGCCAATCCGTCACGGCGGGCAATCCAGTAGTTAACCATCACGAGAGCAATGGCAATCAAGATCCCTGGCACAATCCCGCACAAGAACATGGCGCCGATAGAGGCTCCCGAAGAGACTCCGTAGACCACCATGGTTAAACTCGGCGGAATAATCAAACCCAACGCACCCGAGGAGGCTACCACTGCTGCGGAAAATGCACCATCGTAACCGCGTTTGCCCATCGAAGGGATCATAATCGAACCGATAGCCGCAGTTGTTGCAGGCGCAGAACCAGAAATAGCACCGAAAAACGCCGAAGCTCCGGTGCTGACATGCGCCAGCCCACCGGGATACTTACCGAAGAAAAGCGAGGCCAAATTCACCAAACGGTCACTGATTTTGGCTTCTGCCATGATGGCGCCTGCCAACATAAAAAGTGGAATAGCCATATAGGTGAATGTATTGATGCCGTTAAACATCTTTTGCGGCAAAAGCAAAAGCGGCATATGTGAACACAGCACCAAAGCCAATACAGAGCCGACACCTAAAGCGACGGCAATAGGCACGCTGATAAACAGCATGATAAAGAACGAAACAAACAATACTGTTACCATACCGCCTCCTTATTTCGACTTCAGTTGCCGATACTCGCGGCACTCATCCACAATGTGTTTGATCACGTAGAGAATGGACACAGCGGCAGATAACGGGATAGAGATGACGATATAGCCTACGGGTATACCGGTAATCGGCGAGAGCTGTAACATCGAGCGTTGCGTAAGAGCCCAACCGTAGTCGATCATCAACGCGAAGAAAACAATCATGACCACATACGAGGCGAGTCTGACCACAAAACGTACCCCAGGCGGCATCATATCGGCTAAGAAGGTTACGGCGATATGGGTTTTGTTGTAGACAGCACAGGTACTGCCCAACATCACGACGTAGACCATCGCATAAACGGAGAGCTCTTGAGCATCAGGCCAAGTCCACGTTTTAACATACCGTGTGCCGATCCCGATTAAGCACAGAACCATCATGATTAGCGTCATCAATGCCGCCGCAACGCCGATCACGGTATTAAGTTTTTCAAGGAATTTCATCATAGCCGCCCCTTTACTAAACAAACAACTCAGGGCCAGTCTGCCCGAATGAATCCGGGCAGACTATCTGATACGCGCTATCCGGCAACGCAAGCTTGGACTTCTTCAATGAGCTTGGCGTTAAGCTTGCCTTTCCATTTTTCGATAACAGGCGCAACGGCTTTGCGGAACGGGGCCTTGTCGACATCGGTGATCTTCATACCGAAGCCGGCAATTTCCTTCCATTGTTGAGCTTCAAGGTCTGCCACCATCTTCGTGTGGACCGGACCCATTTCACGACCGGCTTGCAAAATAGCCTCTTGGTAGTCTTTCGGCATACGGTCCAAAAGACCCTTATGCATCAAAATCGGCGAAGACATATGGATGTGACCCGTGCGGCTCACAAACTTTTGTACTTCATAGTATTTCTGCGTCACGATGTGAGCAGGAGGATTTTCTTGACCGTCAACGGTCTTCAGTTGTAAAGCTGAATAGAGTTCACCGAAAGCCAACACTGTCGGGTTAGCACCCAATGCTTTAAACGTATCGACAAAGACTTCACCTTCGGGAACACGAATATTCATGCCTTTCATATCGGCAGGCGACTTAATTTCACGAATGCTGTTACTAATATGGCGCATACCGTTTTCCCACCAACCGATAACAACGGCGCCGTGCGGCTCAACCAATTTGGCAAATTTTTCGCCTAACGGACCGTCAAAGACCTTGCGATAGTCATTGTCGTCATTGAAAATGAAGGGCAAATTGCCGATCCCCATATCAGGAATCCAGTTAGACAGAATTGTGTCGGAGGTTTGGCACAGATCGTGCGTGCCCATCATCACACCTTCGGTGATTTCCAATTGTTTGCCTAATTGGTCGGATGGGAATACAGCAATGGAGACACCACCCTTGGTAAGCTCAGAGACACGTTTGCCAAAAAGTTCGGCAATGGCCTGATAGTGGTGATTCGGAGCACCGGTATGGCCGAATTTAAGATTAAACTCTGCCTTCGCCGCACGAGCAACACCAGTCATACCAACAGCCGTCAAGGCTGCGATCGCTTTCAGATAATCACGACGCGATAACATATAACGCCTCCAAAAAAAATCAATATGTTGCGAGGTTGTAATTGAAAATAGCTTTGTCGGAGGGACTTCTAGTTTTAAGATATCACGATTGGTGAAAACGAGGAACTTTTTTCTACATTTTTTTATCGACAGTTAAGTATTTATGCAAAGTAAGCCATGAACCTTCGATAATCAGAGGTACTTCAATAGGATTACTTCATCAAGCGTGAAGTTCTCGAAAGCGCCTCCCTAGCCACCGATTTCGATTGTCTCCTTTTATAACACAAAAGAGCTAGTCAATGATATCCGTTGAAGCGGCAAGGTCAATCTGCCTTCGGAAAGAACCCAACCGCTTCTCAAGCGTATCGATCGTTGCGCTCAATGCTGAGACCTCTATACCATACGAAGCGGAACTGGTGAAATATCAACGCTTGCAATAATGCGCTTGACCATCAAAGTTGAATTTCCAACAGCCAAACCGTTTGCCTTGTCGAGCATTCGCATGAATGCGCGAGCAGGAGTCCCCTTATATGCCTCGATCGGTTTGGCAACATGAGCGGCTGCGATGACAAAATTCTGTACGAGCCCCCACCGGGCTTAACAATCGTCATGCCGATGCCAAAAGAGTCGACCTCTTGAGCAACAGATTCACAAAATCCTTCAATTCCCCACTTGGTCGCGTGGTAAAGGCTGTTACCAGAGTAAGCAACTTAGCCTCCATAACTGTAATTCTCCTCCGCTTTTTGTACTCTAAGGTGAGGGAAAACATCACGAGTGAGAAAAATAAGCCCCATAAGACTCGTTCCGACAATGTCTTTTACCTCTTGACCCAAGTAACAAATATCTTTAACTTCTCGCCATACTCGGACTCAAGTTCTTGCACCGAGACTCGATTGCACCGAGCACCGTACACGACATCGCCTACTTGAAGACGCAATTTTGCGATTTCACGACCAAATCTACTGGAGATACCGGTAATCATCCATGTTTTTGCCATCAGAAACTCTTTATTTGAAGCGAAAAATTCTCTCCGCTGAGAAAAACATCAATTGCGAAGTGCTCGCAGCTTCCTTCTGTGCAGAATAAGTTTAAGTATCTGATACCGCTATCATTAGTTGCCCATTATTAAATGATTGCGCTTTCTTATCAAATTAGAGTTTTCTTGCCATCTCTGAGAATGTAGCGATGTGTTGTCGAGGGGATTGCCCAAAAAGCTTTATGTACTCACAATTAGACTGCCAAAGTACCTGTTAATTGAGCAGGGATAACTTTTTAGATCATGGGATCTGCCAGACACTCTTGAAGTAAAGCAGAATCCGTCTCCAAATAGATTTCTAAAAAATCGGTATTGTTGTCATCTAAAGCGACATAAAAAGAATCCGGAACGTCCGTGCCAAAAATTAAAATATTTCCGTCTCGATACTCATAAGGGAGGCCCAGTATTTCTGAGTTTTTCTTCCCGCAAACAACTAATGCAACTCTGACAGAACTAATACAGTCAGTACGTTGCGCTTTAGACTTTTGTCGAATCAAATGAGCAGAAGGATAAAAACCTAATGTCCGCTTTTTTGGTATTAGATGGCCAATTCTTCACGAAAATGTTTGAGTTTCTCTGCGTACCTTTGTTGCTCGATTTGCATCTTGCTTTCAAACAAAGGCTTCGGCTTGAGTCGAAGCCCCTGTTGTAACACTTTTAAATAGAATAACCTGCTTTGCGTGCGAAACGCACCGTCGCATCCAAAAAGCCTTGCTTGGAACCGCAGTCATAGCGAATGCCTTCAAAGCGATGCGAATAAGTCGTTCCCAATTGCAATTGCGAAGCAATCGCATCGGTTAATTGAATTTCACCGCCGACGCCCTTTTGAACCTTTTTGAGTTCTTCAAAAATTTCAGGTTCCAAGACATAGCGTCCGATCACGGCTAACGTGGAGGGGGCAACTTCTGGATCCGGCTTTTCGATCATTGTATTGACGCGGCTGGTACGGGCGTGATTATCCTCCACTCCCACGATACCGTATTTCTTGGTATCGGCCATTGGTACATCCTGAACAGCCAGGACGTTACCACCACCCATTTGACGACGTGCTTCAATTAATTGGCCGATGGCGCTTTGTTGGGCATCGATCAAGTCGTCAGCAAGCATCACAGCAAAGGGTTCATTACCAACCACCGGTTGCGCACACAACACGGCATGCCCCAACCCTAAAGGCTCAGGTTGACGAATGTAGATAAAGGTCACTCCCATCGGGGCAATGGAGCGGACAATTTGCAAAAGCTCCTCTTTGCCCTTTTCAATCAACTCACGCTCAAGCATCGGCGCCTTATCAAAGTGATCTTCAATCGAGCGCTTAAAACGCCCCGTAATAAAAATCATCTCGGTAATACCCGCGGCGTAAGCTTCTTCAACCGCATACTGAATCAACGGCTTGTCGACCACTGGCAACATTTCTTTAGGCATGGCTTTAGTTGCCGGAAGAAAACGTGTACCGAGGCCGGCCACGGGAAATACCACTTTACGAACGTCTTTCATAATGAATTTTAGGTGGTTAGAATACGATGCTCTAAAGTATATCGAAACCGCACGACAAACTTGCTCCACTGCCACATCCAAGACCATGCAAAACGCACAAAATGTAACTGTTATCGGTGATGTTCACGGTTGTTTACCAACATTGGAAGCTCTTCTGAGTCAGATTCCGGAAGATGTGCCGCTCATTTTCATCGGCGACTTAATCAATCGAGGTCCTGAATCACTCAAAACATTGCGCTGCGTTGTTGAAATGGGCGATCGCGCCCATTTGATCTTGGGTAACCACGAAATGCACCTCTTGGCCAGTGCCGCAGGTGCCGGCAAGGTCAACCGCCGCGACACAATCGAAGAGATTCTCAATGCCCCCGATGCCGATGATTTAATCGATTGGGTTCGTCATCAGCACCTCCTTTTACAGTGGAGACAATTTACGTTTGTTCATGCCGCTCTTGATCCGGCATGGAGTGTTAAAGAGGCCGTCAAATTAGCGCACGAAGTGCAATCCGAATTGCGCAGTAAGCAATGGAAAACATACCTAAAAGAAATGTACGGGAAGGACTTGTGGGATAAATCTCTGACGGGTTCTGCTCGAATGCGAGCAATATTAAACGGATTTACCCGCATTCGATTCGTGGATAAAAAAGGTATCCCCGACTACAAAGTCAAAGATGCGCCGGGCATTAACCCACCGCACCTGATGCCTTGGTTTGAATGCCCAGCCAGAAAAAACAACAAAAACACCATTGTGTTCGGTCACTGGTCGACTCTCGGTTTCGTCAACACGCCTTATGCCATCGCACTGGATACCGGTTGTGTTTGGGGCGGAGCGTTATCGGCACTCATATTACCCGAGCGTCGCCTTATTCAAGTCAAAGCGCCGCAGTACTGCGATCCGTTTGCTTAAGAAGCCGATCGGCTCTCTTGAGTGGCTGAGCAGTTAGTTCCATCGTCTTGACCGACTGCATCAACTGCATGGCGAGTATAGACGCTGTGCTCTTTCATGGGATCGGGCACTCCCATGGCCGCGCTCATTAATGCCGAGGCTTCATTGGCGACCTCGTGACGCGTTTTGCCCGTCACATCAATTATCGGTAAAACCTTTACCGTGACAGTTAGACCGGGTGTTGTCACAATGGTCCACAAGCACTTAAAAATTGATATGCCGGCGTAGGAGGCTTTGGTTGTTTTTTGACCGTTTTCTGCATAGCACAGTGCACAAGGCTGCACGGGACTACCCGAGAGAATCGCCGGTTCAATCAAATTAGACTTTAACGGCAACAGCTCTTCTCCCACGCTTGTACGTCCCTCCGGGAAAAGCATTACTGTTTGTTGGGCCAATAAAGCCGCACTGATTTGCTCATTGACCGTAATAATCGAGCGACGGTTTTTTCGTTCAATAAAAAGTGTATCAACACCTTTGGCGATACGTCCGAAAACAGGCCAATCCGCAATTTCGCTTTTCGCAATAAACCGTCCGGGTTTGACAATATTTAGGGCAAAAATATCTACAAAAGAGATGTGATTGGCAACAATCAAACAAGGCTTGTCATAAACCTCGCCCTCAACTATTAACTTCATCCCAATAATCGGTAAAAATGCGCTGGCCCAAGAGCGAATAATGCGCTTTTTCGATAACGGATTTAACCATTGGAGATATATAAGCACCAACAAGATACACGCCACGGCGTACAACATCGCCGCCGTAAACCGAAAAGCACCAGTAATTTTTTGCATTACTCGCTCACTTTCTCATCAAAATATTGCTGCAAAATAATGCTTGCAGCCTCATCATCAATAAACTCAGTTTGCGCTTCAACGACGGCAGAGGAATACCGCTCGTCAATTTCAATTACAGGCAAACTGTACCGACCTTGCAACTGTCGAGCAAAACGTTTGCAACGCTCGGTCATCGTGTGAGACGTCCCGTCAGGATGCCTCGGTATACCCACGACCAACGCCACGGGTTGCCAGTCCTCGATAACCCGCGATACCCCCTTCCATCTGACATCATTGGTTCGAGAATCCAGAATTTTATAGGCTCGCGCAGACCGTGTCATGGTGTTACCGACCGCAACACCGATACGCTTCTCACCGAAGTCAAATCCAATAACGACGCCTTCTGTCATGCGTGACCGACCTCCCCAGCCGTCCAACTTTCCAAGTCATTCTTATCCAAACCGATTAGGGCTAAAGCGGCGTTATATCGCTTATCAACCTCTGTATCAAAAATAATACTTTCATCGGCTGGCACCAATAACCAGTCTCCCATTTCCAACTCACCCTCAAGTTGTCCAGCTTCCCAACCCGAGTATCCTAGCGCCAGAAGAAATTTCTCCGGTTCATTTTCATGCTTAACTAAGGCTTCCAACACGTCCTTGGAAGTTGAGAGATAAACGTCATCGGAAATTTTCATGGTCGAACTATAGGATGGGCCAGCATTGTGCAAAATAAACCCTCGACCAATCTGCACGGGGCCACCTTCAAAAACAAAAGTTTCCTCAAAACTTGGTTCCGAACAAAGTACGCCGACACGATCGAAAATGGTTTGTAACGTTATCGGGCAATGACGATTAATCACGATACCCATTGCACCGGATGCTGTATGCTCGCACAAATAGATTACGGTACCGGCAAAACGAGAATCCTGCATTGCCGGTGAACTAATTAAAAAATAATTTTTATAAGATACAAAATTGTCCATATATTCTCATTTGACACTTAACGACTGCCGAGTCCAACGATGCATATTTTCACACATCACGATACGTCGCGCTAAGATAGATACACTTTCTGACGAGGTGTCATAATGGTAGAAAATGTTTTACAAAAACTCATCGATCTTTTTACCTCCGGCGGTGCGAAGTTTCGTGTGCTAGAGCATGAAGCCAGCGGCAAATCCAGTCTATCGGTTGCCCAAATTCGCGGCACACAATTAGGACAAGGAGCAAAGGCGCTGGTCTGCCACGTCAAAGGCAACGGTTTGAAACTGTACGTTCTGGCAGTTTTGCCTGCTGACAAACAAGCCGATCTCACAAAATTGGCCCAAGCATTGGGTGCACGACGCGCCTCGTTAGCCAGCCCCGTTGAGGTAGCGGACTTAACCGGTTGCGTTTTCGGAGCCGTACCTCCGGTGAGTTTTCATCCGCAATTAAAACTCGTGGCCGACCCGACGCTTTACACCCGCTATGACGAACTAGCCTTTAACGCCGGAGAGCTTGATCACTCCATCATTATTGCCACCGAAGACTACAAACGCATTGTAAATCCTCAACTCATTGATTTCCTGAAAGAACCCGTGCCGAATGAAGTCCAGCCCAACAAAGAAATTACCTCGTAATCCTCTATTCAAAGTCGCGAAAAAGGAATATCATTCACACTCTTTTACTCACCCCTAACTTTTTACTCAAATGATTGATTACGGAACATTTTTACAAGCCGCATTAACGCCAATCACGTTAATTTCCGGCGTAGGCTTGTTACTGGTTTCAATGACCAACCGCTACAACCATTCCACGGATCGGTTGCGTCAACTCATCCGCGAAAGCGATGCAATTAAACCTCGCAAAGACGATGATCTCGAACACGCCAAGGATCTGATTTTTCTGCGCGTTCGGCTTTTGCGTCAAGCCATCTTACTAGTAGTGATCTCCGGGATGCTCAGTGCCATTTTGGTGTTAACCGGCATTGTTGAAATCGCCACAAGCAGTGACTTTGTTGTCATTAAATCCACGTTGCTTTTAGCGGCCGTTTCTCTCGTTGTCATTTCGACGCTGATTTTTGCTAAAGAAGTCAGTACATCCATGAAAGCGCTCGGGTTGAGCGTTCACCACTAAGGGGGGCAAAAATGATTGAATACAATCAAATGTTGGCAACGTCTTTGCCGCCCGTGACCCTTATCTCCGGCGTCGGCCTGTTGCTTTTAGCCATGACTGCTCGCTACAACCATTCTACAAACCGCGTGCGACAACTGTTGCGCGAGCGCAATTCCATCGCTCCTCGTGAGGACGAAGAGCTCAACCACGCAATTGAGTGGATTTTCCAACGTGCTGCACTTTTACGCATGTCAATTCTCACCGTCGTGCTCTCGGCTACATTTAGCGGCCTACAGGTGCTCACCGGCATTCTTGAATGCCTTTTTGTGTGCGACTTGCAGTTTCTGAAGCTAGCGTTTCTAATCGTCTCCATCGGCTTTTTACTCGCCTCGACGATTTACTTCGTGCGAGAAGTGTCCCTGTCGACAAAGGCGATTGGCCTGAGCGTTCACCACTAGCAGCTCAAACTACTGATACGGTCGGCCCCAGAAGAAGTACACGGCAGAATCATGGTCACTGGTGTGACCGAATGCCAAATACATGGGGCCGAAGATCGTGTTTGTTGCTACAAATAAGCTACCCGCTTTCTTCCAACGTCCCCAGTCTTCATTGGGAGCGTATTCCGTATCACTGTCTTCCTTAACGTGACCGAATTCGGCAGAACCGCCAACATAAAGCGGGAAGCCCAATACGTCAAAATCCCTTAACCGCTTATACAAAATAACGTTTCCGAAGAACATATCCGAGCCACTGTAGCGCCCATAATATGCCCCGGACATATTGAAAAGCCCGCCTAAAGCGTAACGACTCGGTATTGAAGAGGTTCCCCGACGAGCATTGAGTACACTGACCCAGCCATTACCCCAGTGAATGGGTACAATAGCCTCAACACTATAGTCACTGACTGACGGATCAGTTGAATGCTCCAAATCATCGTAGCGACGGGCTTGAGCATTCAGATAAACACCCGCTGTTGGGAAATTTATGTTATCGAGCGTGTCATACCGAAGCGTCATTTCTGCAAATAATGCCCGGTCATCCACTCCTTCATACTGACTACGGAGCCCAACCGAAATATCTGACCTTGCGTCAATCCATCCGACACCAGCCGTAGTAACCAAATCATCAGAAAACTCAAAGCCTAAGGAAAGCTTAGCCTCGGTTGAACGATTTTTAATCGTAGCCTGTGCGCGGCCACTGTCGTCATACCAGTCGTAGCGTTCACTTTCGTAACGAATCTCCGGCAACACAAAGAAAGGACTGTTAAGCCCCAACGGTTGATAGAAACTCGTTGAAAAATAGCTTTCCTTGCCGATTTGAGCCTCATTTCTCCACTCTGCACCCCAACGATTAATCCACTGCATGGTATGCGCCAAAAGAAACGTGAAGGCATGCTCTTGATTAAAGTCTGTGGAAAGCTTGCCCCCGACTCTTAATGTGTTATATCCCCAAGGCTTTTCCGTCGGTTGCCAGACAAGCGTTTGGGTACCATTGGGACCTGGCTCAAATTGATATGGTACAAGCGTAAAGTCATCGCTTGCCCAAACACGCGCTGCCGCCTTTTCCAATTCGTCTTCGGTTACCGGTTTGGAAATATCCAACCCAGCTTCTGTAATCACACTTTGAGGATTAACCGTTTGGAGTTCTTTGACACGAACCGAAGCGACTCGATGAGCTGACGGTGTCACAACTGCGCTCTGTCTAGCCATATTCCAGCGATTAAACGTCTGTTGAGAAACAGCTAAACGCTTCAATTCATCAATGTGCTCGCGAGCTGACTTTTCCCCTGCTGCAATAATGGCATCAGCCTTTTTAAAGTCTGTAGCAGAAAAACCTTCCAATTGCGTTGTAATCAAAATATCTTTCGGGCCAAGCTTTGCTTTGGACGCATCGACATTACGTTCTGTTAGAATTCCGATTACCTGTCCGGCAATTCCGGCAATTGAGTGAATATCTTGGGCTTTACCCAAGGGCGTGCCGGCATTGACGGCAATGATAATGTCAGCTCCCATCGCACGAGCTTGTTCAACCGGTAGGTTTTGAGCCAGCCCTCCGTCAACCAAATATCGGCCGTTTCGCGGTACGGGCGGAAACGCCCCCGGCACTGACATCGACGCTCGCATAGCTTCTGCCAACGTCACGTCTTTTTGCATCACAACCGCTTCACCGTTATCCAGATCGGTGGCGATTGCTGCAAACGGGATTGCCAATTGCGTCAAATCGTCCACAGAACTGACGTGCCGCGTCACTTGACGCAAAAAAGTCTCCAACCGTTGAGGCGGTACAACACTGATAGCTCCCTTTAATCCTTCCGAAGTCAATCCCACTTCCGAACTGGACAAACCTTTAAAATCATCCTGACGTTTTCGCCAATTAATCTCATTGCGATCTGGACGTGTGGCAAACATTTCGTCCCAATTGACACCCAAAATGATTTCGCGCATTTGCTCGACTGAATAACCCGATGCGTACCCGCCACCTACCATGGCCCCCATGCTGGTTCCGGTCACGATATCGACTTTAATGCCTAACTCATGAAGAACTTTGATAACACCGACATGTGAGAAGCCCCGCGCACCGCCACCCGAGAGCACCAGAGCTACTTTAGGAGCATCGTTTTCTTGGGCATATGAAACAGAACTCATGAGTTCCATTGCCCCCACGCATACCGCTGACAGTAAAATGAATACCTTTCTGAGCATCTTTTTGATATTTAAATATTTTCAGATTCGAACGTTTTAATATTAACGAGCCGAAGGCAATTGAGCCACTTCTGAGCCAAAAGTTTTTAAAATTGTCAGGTTAACCACATTTTCTGGAGTGCGTTATATGCGTATTTTGCTTACCGGCGGCGCCGGCTTCATCGGCTCTCATACCGCTGTCGAAATGGTTCAAAGCGGACACGATGTCGTGATTTTTGACAACTTCTCCAATAGCGACGCCTCTGTTCTTGAACGCTTGGAACGCATATTAGGCTGTCCCGTCACTTTTGAAAAAGGAGACATCCGTGACTATGATCGCATGCGTGAAGTGCTCCAAAAACATCATATTGAAGCCGTTGTCCACTTTGCGGGGCTTAAAGCGGTCGGCGAATCGGTTGAAAAGCCTCTTGAATACTATGACAATAACATCACGGGAACATTGACACTTTTGCGTGCCATGCGTGATTTGGGCATCAAACGCTTGATTTTCTCATCCAGCGCCACCGTTTACGGCACACCACAGTATTTACCTTTGGATGAAAATCACCCCTTGTCCGTGACCAACCCCTACGGCCGCACCAAGCTTCAAGTCGAAGAAATTCTCAGAGACCTTTGTGTGAGCGATCCTGAATGGTCCGCCGTTTGCCTTCGCTACTTCAACCCGATCGGCGCGCATGAAAGCGGTCTCATCGGTGAAAATCCGCGAGGTATCCCGAATAACCTTTTGCCTTACGTAGCTCGCGTTGCCGCCGGGATCCTACCGGCTGTCCAAGTCTTCGGCAATGACTATGACACCCCTGACGGCACGGGCGTGCGTGACTACATTCACGTCGTGGATTTGGCTAAAGGTCACGTCAACGCCACCGAATACTGCGGTTGCCACAAAGGCTGGATTGCCATCAATTTAGGAACCGGGATCGGCTACTCCGTGCT
Organism: uncultured Sutterella sp.; assembly: GCA_900553105.1. Taxonomy (GTDB): domain Bacteria; phylum Pseudomonadota; class Gammaproteobacteria; order Burkholderiales; family Burkholderiaceae_F; genus Aphodousia. Next base: position 35,614 of record USCE01000001.1, read on the forward strand.
CGATATTATTCATGCTTACGAGAAAGCATGCGGCAAACCGGTACCGTACAAGATCGTAGCTCGCCGCCCGGGCGATGTCGCCAGTAACTGGGCCAATCCCCAACGAGCATTAGAGCTTTTAGGCTGGAAGGCTCAATACAATCTCCAAGACATGTGTGAACATTCTTGGAACTTCCAGAAAAATTGCCCGGTAGATTGATTTTTAGCCGATCCATCAAGGCGTCCGACAAGACGCCTTTTTTTTTAGGTCACACAAACGAATCAACGCACTCGGCTATCGCTTGTTGCCAAGAACGCGGAACAAAATCGAGCGCTTTTTGAATCTTCGACGTCTGTAGGCGACAGTTCAAAGGACGTTTTGCCGGCAATTGAATGGCGGCCGTTTTGATGGGCAAAACCTCACCCAAGGCGCGATGGCCAAGATGATTCAATATGAATTGTGCGCACTGCAAACGAGAGCAATACCCTGTGTTAGCAAAGTGATATAGCCCTGTCACTGTTGCAGCACATTTGTGCCTATCCACTAGCTTTACAATAACTTCGGCAACATCGGTTGCCAAAGTGGGACTACCGATCTGATCTTCAAAAGCTGTCACGGATTTACCGCTCAAAAGCTTCTTAACCGTTTCGGTAACAAAATTGCTGTGATGAACCCCATACACCCAAGTCAACCGCAATATGCAGGCCGAGCACTTTGAGCGAAAGATTGCCTCTTCTGCAGCCGCCTTACTCGCTCCGTAAACATTTATCGGACAAATCGCATCGCTTTCTGTTCTAGCACAAGTTCCGCTACCGTCAAAAACATAGTCCGTGCTCAAATGAATGAGGTAAATATGGTTTCGGGCGGCGTACTGTGCAAGCGCCTCAGGCACCCCTGCATTAATGATCATGGCAACATCGGGCGAAATTTGCGCTTTATCCACCGTCGTCATTGCAGCAGCATTGACAATAACCTCCGCTTGCTCACGCTCTAACAACGCCATTACTGAAGTCAGGTTAAGAAAATCCCCTCCGGGGGCATTTCGAGCAACAAAACGCCAATCCTCTGTTCTGCTCTTTACGCGCTCGGCCAAGGCACTTCCTACTTGTCCGCTTGCTCCGAATACGAGGATTTTCACTTTGCGCTAACCCTCAAATGTTTTTGCCGGCGATTGAGATACTCACCGGTAATACTCTTTTTATTTCTCTTCAATTGGGTCACGGTTCCACAAGCGACAATCTCCCCGCCCGCATCCCCTCCTTCGGGTCCTAAATCGATAACCCAGTCAGCCGAAGAGATGACATCCAAATTGTGTTCAATAACAATCACTGTGTTACCAGCATCTCGCAATTTGCGAAGAACCGAAATGAGCATTTTGACGTCTTCGAAATGCAGTCCCGTCGTCGGCTCATCAAGAATATAAAGCGTCTTTGTCGTATCACGGCGAGAAAGCTCCAAAGCCAACTTCATGCGCTGAGCTTCTCCTCCTGAAAGGGTCAAGGCACTTTGCCCGAGTTTAATGTAGCCCAGACCCACGTCCATCAACGTCTGCAATTTTCTTGAAATCATCGGATGAGCTGCGAAAAACTCGCAAGCCTGCTCTACCGTCAAATCCAATACCTGAGCAATATTGAGGCCTTTGTATAGTACCTCAAGCGTTTCTCGGTTGTAGCGCTGTCCGTGACAGTGTTCACAGGGCACGTACATATCGGGCAAAAAGTTCATTTCAACCTTGATAAACCCCTCCCCTTGACACGCTTCGCATCGACCGCTACCTTTGACATTAAAGCTGAAACGCCCAGCATCGTACCCGCGTTCACGCGAAGTCGGCGTCTGTGCAAACAACTCTCTTATCGGCGCAAAAAGTCCCGTATAGGTCGCCGGGTTTGAGCGAGGAGAACGCCCGATCGGGCTTTGATCAACACTGATGACCTTATCAAAATACTCAAGACCTTCAATGCTGTCGTAAGGCTCTGGTTCTGCTTGTGCGCGATACAATTTTTGTGCCGCAATTCGGTAAAGCGTGTCATTAATCAATGTGGATTTGCCCGAACCTGACACACCGGCCACCACGGTCATCAAACCTTCAGGGATTTCTAGCGTTACGTTTTTAAGGTTGTGCCCTCGGGCACCCTTTAAAACCAACGATCGAGCACTCTTTCGACGACTCGTCCCCTCGGGTTTCACACTTAATGCGCCGCTCAAATATTGCCCTGTCAGAGATTGCTTATTGGCCAAAATGTCTTGCGCTGAACCACTCGCAACCACCTCTCCGCCGAGGCTACCAGCTCTCGGCCCCATGTCCACAATGAAGTCTGCCGCCATGATCGTATCTTCATCGTGCTCGACCACAATGACGCTGTTGCCCAGGTCTCTTAATCGCTTGAGCGTATGAATCAGTCTGTCGTTATCTCGTTGATGAAGACCGATGGAAGGCTCATCAAGCACATACATCACACCACTTAACCCAGAGCCGATTTGACTGGCCAAACGAATGCGTTGCGATTCGCCGCCAGAGAGCGTGTCGGCCCGACGATCCAATGTCAAATACCCCAGTCCTACGTCATTTAAGAAATGCAGACGCTGAACAATGGCATCGATGAGTTTGCGGGCCACATCTTGTTTGGAGCCCTTGACTTCCAGGTGCTCAAAGTAGTCCAAAGCACTAGACAAAGACATGGCTGCGATTTCATAAATCGCCTTCTTAGAGGCTCCTTCACCCACAAATACGAATCTTGCCGCTTCTCTCAGGCGAGTCCCATGGCACTCGGAGCACTCGCAAAGCTCGCGATACCCGTTCATCTCCTCTTTAACAGCTTCATTTTCCGTTTCGTCGAAGCGGCGCTGCAAAATGGCCAACACCCCGTCAAAAGACTCTTGACGAACGATGGTCTTACTCCCTTTACGATACGGCAGATCAATGAGTGCTCCATGAAGTCCGTATAAAACTGTCTCGCGGTCCTTTTCGCTTAACGCATTCCACGGCGTATTCACATCAAACCCGCAATACTTGGCAACCGCTTCAATGACTTCAAAGTTGTACAAATTACGTCGATCCCAACCGTGAATAGCACCGGTGCTCAGAGAAAGCTCAGGGTGACGAACCACGCTTTTAGCAGTAAAAACGAAACGCTTGCCCATACCGTTGCACGCAGGACAAGCTCCCATCGGATTATTGAAAGAAAAAATTCGCGGCTCCATTTCCTCAATGCTGTAACCACATTCCGGACAACAATAATGACTGGAAAAAGGCTGCGAGCGTCCCTCATCAAGATTGTCAACAATGACACGACCGTCAGCTAAGCGTAGCGCCGTCTCCAAACTTTCTGCTAAACGTTGACGGGCGTCGGTGCGTACTTTTAGACGATCAACGATGACATCCACATCATGGCGCTCTTTAGGATCAAACTCGGGCAAAGTCTCTGCGTCATAAAGATAGCCATCGACCTTGAAACGCACAAAGCCTTGCGTTTGCATGTCTTGGAAAAAATGATGTAAATCGATGCGTTTTTGACGTAAAACTGGAGCCGTCACCATAATTTTCGCCCCTTGTGGCCAGGCCAAAATTGCATCGACCATTGCGCTGACAGGTGTCACCTCTAGGGGCAAACCGTGATGAGGACAATAGGGCGTGCCGATGCGGGCATAGAGTAGCCGCAAGTAGTCAAAAATCTCAGTCACGGTACCGACAACCGAACGAGGATTGGCGTGCACGGCCTTTTGTTCAATGGCAATTGCAGGCGACAAGCCCTCGATCAAGTCCACATCAGGCCGTTCCATCAAATCAAGGTATTGACGAGCATAAGCCGAGAGACTCTCTACGTATCGGCGCTGTCCTTCAGCGTACAGCGTGTCAAATGCAAGTGAACTCTTCCCAGAACCCGACAACCCGGTGATGACCACCAAACGATCTCGCGGGATATCAAGATCAATGTTTTTTAAATTGTGTGTTCGAGCTCCACGAATACGAATCTCTGCGCGCATGAATGCACAGTCCTCCGGCAAATATTTAACAGGTTCATTGTAGAGGATTTGTGCTCGCAACTCGAAGCAGAAAAAGCCTGCACGCGGCAGTCTCAAAAAGACTTACTCGAGTACCGCCCAATGCGGTACTCGAACAAAGAAGAGACAGGTGTTAGGCAACGCGCGGAACCGTCAAACTCCCTTCAGGCATGAAGATGGTCGAGGGGTGTTCTTTGCCTAAAATGGTCTTTGCCATGGCAATGGCATCTTCAACATTGTCAGTGGTAGCTGTAAAGAGCATCGACTTTGCCATTTCGGAGTCAAGGGCCGTCACCAAAATGAACTTGGCTTTGCCTAACGGACGCGTGATAGCAAAAGCTTTATTAGCACCGATTTGGAAGTTCTTCTCAAGCTCTTCACGAATAGCTGTAGCAGTCTTTAAGCGCTTAAATGTTTCTTCCAACTTGGCTGAGCCCGAGCCTTCAATACACTCAGCCAACAACACCACGACGCCGCCTTCACGCACCGCACACATGGCGTTGTCCATCGTCTTTTGCATTTGGTAAACGTTAATATCTTTCGGATAACCGCCGCAAGAGGCAATCACGAGATCGGCTTCATGCGGAATTTCACATCCGTAGACCTCGTCCACAAAGCGGCATGCTTGCTTGTGAGCCTGGATGTAATCGCCGGCAAAAATCTTTAAAAATTCGTGCTTGGCATTTAACACTGCGTTAAAGAGGAAAAGCGAACGTTTTTTTGCGAAAAGAGCCACACCTTCCATTTGGTCGTCGTAGCAGGGATTTCCTTCCATTTGACCGAGACCGGCGCGCGGATCAAGCATCCAACTGTGGTTCTTGCGCACGGTTTCCATTGCTGCACAGCCCGGCAAAATGGCCTTGCGGCCGCCGCCGTATCCAGAGAAGTAGTGGTGAACAATCGTGCCCGTGAGAATCACATGGTCGACATCGCACAAAAGCTTATTAATCCAGACCGGCGTGCCGAAACTCGTTTCTCCAAAGTATTCAAAGTCGTCCTGGTTTGTCGCGATGCTGTTATACATCTTCAAGCGGGCAGCGACATCCGCGCCCACTTGTTCGACCATCTCGGCCGCTGTCATAGCACGGTGAGTACCCAGTGAGAATACGATTCGCATGTTTTCATCAGGCACGCCCAATCGATTCATTTCATTGACCAAAATCGGCATAAAGACGTCACTGTTGGCCACACGTGTCGGATCATTACAAATAAAGGCTACCGTGTCCCCCGGTTTGATAATTTCAGAAAGGGCCGGAGAACCGATCGGATTTTCAACGGCTTGCAAGACCTGATGTTCGACATCTTGCATCGGTTCAAAATCCTTAGTACGTACGATTTTTAAAATATCGGCCTCGTTGTACTCGAATTCCTTCGTACCGTGGCCATAAGCAAAACAATATGTCGACATGGTATGCCCCTAAAAAATTATTGACAACTTTTGATTTTAGACGGCTATTGATTGTTATGAGAAAGAAATTTGATGATTTTCGACAATTTTCTTAATTTGGATCGATTTTCCGTTGGACATTTTCCCTCAGTTTCTACAGAATTACTGCTTAGCGTATTTTTTTGAATATGCTCACCAAGTCTCAAACTGCGATCGGGTGAGTTTTCTCTCCCTGAAGCCTTTTTGGGTTTATTAATGTTCGATACCGGCATGCTTCGGTATCGGTTTTTGGAAGTAAGTATCATGGCTTCGGTAAATAAAGTCATCATTATCGGCAACTTGGGCCGCGATCCGGATACCCGCTACACCGCTGAAGGGGGTACCGCCATTACCACGATCACGGTCGCCACGTCGCGTCGCTACAAAGACTCCAACGGTCAACCGCAGGAAGAAACCGAATGGCACCGCGTTGTTTTCTTCGGTCGTCAAGCTGAAATCGCCGCCGAGTACCTTCGCAAGGGTCGCCCGGTCTACGTCGAGGGTCGTTTACGCACTCGCAAATGGCAAGGTCCAGATGGACAAGACCGATACTCAACAGAAATCATCGCGGAAACAATGCAAATGTTGGGTTCTCGCGAGCGCTCCGATATGCCTGCCGGCAGCTCCTTTGAGTCGGCACCCCGTCGTCCGGCCCCGATTCAATCCGAGCACGCTCCGTCAAGCTACGCTCGTCAACCCGAGCCGACTCCGGCTCCCGTCAACGGCTTGGATAATCTCGACGAAGACATTCCGTTCTAATCCGTTCGGATTTTGAACATTGTGCAAAGCCTGCTACGAGCGGGCTTTGTGCTTTCAAAACCCTCAAACAGCATTTTTTCTCTATATCTTGATACGCCCTAGGCACCGACCACAAAAATCAGACAAAATATTTTCGGATGAATCGTTTTTCGACTAGATTTTTCTTTTTTGTTTGAGTTAAGATAGCGAGTTAATGTGTTAACGAGCCCTGAGGGCAAAAGAGTGAAAAGATTCTTCCTGTTACAAGCTATGTCACGAATTCGAAAGAACCGAGCTGACAACTGGGTTAACAGGAATAATGTTTTTAATTCAACGGCAATCTTTTTTTGAGATTGCCGTTTTTTTTAAATTTGCTGAACCAAAGAAGAGAGAACCACAATGACAGTAATTCCAAATACCGTCCGCGCCATCTTGGAACCGATGATCAAGGCCAATGGCGGCTGGGTCAACACCCACGCCCACGCTGACCGCTCTTTTACCTTGAGTCCGGAAATCATGGAAATGCGTCGCACCTGCACTTTGCAACAAAAGTGGGATGCATTGGATCGACTCAAACGTGAATCAACCGTTGAAGACTTCTACGCCCGTTTCAGCACGATGTTTGAATTGATGATCAGTCAAGGCGTAACCGCTTTGTGCACATTCGTTGACATCGATCCGCAAAGTGAAGACCGCGCTATCATCGCCGGTATGAAGGCCCGTGAGCATTACAAAGATCAATTGACTGTGAAATTTGCCAATCAAACCTTAAAAGGTGTGATTGATCCGGAAGCCCGCAAGTGGTTCGACATCGGTGCCGATCTCGTGGACATTATCGGCGCCTTGCCCAAACGTGATGAACGCGATTTCGGCAAGGGTGATGAAGCTTGGGACATCATCATGGGCACTGCTAAAGAAAAAGGCAAGATGATCCACGCCCACGTTGACCAATTCAACCAAGCCGTTGAATATGAAACCGAAACGATGTGCCGCAAAACGATCGAGTTCGGTCTTCAAGGACGCGTCGTTGGCGTACACGGCATCTCGATTGCTGCACACTCCAAGAAGTACCGCGATCGTTTGTACCAATTGATGCGCGAAGCCGGCGTCATGATGATTGCCTGTCCTACCGCTTGGATTGATACACCCCGGACGGAAGCCGTCGGTCCCATGCATAACTCCATGACGCCTGTAGACGAATTGGTTCCCGCTGGCGTGCGCGTTGCCATCGGTGTAGATAATGTTGCAGACGCAATGGTACCCTGGAGCGGTGGCGATATGTGGCACGAACTAACTTTGATGGCCACCGGTTGCCGTTACGACCACTTTGAAGACCTCGTGGAAATCGCTACTCGAAACGGTCGCATGGCTCTCGGTCTTGAACCTTATGCCCCTTTGGAAATTAAAAACAAATAATGAGAGGAGACTCTGAAAATGCCGTCTAAACTTGCTGAAAACATTTTGATTGAAAATCTGCTCTCGTTAAACGCCGTAGCGTTTTTAACCGAAGAACCCCTTCGCTTGAAGTCCGGCCTAGTGACTCCGATTTATGTGGACAACCGCAAGCTCATTACACACCCCGATGCTTGGCATGACGTTATCGAAACGATGGCCTCTTTAATCGAAAAGTGGGGCTTGAAGTACGACGTAATCGCCGGGGTTGAAGCTGGCGGCCTCACCCACAGTGCCGCATTGGCTTATCGACTGAACTGCCCGACAATCTATGTGCGTCAACGTGCAAAGACTTATGGCGACCTTGACCGTATTGAAGGCGGCAGCGTTAAAGGCTTGCGCGTTTTAATTATTGAAGACCACATTTCTACCGGTCTTTCGTGTTTGGATGCTATCAAAACATTACGTGAAGAAGGCGCCATTGTTACCGATTGCGTCAGCATTACGAATTTCGACATGTCCGAAACAGCCGCTCTTTTTGAAGAAATTGGTGTTAAGACTCATCGCATGATTGAATTCAAGCGCATTGTTGAACAGGCCCTTGAAATGGGTTTGATTGACGCCGAACAAAAGAAAACGATTGAAGAATGGCTCAAGACGCCGTGGACTTGGGCGGCTCGCCGAGGCTTAATCGCAACAACCCGCGAAAACTAATGCGACACTGCATACGCTGACAATCTGCGTCAAGTGTTCGAAAAGGAGACCAAAAGTCTCCTTTTTGTTATCCTACTGGGATTGTCTATGGGTCAAAAGACTTCGGACGTCAATAGACTTTTGCATCAAACCGTGTTTGACTAAAAAACTCTGTGTGACTTCCAAGTCTTTAATGTCTCGATCCTCGAACTCTTCAAAAAAGCCCATTTCGTCAAATAACACCTGCGCCTGCTGCTTGGATATTTGCAGCTCTTTGGCAGCCATTGCTACAGCCTGCTCGGGATTGGCACGAGCCTGATGAAGCGCTTCTCGATTGACGGCGCTGACACGTTGGACAACTTCCGGATACTCATCGGCAAAATCGGCTCGAGCAGCCAACACCAGCGTTACGGGGATAAGGCCTTGAGCATTGACCAATTCGTGAGCCCCCGCTTTTTGAGCGGCCTGAACGCCGGTAGCATTTAACAAAGCCGCTTGAGCACGACCGGCAGAAAGCGTTGCCAAACTAGCCGGCAAATTCATGGAGATAAACTCCACGTCCCTTTCTGTCAACGCATTCGCATCCAACGCCGCAACCAGTAAATGGTGTAATACCGTTCCCCTCGGTCCGACAACTTTTTTCCCTTTTAAGTCGGTAACGGTATTGACGCCCTCGGCTGCCATTAATGAAAAAAGCTTCGCCGGCCTAGCAACGCCGTCAATGATATCGATGCGATTGCCCGCTGCATTAGCAATTAAAATAGTCGTCGTGTTCATCGCAACAGCCATATCCAATCGAGCTGCTGCCATGGCTTGCATTTGATTGATGCCAGCTTTAATCGGCACCCAGTTAACTTCCACGCCCTCTTTCTCAAAAGCCTTTTCCAGTAGTCCCTGATTCTTCATCAGGATTGCCTGTATGTTAAAAGGCGCTTTGACATATGTGATATTCAACGTCTTCGGGAATTGCTCAGCAGCCATTACCGCTACCGAGCACAAACACATTGCAACGATAGCAAAGTATTTTTTGATCATTCGTGTCTCACCGCTTCGATCGGGTCTAAATGTGCAGCTCGTCTGGCCGGGAAATATCCGAAGATAATTCCGGTTAGGGCCGCGAATCCAAACGCAATCATATTGATAGCAGGATCGAAAATAAAGGGAATATTCATAGAGGTAGTGAGAACCAAAGAGCCAATAAGTGCAAACACAACTCCCAAAACTCCGCCCATTGCGCCTAATACCACCGCTTCAATCAGAAATTGCATCAAGACTTCTCGCTCCAGAGCTCCGATGGCCAGTCGTACACCGATTTCGCGTGTACGCTCTGTCACACTCACAAGCATGATATTCATAATGCCTATCCCGCCCACAATGAGACTGACAGCGGCCACCGCCCCCAAAAGCATCGTCATAATCTCGGTTGTACTTGAAACACGTCGTGCGATCTCCTCGGTGTCCAAAATCATGAAATTGTCTTCATCGGTATCGGACAACGAGCGGCGCTCGCGCATCAGAGCTCGCAAACTTTCCGTAAGCATCGCACGATCGATTTGTGTATCAACGGAAACCAAAATCGCACTGACTCGGGTATTACCCGAAACGCGTCGTTGGAATGTTTTAATAGGCATAACCACCAAATCGTCCTGGTCACCGCCGATTGCGGCTTGCCCTTTACTTTCGAGAACCCCGACGACACGACAAGAGAAATTACCCGTTCGAAGCATTTGTCCCACGGGATTTGTCGAGGAGAAAATTTCTTTTTGAATCGTAGTGCCAATGATACAAACCGCCGCGCCAGATTGCTCTTCCTGCGTTTCAAAGTAACGGCCCAGCGCCAGTCCCCGATTATCGAGCACGAAGTATTGATTGGAGCTACCGATAACCTGCGTACTCCAGTTGCGACCTTGAGCGACCACTGTCATGGATTGCTGACGCTGTGGAGCAACCGCTTTAATCCCGGCGATTTGATTGGCAATAGCATCAATGTCTTCGAGCTTAAACGTCGGCGCGCCGCTGGCGCCGCCCGGTCCCATTCGTTGCCCCGGACGAATCATCAACTGGTTGCTGCCCAAACTTTCAATTTGCTCGCGCACCGCTTGCGTTGCCCCATTGCCGACTGTCACCATCGTAATCACAGCCGCTACACCGATAACCACCCCCAAAACAGTCAAAAGTGATCTCATCGGATTGCGGCAAATCTGGCGAATGGCCAAGATAAAGGCATTACCCCACATGAGCGCCTCCCTTATCACTTTCTATGCGCCCGTCTCTAAAGTGCACGATCCGTTTGGCAAAAGTAGCCATTTCCGGCTCATGGGTCACCAGCGAAACGGTAATTCCGTCTACTTCGTTGAGCTCTTTGAGCAGTTGCATAATTTCGATACTGCGTTTTGTATCCAAGCTACCCGTCGGTTCATCGGCCAGGAGCAAAAGCGGCTTACTCACGATAGCTCGAGCAATAGCTACACGCTGTTGTTGCCCGCCTGAGAGTTCCCCCGGCGTATGATGCTCCCACGGCAAAAGACCCACACGCTCTAATGCCTGCCGTGCCAAACGGTGACGTTCTTCACGGGGCACGCCACGGTACAAAAGTGGCAACTCCACATTCTCCAGCGCAGTTGTTCTTGCCAAAAGGTTAAATCCTTGGAAAACAAACCCAAAATACTTTCTGCGTAACAGCGCCCGTTCGTCCCGACTCATCTCGTGAACCGGTACGCCTTGAAAGAGATATTGACCGGAGCTCGCCGTATCCAGTGCACCGACAATATTCATACAAGTGGATTTTCCGGACCCCGACGGCCCCATCACGGCAACAAAATCTCCGGCCTCGATCGTAAAGTCAATCCCTTGCAATGCAAAAAACGCCGCTTCACCCTCGCCATAGCGCTTGTGAATATCGATCATTTGCACCAAGGGAGCTTCTTTTTGGGTCTCGTTGCGCATTGCATCCCTCCGAATTACTAATCAGCGGCCTTGAGCTGACTTGTAATAACGAGATCGCCCGCTTTCAAGTTGCCCGAAATCACTTCCGTACGAGTGCCGTCGGAAGCTCCCGTAACGATACTGACTTGTTCAGCAGCACCGTTTCGCAACACCCAAACATTGCTTTGCCGTTGAGTCGCCGCTCCGCCGACATCTTTGGAAACTTTACTTGACGAGCTACCGTGAGGTGGCCCCATCATAAACACACTCACACTCGAGGATGCCGAGGCCATGCTAGGAGCAAAACGCAATGCGGTATTGGGCACCAGCAATACATCGTCTCTACGATCCGTTGTGATGCGTGCCGTAGCCGTCATCCCTGGACGAAGCAACATATCCTTGTTGTCAACCTTCAAATACGCCGTGTAGGTCACTACATTATTATCGGTTGTGGTGGGGCCGTAAGCGACCTTAACGAGCGTAGCGGGAAACTGCTGATTCGGGTAGGCGCTTACAGTGAAAACAGCACTTTGACCTGGTTTCACCAAGCTCACATCGGCCTCATCAACGTCAATTTCCAAATCCAACGTCATGAGATCGCTCGCTAAAGTTAAAAGTTCTACAGCTTGTAAAGACGCCGCCACTGCATAGCCCGGTTCAACTGAACGAGCCAGAATCACGCCATCAATAGGCGCCGAGATATACGCTTTTGTTAAGTCGGTTTGGGTAGTCTCAAGCTCTGCCTTGGCATTTTGAATCTGCGCGGCAGCTGTTTCTACAGAAGCCTCGGCACGAGAAACAACCGCAGCCTGCTCATCGAGCTCGGTTTTAGCTGGAGTCTTGCCGCCGGAAAGTTTTCTGACATTTAATAAACGTTGATATTTCGCTTGCGCCTCCTTTAACGTCGCCAGGGCTTCCTTTTGAGAGGCTTGCGCACTGGCCAAACTGGCTTTTGCCTTTTCAACAGAGGCCTTTAAATTTGATGTGTCAAGCTCAATTAACACATCATTGGCTTTGACAACATCGTTGACATCAACCATGACTTTTTTAACAATCCCCGAAAGTTCAGACCCGATCGAGACGGTTTGTTCGGCCTCCAGCGTTCCGTTGGCCGTCACCTCAACGCTTAAAGTCCCCTGTGTTATAGCTTCGGTCAAATAACGCGGGCCCGTATCGCGAGACCCCATCCACCAAGATCCTGCTGACACAGCCAAAACAGCTAAAACACCGATCAGCACCTTTTTCTTTTTTGACATACCGGCTACAGTGTCACTGCCGAGCAAGGCTTTAATTTGCGCTTTCTTGTCCGTCATTTTTCGTTCCCTTCAGGCGTCCAACCGCCTCCCAAAGCTTGATAAAGATTCACGTGAGCCGTTGCCCAATCCGCATCATTGCTCGCTTCACTATCTTGAGCCGTCAACCACGAACGTTGGGTGGAAAGCACCGTTTGATAATCTTGCAACCCACTGGAGTATTGCTGTAAAGCGAGATCTGCAGCCAAGTTACTGCTTTGTGTTGCGATTCTCAGAGAATGCTTTTTGGCCGCACTTGAACGAATGGCTGACAATGCATTTTCGGTTTCTTCCAACGCCGTCACAAGCGCTGCGGTATACCGAGCTTGTGCTGCATCAACATTGGCTTTTTGCGTTTCTGTGCCAGCTACTGCCTCGCCCCAATTCAAAATCGGCATGGACAGCGCGGCGACCAAAGCGCCGATTCCAGTGCCGCTACTGCCCAAAGCGCTTACGGTAGCGGCCGTTGTACCGATTGATCCGGTCAAACTTAGCGTTGGGAAAAAATCTGCTCTGGCAACGCGTACGTTTTCAAGAGCCGCTCTCACACTTTCTTGGGCAGCCAAAATATCGGGACGTAACGTGATCATTTCGGCAGGAATTGATACCGCAATATTGTCTGGCGGCTGTGGAATATTACCCTCTGGCAATGCTTGAATTTCAGCCAAAGGCAAAACCGTCAAACGTGATAACGCGGTTTGATAACGCAAAATGTTATGACGCGTGGTCGCGACATTCGCTCGAGCATTTTCATATTGAGCATTGGCCTGCTCATAGTCCGTTGCCTCAACTAGGCCGGCTTGGTAACGCCACTGCGTCAGGTTTTTCGCTTCTTCGTAAGTCTCGACACTATCTTTGGCTATCGCCAAGCGTCTTTGGGCCAAACGCAACTGGATGTATTGGTTAGCGACTTCACTAGTCATTGCACTTTTAACATCTTCGAGCGTTAATTCCGTAGCCTTGGACTCTGCTAGCGAAGCTCTGTGCTCTGAGATATTGCGACCACCGAAGCTGAGCGACCAGTTGGTAGCTGTCCCCGCGTTATAGCTTTGTGTTGCCTCATCGTCGCGACGATTTTCGGCCCCCTCGCCACTTAAACTTACCCCGGGTAAAAGCGTTGATCCTGTGCGCGTGACCGCTGCGCGGGCAGAACGTAAATTCGCTTGAGCAACTGCAATGTCAGTATTATTTTTCAGAGTGGCCGCCACGAGATAATTGAGCGAATCATCTCCCCACGAGGCCCACCACTGATCCGGCGCAATACGCATTTTTTGCGCATCGACCTGACCTTCACCTTTGATCCAATTGTCAGCCAACAGTGCACTTTGCTGCGCATTCATTTCCACAGGAGCGACTGCACACCCGCCCAATAGCATCGCAACAATAACTGTTAATGTTAACGTGTGCTTTTTCATATTCATCTCAGCATGTTACCTTAGTTCAAATTTTGACAAGAAAGAATGTAACATCACAGTGATTTCACGTAAAATTTTGAAAAATTCAACTTTGCAGTAATATTGTTCTTGTAAACAATGCGGGAAAAATTCGCAAGACTCTTGATGACATTTTTCCTGCCCATTTCGAGTTTTTTTCGATCGCCATACTTTTCTATTAGTAAACAAGTCGGTATTATTGCTGGCTTTGTTTCAAATAATGAATATTGATGCACCCGAAAATTCTGATCTACAGACACGATGATGAGGTCGAGGCACTGATGGCTGACTTCTTGGTTTTTTGTAACTACGAAGTCTGGCCTACCTATTGCCGAGAAGACGCATTGCTTGCCGTCAAAGATCAGGAGTTCGATATCGCCATCTTTGATTTAACAAAAGTTGACGATCTGGAGTTGGCCCAAGCGGTACGTACTGTCAAACCCGAACTTGTTATCTTGGCTTTAACAGACGAGCCCGACTCCATTCTCGCCGATGAGGCATCGTTGCCCTCAGATCAAACGCTCGTAACGCCGCTGCCACTTGTCAAAATTCTCAAACGAATCAAACTGTTATTAGAAAAAAAAGCGGCAGATAAACTCAAGTCTCAAGAGCCCATTATTTGCGGCTCTCTCTACATTGACGTCCCCAACGCGAAGGTCCGTTGCGGTTCAGTCGTACTCAACCTTACGCTGACTGAATTCACGCTTTTGATGCTACTGGCCCAACAAGCCGAAAACGCCGTTTCCAAAGACGAGATTTACCCCAAAGTTCTCGGTCGACCGCGTGGGCAATATGATCGTGCGATCGATGTGCATATTTCAAGTGTTCGCCACAAGTTGCAACAAGCCAGTTGCAAAGACATTGCCATCGAAAGCGTTCGCGGCGTGGGTTACAAGCTCAAGAAGACATTCTAAATTCGGGATTTCCCTTAATTTCTCCCATTTTTTTCGCTAAATCACGCCATTTTTGCGATTTTTGTCAAATCCCCTTGCTTTCTTTGCCCAGGCTTAACGGAAAAAGCGCACAATAGAACTGTTGCATTTTTGTTTTTTCCGAATATCCATAAAGGGGAACATTATGAGTCAATATCCGGTTGAGAACCTCCGTACTGTAGCGTTGGTGGGGCACGGCTCCGCAGGAAAAACGACGTTGTTGGAAGCCCTCCTTTATCGCAACGGTGTCATTAAAGAAGTCGGGACAGTTGAAAAAGGTAATACCGTCAGTGACTTCGACCCCATGGAAAAAGAAGTTAAACACTCCCTTCGCACGACCGTTGCTCACTTAAATGCTCAAAAAGATGACGGCACGCCCGTGCGAGTCTTTTTGCTTGACACCCCGGGGTACCCTGATTGTGTCGGTCAAGCCTTAGGAGCATTAGATGCGGTTAAGACCGTTTGCGTCGTCGTTGATGCCACCAAAGGCGTTGAACTTATGACTCGCCGTATGATGGAATGGGCTAAAGAACGCAATCTTTGCCGCATGATTGTCGTCAACAAGTTTGATCAACCCGATGTTGACCTTGAGGGATTACTCGCAGAACTTCGAGAAGCGTTCGGCGATGAAGTGTTGCCGTTAAATCTTCCGAACAAAGATCGCACTCACGTGATTGACTGCTTTGACAATGACAAGGGCGAAGCTTTCTTTGCCTCCGTTGAGCGCGTGCACCAAGCCTTTATCGAACGTGTTGTCGAAATGGATGATGAAACCATGGAACGCTATCTTGAAGAAGGCGCCGTGGATCCGAAGACTTTGCACGCCCCGCTGACGAAAGCACTACGACTCGGTCATATTATTCCGGTCTGCTACACCTCGGCAAAAAATCTCATCGGCATGCGGGACCTAATTAAAGTCTTTGTACGTCACTTACCCAACCCGACCGAAGCCAATGCACCGCTCTTTTACCGTGCCGACGGTTCCGAATACATGACGTTCCCCGATGCGAACCGTCCGGTATTAGCTCACGTGTTTAAAGTTGTCAACGACCCGTTTGTCGGCAAAATCGGCTTATTCCGTCTTCATCAAGGGCGAATTACAAAAGACTCCACCCTTTATGTCGATGACGGCAAAAAGCCCTTCAAGATTACCAAACCCATCATGCTTCAAGGCAAAGAAGGCTTGGAAGTTGATGAGATGAATCCGGGCTATATCGGTGCCGTGGCTAAGGTTGATGACATCGTCTACGGCAGTGTCCTGCATGACGCTTCAATCGAAGGCACGGTGTACATGAAGAAGTTAAGTTTCCCGAAACCGATGTTCGGCTTGGCAGTCAGCCCTGCACGCCGAGGCGATGAAGGCCGCATGTCCGAAGTACTCGAAAAAATGGTCAGCGAAGATCCGACGCTTGAAGTCGAACACGACACGGTCATGAACGAAACCGTATTGCGCGGTTTGAGCGAACAACATATCCGCACGGTCATTAAGCGCATGGCGTTACAATTTAAACTCGAAGTGCAAACCCGCACCCCTCGTGTGCCGTATCGTGAAACCATCAGTGCACCAGCCGAAGGCCACGCTCGTCATAAGAAACAAACCGGCGGCGCCGGTCAATTCGGCGAAGTCTTCCTTCGTGTGGAACCCTTGCCTCGAGGTGCAGGCTTTAAGTTTGTCGACCAAGTCAAGGGCGGAGCCATTCCGTTTAACTTGATTCCTGCTGTTGAAAAGGGTGTTCGCGAAGTGCTCGATACGGGCTTTGTCGCCGGCTACCCGATTCATGACATCCGCGTCACGGTCTATGACGGTAAGTATCACCCAGTTGACAGTAAAGAAGTGGCATTCGTTGCTGCGGGTCGTAAGGCAATGCTTGAAGCGTTGGCCAACGCTCAACCGCAATTGCTTGAACCGATCGTGCGCATTGAAATTCTTGTACCTGACAACTACATGGGCGACATTACGGGCGACTTAGCCAGCCGCCGCGGTCAAGTCAGCGGCACTGAAAACTTAACCGGCGGCATGATGTTGATTACGGGTCGTGTTCCTCTGACAGGTCTCGACGGCTATGCCAATCGCTTAAATGCTCTGACACAAGGTGCCGGAAGCTATTCCATCGAATTGGAAGCCTACGAACCGGTACCGGCATCTGTCCAAGCCGATTTAGCTAGTAAGTATCAACGTAAGGCCGAAGAAGATTAATTCTCTGCCGTAATACCTCGGCCGGCTACGAAGTCGGCCGATTTTCTTTTGTGGAGAAATGCGCTCGGCAACAAAAGCCGACACTTTCAGGCTAAAATAGCTCGGTTATTTGTTGGGATCATTCCCTTTAATATGTATTGGGAGCATTTATGCGCACCGAATATACCGGTCTTATCAATGAGAAGTTCATTGGTCAAACGGTGACCCTTTATGGTTGGGCTCACCGCCGCCGTGACCACGGCGGTGTTATCTTTATCGACTTGCGCGACCGCGAAGGTCTCTTGCAAGTTGTTTGCGACCCGGACAACCCCGAGGTCTTTCAAACTGCAGAAGCCGTTCGTAATGAATACTGCTTGAAGGTTGTCGGGCTCGTTCGCGCCCGTCCCGAAGGCACCAACAATCCGGACTTAATCTCTGGTGGCGTTGAAGTGCTCTGTCGCGAATTGGAAATTCTCAATAAGTCCGAAACGCCTCCGTTCCATCTTGACGATGAAAACTTATCCGAAACAACGCGTTTGACCTATCGTGTGCTCGATTTGCGTCGCTTGTATATGCAACGCAACCTCAAGTTGCGCTACAAGACTGCATTGGCCATTCGCAATCACTTGGACAAACAAGGCTTTATCGATATTGAAACGCCGATGCTCACGCGTAGCACCCCTGAAGGTGCCCGCGACTACTTGGTTCCGAGCCGCGTCCACGACGGTCACTTTTACGCATTGCCGCAATCGCCGCAACTTTTCAAACAGTTGCTCATGATCGCGAACTTTGACCGCTACTATCAAATCGTTAAATGCTTCCGTGACGAAGACTTGCGCGCCGACCGTCAACCCGAATTCACGCAAGTCGATATCGAAACCTCTTTCTTGACCGAAGAAGAAATTCGTCAAATCATGGAAAACATGATCCGCGACGTCTTCAAGGAAACGATCGGCGTGGAATTACCCAATCCGTACCCGGTGATGACCTGGCACGAAGCCATGACACGCTTTGGCTCCGACAAGCCAGACTTGCGCATCAAAGACATTGAATTGCGTGAAATCACGGAAATGGCCAGGACCAGTGAATTCAAGGTCTTCCGCTCCGCAACGGAATTGCCCGACGGTAAGGTCGTTGCCATGAATGTTCCACACGGCGGCTCCTTGCCTCGCTCCGAAATCGACGCCTACACGGAATTCGTCAAGATTTACGGCGCCAAGGGTTTGGCGTACATCAAAGTCAATGAAAAAGAAAAAGGCCGCGAAGGTTTACAAAGCCCTATCGTCAAGAACCTCTCTGACGAATTGATCGCTCACATCCTAGAGCTCACAGGTGCACAAAATGGCGACGTGATTTTCTTCGGTGCCGACCGCGCCAAGATCGTCTACGACTCCTTAGGTGCCTTGCGCCTGAAAATCGGTCACAGCGACTTCGGTAAGAACAACGGTTTGTACGAAGAAGGCTGGAAGGCCTTGTGGGTGGTTGACTTCCCGATGTTCGAGTATGACGAAGAAGAACATCGCTGGGTTGCTTGCCACCATCCGTTTACAATGCCCAAGCCTGAACACATTGACCTTTTGAGCACCGATCCGGGCAAGTGCTTGGCTCAAGCCTATGACATGGTCTTAAATGGCTGGGAAATCGGCGGCGGCTCGATCCGTATCCACCGCGCTGATATTCAAAGCAAGGTGTTCAGCGCCTTGAACATCGGTCCTGAAGAAGCCCGTGCCAAATTCGGCTTCTTGCTCGATGCGTTGCAATATGGTGCTCCTCCGCACGGCGGTATCGCTTTCGGCTTGGATCGTATCGTCACGATCATGGCCTCTGCTCCGTCCATCCGTGACGTGATTGCGTTCCCGAAGACCCAACGCGCTCAATGCTTGTTGACGAACGCACCGGCGCCCGTTGATGAAAAACAATTGCGCGAATTACACATTCGCTTGCGTAACCCGCAACCGGAGCACTAATCATCGCTTAATTCGATGACAAAGGGGCGCCGAGGCGCCCTTTTGTATTACTATCGTCGAAACCTTCAAAGTCCGATTTGCCAGAAACCGTCGTTTTCCCACGGATCCTGTGTCACAGCAGTTTCTGTGACAACTCCTTGACTATCGAATTGCACCCAAAACGCTTGGTTATAACCGCCAACATCTTCAAACCGATACATAAACGCCGTTTCTTTTTGAAGTCTGAAGTCATACTCTTGGGCACATTTGCCGAACATCTGATAAACATCGTCCTTGGTCTGCTTGCCGACTTGTACAAGCGCGAAATGTTCCTCATTGAGCGCTCTTTCATGTTTGACGAAATGACCGTCTTTATCAAAATAAAGCCAGTACACTTCCATTCCAAAGGGCTGATGCGAGTAAACCAAAATATAACCACCATCGGCCAAAGTCATCTTGGAGTCCGGGGCTCCGAGCTCGGAGACAACTGACTCTCCGCTTTGCCCGACTTCAAGCAAATCCGGGTGCGCACAGGCGGCCAATAACGAGCAAGCGCCAACGATGACTAAACTTTTAATGAGTTGTGACATACGGATCGTCCTCCGCGTTCAATTCCACTGAGTTTATTGTAGGCCTGAGCCACGCTCTTTTGCGTTACGTTTTGTCAATTTAGCCGCTCCACGGGCAATAGCGACACCCTGCAGTACATCAACAAAACCAGAATGGTATTAAAGAGCTAAACACATAACGAAAAACCGAACCAAAAACTGACCAAAGCAGAGTACAAGCAAACCCCACAAAAGCTAAAAACAGTGCAAACACTCACAAGATCGCATACTGCCCACTAAAGTTCGATAAAACATACGCCTACATAAACATAATTCCATAAATATACATTTTGGCATTCATAAACTGTAGTAGAGACCCGGTCAAAATGTCGAAATTTAACGGCAACGCTTGACGCCCCCTACTTTACCCCTTGTGTAAGTGACAACAGATTATTAGGCCCCGGCGTAATGGCTGTCATCAATACGTAAATTCCGAATGCTCATCAGTGACTCATAATCAATCCATCATTTTTATAAAATTTAACAAGATAGCGAATGACAATATGCCGTATTTTTAGTCCAATATACGAATATCTCCTCTGTTTTACCGAAAAATGTCAGAGGCATTCGACAAATGTGCGATCTGACATTGGAACAAGCGGCAATCACTGGTGGCATATCTCGAAGCATGCTTGCGCAAATTGAAAAAGGACCTGTTAATCCGAGCTAGCAATATTATTGCCATACTGGCCGACAACGAGCGCTACTTGAACTACCCTGCATTCGGCTTTGATGAAAAGCGACTCTTTGAAACATACCGAATAGTCATTGAACCCCAAGGAAGCCTGCAAGCTCGAGCTCGTCCTCAAGGTACTCAAGAATTTCACCGTCTTTTCCGGGCAGGTCAAAATAACAACGGGCTCGACAGTATTTGAACTGGCTACCGACGACAGTCTTCGGTTTAATCCAGATTTCCCTCACGGTTATACCAATATTGGAGAAAGTAAGGTTCAAATTAGTATGATCATTTTTTATAGCAAACCAGAGTAAGAGACATTTCATCGGTTGGAAAACGGTCGCGGGTATCATCAATGAACGAATTATTAACTAAGAAGACTACAATTATTGCCATTGAAGTCTTTTTGTTTTGCCATGTCTAAGATCCAACTGGCTCTCGTTTCAACCATGTCCATTCAGGCCATGGCTACAGCAAGTACCGTCACTCTTTCGGCAGTCGCCCCCTTAGTTGCGCTATCGATCGGCATGCCGAGTACCTTTATCGGAACTTATGTGTGCTTCATTTATATCGGAGCTGCAGTGGCCGCAGTCGTCGGCGGAACGATGGTAACGCGCTATGGTGGCATTCATGTTTCACAGGCGTGCTTGATCTTGGCGGCAATAGGATTGCTTTTGAGTGCTTTTTCAAACATTGTCCTCATTTGCGCAGGCGGACTCTTACTGGGTTTAAGCTATGGCCCAATTACACCAGCCTCAAGCGACATTCTTGCGCACACCGTCCCGAAAGAGCGCATGGGCTTTGTCTTTTCTTTCAAACAAACGGCTGTGCCGCTCGGTAGCGCCATTGCCGGATTCATCGTCCCGGGAATTGCCCTTTGGGCCGGGCTTTGGCAAGCTGGTCCTTTGAGCATGGCCATTTTTTGCCTTTGCATTGCCTTGTTAGTGATGTACCACAGAGACAATTTGGATGATCACAACAACCCGAGCTCTCGCTTTAACATTGCAACAGTTGCCAACGCTCTTCGACTGGTACTGTCCGAGAAAGAGTTACGACGTATGTGCATCGTCTCTTTTGTCTATAACGGCACACAAATGTGTGTTTTCAGCTACCTCGTCAGTTTCATGGTTGAGGACTTAGGAGTAGCCATTGTTTTAGCGGGCATGGCCTTAAGTGCAGCCAGCATCGGCGGCATGTGCGGACGACTTTTTTGGGGTGTATTTGCCGATAAGATCCATTCCCCAATCCTGACACTGTCACTTTTAGGATTCTTAATGTCGGCCATGCTTGTTCTCACGGGACTTTTTTCCGGAGAAACAGCCACGGTGTGGCTACTTCTTGTGTGCTTTTGCCTTGGCGGTTCGGCAATCGGCTGGAATGGCGTCTATCTGGCGAACGTTGCTCGTGTGGCACCGGCTGGCAAAGCCGGAGTTGCAACAGGCGGCACGCTCTTTTTTACGTTCGCCGGGGCTATCTTTCTTCCCTTAGCCTTCGGTTTCATTCACGGGGCCTTCGGTCAATATTTCGAGAGCTTTTATGCAACAGCGACACTTTGTGCTGCCATTGCCATCTGGCTTTTGCTCTCCGTAATATTTAGACGCTAGGTTTGCACCTGGTGCTCTTTAATGTCTGTTTGAATCTCATCGATTAATCGATGAAAGTTTTCTCGCACCTGGCTCTCGGAACACCCGAGAACAAGCGCATCTTCAAGTGCATCTTTGAGCATTGTGCGCAACTCTTCATAATTTTCGTTTAACACACGTACTTTTTCCGTACAGGCCAACGTGGTACCATCGGGCCTTAACCAACAAGGTGATGTGAGTTTATTTTTGTTGTCCATAGGTCTTAAACCTTTCCAAAACCTCGGCCATTTGCGAATTATCCAACACAGTGCCGGCCCCTAAAGCGCGCACAACAGTGTAGGTCTTGGCCAAAGATTCCACCTCTTGAGCCAAAGCCAATGCACTTTTTGTATCAATGCCGACGGTCAACACCCCGTGATGCGACAACAAGCATGCCTTTAATTGACCGAGTGTGCAAATCGCACTTTCGGCCAAAGCTTTCGAGCCGAACAAAGCGTAAGGAGCGCAAGGAATTTCTGTGCCGCCGGCAGCTGCCACCATGTAATGGAATGCCGGGATCGGCATGTCACAACAGGCCAAAGCTGTTGCATAGGTGGAATGAGTATGAACGATGGCTTTGACCTGTGGCTTATGACGATAAACCTCGGCATGCATTGCCCACTCGCTTGAAGGTAAACGATTGAACTCACTTTCAAAGTTCAGCACTTCAGACAAGTGCACAAAAACAATATCCCCCGGTGTCAATTCCTCATAGGAGATGCCCGTAGGCGTGATCCAAAAGCCTTCAACACCGTTGAGTCTAGCTCGTGCGGAAACGTTTCCACTTTTATTGACACAAAGCCCTACCCGACTCATCGCCACGGCAGACTCAATAACATCTACTCGTAAATCTTTCACAACACTAGCGGGCATAACGTCGAGAAGCTTCTGGATAAAGTCGCGTTAAAAATTCAGGAGCACAAACACCTCGCTCGGTAATAAAAGCCGTAACCAAGCGAGCGGGCGTTACATCAAAAGCAGGATTTTCAACGTTGACCTGGGGCTCAATTAATTGCACTTCCGTCACTCGGCCGTCCTTGTCACGGCCACGCACCTTGCGCAATTCATCGCCTGAACGGTTTTCGATTTCAATGCCGTGCTTACCATCATGGATAGACCAGTCAAAACTCGTTGACGGCACAGCAACGTAAAAGGGAACCTCCATATCCTTAGCCGCAAGAGCCTTAAGATAGGTCCCGATCTTATTAGCCACATCGCCGACAGCCGTAACGCGATCCGCACCAACAATTACTGCGTCTACTTCGCGATGCTGCATGATGTGCCCGCCTGCATTGTCGGCAATCACCGTATAAGGAACACCTGCACCTTCCAGCTCCCAAGCGGTCAACAAGCCTTGGTTACGAGGGCGAGTTTCATCGACCCAAACATGAAGCGGGATCCCCTGCTCAAAAGCAATATAGATAGGAGAAAGCGCCGTGCCATAGTCAACCGTTGCGAGCCAACCTGCGTTACAGTGCGTAAGAATATTCACTGGCGCACGCTTTTTAGCATAAATTTCAGCTATCAACTTTGCACCATGTGTGCCGATAGCACGATTGGCAATCACGTTGGCTTGAGTGATTTCTTCAGCCTTTTTATAGGCTACTCTGAAACGTTCTTTTGACTCGACATGCATGACAGCCGAGACAATTTGATCGACTCCCCACTGAAGATCCGCCGCCGTTGGACGAGTGGCAATCATCTCTGCACGAACCGCGTGCACGGCTTCATCACACGGGTCTTCTTTCATTGCCAAAACCATGGCCCAGGCTCCGCTGATACCGATTAAGGGCGCTCCCCGCACTTTCATCGTCGCGATAGCCATTTGCAACTGACGCCAATCGACACACTCCTCTTTAACAAACTCAAAGGGCAACTTTGTTTGATCAATAATACCGACCGCCTGGCCATGCTCAATAGGCCAAATCGTTCTAGTGGGAATGCCGTTGACTTTCATAAAACTCTCCGTTTGAGGTATCTAACTATTGTACCAAGGCATATCCGCAAAAGAGGGGCAGTTTTTCGCGCTACTTCAGGGATTTGGAGCAATTTTCAGTACAATTAGCAGGTTAGATTTGTTCAGGTTTTTTGATAATGGATACGCCTCATCAATTACTGCAAGCTTTAGCTCCTCGCTCCATCGCTTTACTCGGCGCCAGTGACCGAGAGGGCTCGCGTGCCAGCACTTTGTGGAAAAGTTTGACTAACTCAGGCTATCAGGGCGCACTCTATCCGGTTAACCCCAAATATCGTTTTTTAGGTGATACCGCTTGCTTTAACAAAATTGGCGACATTGAAGACGAAATTGACTTAGCCATTTTGGCCACACCGGCAACGACTGCAGAAAAGCTTCTCGAAGAAATTGCGGCAAAAGGCGTCCGCTTTGTCATGCTGGCACCAGGAGAAACTGCCATTACCTCCGCCCCTGCTTGGCAGGCGCATATTGTGAACAAGGCGCGCTCTTTGAACCTTCGGCTCATCGGCACTGACTGTTTGGGCATTATTCGCCCAAGCATTGCATTAAACGCCAGCTACTGGCAAAGCCTGCCGATGGCTGGTGACGTAGGATTTGCCTGCCAATCAGGCGTTATCGGCACTACGGTACTGGCCTCCGCCCAGGTCAACCACATCGGTTTTTCCTCGCTGATCAATACTGGCGATGAAATTGATGTCTCAATGGACGAAGTGATTGACTTTTTCGCCCAAGACAAACAAACCCGAGTCATTGTTGTCCACACCGAAGGCATCCGTAATCCGCGTGAATTTTTTTCATCAATACGTGAAGCCAGCAAGCGCAAACCCGTCATTATTTTGCGCGGAGGCAAAAGTATTCAAGCCGGTCAGTTATTGGCCAAACGCATGAGCGTTCCAGCCGGCGATGATCGAGTCTTTAACGCTCTCATCGAACGCGCCGGAGCCATCCGCGTCTACGGTCTTGAAGACATGCTGGCAGCTATTGAAATGTTCTCACAACGCCGCCTGCCACGTGCCAACCGTTTGGGTATTATCAGTAATGGTAGCGGCTTTGGTGTGTTAGCAGCCGATGCAGCGGCCGATGCCGGCGTCAAGCTAGCCAATCTTTCGCGTGCCACCACACAACGACTGCATGACATTTTCAACAATCCGCTACCGGTCAATAACCCTATTGACCTTTGGGCCGATGCCGATCCGCGACGCATTAAACTGGCCGTCGATGCTCTCAATCGCGATGAAAATGTCGATGCCATTTTAATTGTGACTGCTCCGACCTTCGCGGCACCGTTGGAGCGCGTTGCAGATGCAATCAGCTATGCCACAGACTCTTCTTACAAACCCATTTTAACGGCTTGGATCGGCGAGGCGCAGACAGCGGCTGCTAAACTGCGCTTGAAAGACCATCCCATCTCCGTCATGAAGAGTCCTGAAAGTGCCGTGCGAGCCTTCGCATTGATGTGTCGTCATGCAGAGAATCGCCGCTTCATTCAAAGTGCAATTCCCACAGGATTGCCGACCATCACGACCAATATTGAAGCCGCACGTCGGATTATTGAAGAAGCTCTGGCTCACAACACCTACAGTCTTGATGAGCAACGAACCAAACGGGTGCTGGCCAGCATCGGTCTGACAACTGCATCTGGGATTTTGGTAACGTCTGCAACCGAAGCTGTCGATGCGGCCAAAACATTAGGCTTTCCCGTTGTCATGAAGGTCATTGCCGATGGCGTAGAACACAAGAGCAACGTAGGCGGGGTACGTCTGGATGTACGTACGGAAAAGGATGTCTACGACTCTGCCAACTCCATGGTCGAAGAAGTGAAGGCACGAGCCCCCTATGCGCTCATTCGTGGCATTTACGTTCAACGCCTCGTGCGAAGCGCTTCTGGCCGTGAAACGCGCATCCATATTCACAACGACTCACGCTTTGGTCCTGTCATCGGATTCGGTGCCGGAGGCCATATGGGAGATGTCTACCAAGACGATGCACTACAACTTTTGCCGCTCACGGAGCCACTAGCTCGCGAGTTACTGGAAAAGCCGCAAGTTGCCCAATTCTTAAACGAATTCCGCGGAATGCCTGCTGTTGACAAGGAAACGCTCGTGACGATTCTCTTGCGCCTGTCGCGCCTCGTGCGTAATATTCCGGCCATTCGCAACTTGACCATTGATCCTTTATTAGTCGATGAGGGCGGAGCCATCGTGCTTGATGCGCATATCGGACTAAGCGATGTGGCCTTGTATCCTGACGATACAGCCTCTCATTTGACCTTAGCACCTGAGCCTGTATTCGATGACGTCCTCTATTCCGTCAAAAACGGTGCTGTCATGTTTCGTAGCATGCGTGCCCAAGACTACGATGCAGTGCGTGCCATGCTCAAACGGCTGTCTCCCCAATCAGCCTATCTGCGTTTTCATGTCTCCAACACCGATTTAGCTCGCGAAAAGATTGTGGAGCTCACGAACCTCGATTTCAACCGTGAAATCGCCGTTATTGCTCTCGATCAAGAGCAACCTGAACAAATGCGTGGTGTCGCACGTTTCAAACGCATTAACGGCTCTCGCGTTGCTGAGTTTGGCGTTTTAGTAGAAGATGCCTGGCAAAATCGCGGACTGGCAACGCTTTTAATGACTGCATTGATCGAAAAAGCCCGTCAAAATCACATTGATACCTTAGTCGGTTATGTTCTCAAAGGCAACGAGCCCATGTATGCTTTAATGCAACGCCTGGGTTTTGTGTACCGACAATCGGACCAAGACGGCGACGCTTTCGTTAAATTTACTCTGAACTTACGTTAACACTATGTCCGAACTCACTGTCAGTATTGATCACGGTATTTGCCGCATCGGTTTTAATCGCCCCAGCAAGCGCAACACGTTAGATGCGACGACCTGCGTAACGCTGGTATCTGTTTTGCACGAAGCTATCCAAGATGAATCCGTGCGATGCGTGGTATTTACCACAGAACATGGAGTGTTTTGTGCCGGTACCGATCTTCAGGAGTCACTGAATAGAAGTGAGGCAACACAAGAAGCCTATAACGCTCTTACTGAGTCCCTAGCCGCTTTTGATAAACCGATGTTGGCCGCCGTCACTGGCCCTTGTGTAGGCTTAGGCGTGGCGATTTTGTACTTCTGCGACATCGTGTACTGTTCCGAAAAAGCCCTATTTTCCATGCCCTTTACGGCTTTGGGCTTGACACCAGAATTCGGCTTAACTCACTTAACTGTGGCCAAGGCCGGTATGCAAAAAGCGGCAGAGAAATTGTTATTAAGCGAACCGATCAACGCTGCTGAAGCCTATGACATGGGCATTGTTACAGGCGTTGTTAAGGACGATGACAAGGTACTCGAGCAACTGTTGCAACGCGCGGCACGATTTACGCAGTTACCGCCTCAAAGTGTTCGAGCTACTAAGCGACTTTTGCGCATGACACAGGCTTCGCACCTTCGCTCTGCCATTAACCGTGAGCAGGTCGAGTTAATCGAACGCCTTGCCGGAGACGAAGCCCGAGAAGCGACCGAAGCTTTTGAGCAAGGCAGAAAGCCCGACTTCAGCCACAAATAATCTGAGGTGTTTATTTATGCCCATGATTGAAATTAAAAATGTCAGCAAGTGGTACACGGAAAACTTCCAAGTTTTAAAAAACTGCTCGGCCAGCGTCGACAAAGGAGAGGTTGTCGTAGTTTGCGGCCCCTCAGGTTCGGGGAAATCCACGCTGATTAAAACCGTCAACGCATTAGAGCCCTTTCAGCAAGGTGAAATTATCGTCAACGGTGTCAGTGTCGGCGATCCTAAAACGAATTTGCCGCAACTTCGCACACACATCGGAATGGTGTTTCAACACTTTGAGCTCTTTCCCCACCTGTCGATTCTTGACAATTTGACTCTGGCACAAATGAAAGTGCTCGGGCGAATACGAGCTGAGGCAAGCAAGCGCGGACTCGAATTGCTTGATCGCGTGCACCTTTCCAACCATGCTCAAAAATTCCCCGGCCAACTCTCCGGCGGCCAGCAACAGCGTGTAGCAATTGCCCGAGCATTGGCTATGGATCCGGTCTGTATGCTCTTTGATGAACCGACCTCTGCGCTAGATCCGGAAATGATTAATGAAGTGCTCGATGTGATGGGAGAACTTGCCCAAGACGGCATGACGATGATGGTGGTAACCCATGAAATGGGGTTTGCCAGACGAGTAGCCGACCGAGTACTCTTTATGGAAGATGGGCAAATTCTCGAAGATGCCCCGACACAAGAATTTTTCACCCGCCCGCGCTCTGAG
>USCE01000002.1 GCA_900553105.1 uncultured Sutterella sp.
TACGAGATAGGCTCCGGTCTCGTGGGCTCGGAGATGTGTATAAGAGACAGGCGCTTATCGTAAAGCGCCTCCGGAAATTTTAAAAGCGGCCTTGGCTGCAGTTGAGAAAAAACGACTCGCAGAAGAAGAGCGAAAGCGCTGGGTACGTCAAATGGTCGATGAAAATACCGCACCGGCTGAAATTTGTGCTCAGGCCTTAAATTTGGTAATCGCTCCAGATAAAAATTCAACGGCTTGGAAGGCGTTGTCGGATGCCGCCAGTGAGCGCCGTATGACGCCATTGCGTCTTTTGCTTGCCATGGGCGCTATAGCCTCACCTTACCGCTGGCATATTGACAGTTTTTATGCCCAGTATTTGCCTAGAAGTAAGGGATTTCCCGCTGATTTGACTCATCCTAATAATACCGATTGGGATCAGTTACCGATTGCTCAGGTAACCGCTTTTTCCATAGACGACTCGGCCACCACGGAAATTGACGATGCGCTTAGTGTTGAGCATGTCGATGACAAATTGCTTCGTGTCGGTATTCATATTGCAGCCCCGGCATTGGGCATCACTCGTGACAGTGATATTGACCAAGTGGCTCGTCGTCGTTTATCAACGGTCTATGCTCCGGGTATTAAAACAACGATGTTGCCCGATGAGTGGGTTAACGCTTTTTCATTGGATGAACATCGTCCTGTACCTTGCGTTTCACTTTATGCGTTATTGGACAAAGAAACGTTGGAGGTTCAGGCAACGGAGACGCATTTGGAGCGTATTGCCGTTGAAGAAAATATTCGATATGACCTCATTGAGGATCAATTTACCGAAGAAAAAATGCTCAACGGTACAGCAGAGCATCGCTTTGCCAGTGAGGTTCAATGGTTGTGGAAATTCGCTAAAAAATGCCTGGCAGAACGTGAGGCTGTTCGCGGTCGTCCGGAAAATCTGGGCCGCTTGGAGTGGAGTATCGTTCTTGACGGCGAAGGCGAAGATGCTCGGGTCGGATTAAAGTGTCGCCGTCGCGGTTCTCCATTAGATCTGGTTGTTGGCGAAATGATGATTTTTGCCAATACGACTTGGGGCGGCTGGCTCGAAGAGATGGGCGTGGCAGGGATCTATCGGTCCCAAAGTATGGGACGCGTGAAAATGAGCACGACGGCAGGCTCTCATGATGGAATGGGGGTACCGCAATACGCTTGGTGCACTTCGCCCTTACGTCGCTACGTTGATCTCGTAAATCAACGGCAATTAATCAGCGCCGTGTTGGATGAAGAAGCCTGCTATCGTCGCAGTGATACGGATCTGTTTACGATTATTTCCAATTTCACGCTCACCTATGGGGCGTACGGTGATTTTCAACGCAAGATGGAGCGCTACTGGAGTTTGCGTTGGATTGAGCAAGAAGGCTTAAAGGAGATCGAGGCAGTCGTGGTCAAGGGTGAGCTTATCCAAATTGAGGGACTGCCATTTATGCAACGCATGCCGGGATTGCCGGAGTTGTCTCGCGGGCAAAAGATTTTGCTCGACGTGTTGGGCGTTGATTATGTTGATGTTTTGCTCGAAACTCGGTTGCGTCAAGTGCTCGATGAAACCGATGAGGGCGCCATCGATGAAGAAGAAAGTGTTGATGACGGATTACAAAAGTCCGACGAAAAGGCCGATTTGCAAAAAGAGTCTTAGCGAAGTACTAAATTTTTCCTTGGGGTGGGGCACTGGAGTGCTACAATTGCTCCGCCTGTTATTTTTTCAGTTGGCTGATTTTTACCATGATCGATGAGGTACCCCGATGCCGTTGCAAGCTCGGGATAAAGACGACAAGAAGCAGGCAGTCGCAACTGCTGTAACTTCTGTTCCGGTTCGAGAGCCCGAGCTCGCGAGTCGTGCCCTTGCTCGCATTCAACAATGCATCGAAAAAGCTGAAGATCAGCGCCTGAAGGTCACCGCCACAGGTGCACTTTCCAACGACCAAGAATCCGAAATCCGCAATAGTTTTACGCTGCATGTAAAGGCTGAAATCGCCAAAATTTTGGCTCCTTTGCATCCGGCCGATATTGCGTACATTCTTGAAGCTTTACCGCCAGATGAACGTTTAATCGTTTGGGATTTGGTTCGCAATCAGCAAGACGGTGAGGTGCTTCTTGAAGTTAACGATGCCGTTCGTGAAACGTTGTTGGAAGCCATGGATCGAGAAGAAATGGTCGATGCCATGGAAACGTTGGACACCGATGAAATCGCGGACTTGGTTGAAGACTTACCGCCGGATGTGGTGGCTGAAGTTCAAGAAGGTTTGAGCTCACAAGAACGCGCACAATTGCGTGCGGCCATGAGCTACCCCGAAGACAGTGTCGGTGCACGCATGGACTTTGAAATTGTATCCGTGCAAGAGGGACAGTCTTTGGAGGCGGTTTTCCGTTATCTGCGAAGTCTTGATGAGTTGCCAGAGCTCACGGACATGATTTTTGTCGTAGATCGTCAGCAAAAACTCAAGGGGGCTTTACCAGTTTCTCGCATTTTGATCAGTGATCCTGAGCGAACGGTCAAGGAGCTCATGAAGGGGGATGTCCTGACGTTGAATCCGCTTGATGATGCCTCCGATGCGGCCCAGGCTTTCGAACGTTATGACTTGGTGAGTGCTCCAGTGGTTGATGAAACCGGGCGTTTGATCGGCCGTTTGACCGTTGACGAAGTCATGGATGTGATCCGTGAGTCGGGTGATGAAGACGCCTACGCTGCTGTTGGTTTGAGCGATGAACAAGACTTGTTCGGTAGCGTGTGGGAAGCCGCAAAGAGTCGTTGGATTTGGTTGGGGCTTAATCTTTGTACGGCTTTTTTTGCGTCGCGAGTGATCAGCTGCTTTGAAGATACAATTTCTCGAGTTGTTGCCCTGGCAACGCTTTTGCCGATCGTTGCGGGGATCGCCGGTAATACGGGCAATCAAACTTTAACGCTGCTCGTGCGCTCCATTGCGATGGGCCAAGTCACGCAGGCAAACCGAAGCGATCTTTTCAAAAAAGAACTCTGCGTGGCCCTCATTAACGGATTCCTTTGGGGGGTGATCGCCGGTTTGGCGGCTTGGCTTCTTTATGTAGATTCTGGTATAGGAGTAAAACTCGGCTTGGTGATGTTCTTGGCGATGATGCTCAATATTGTCGTCGGCGCACTTGTCGGTTTAATTGTTCCACTTGCTCTGAAGCGAATGGATCGAGACCCTGCGGTGGGCAGTTCCGTTCTTTTGACCTTTATTACTGATAGTGGCGGCTTTTTAATTTTCTTGGGCCTGGCCGCATTTTTCTTCTGACTCTAACATTTCAAAAAGTCGCCCTCGAGCGTTTGTAACGCCGAAAGCATTGCCAGTGCGGCCGTTTCGGTTCGCAAAACCCGCGGGCCCAATTGAACACATTGAAAACCGCAGTCTCGAGCGAGTGCTAATTCCTCTTCACTGAAGCCGCCCTCAGGACCGACGGCAAAGGCGATATCACCAGGCAGTGTTTTCGGCAAACCGACTTGAGCAGCAGGCGCCATGACGAGTTTGGTTTGACTTTCGGTGGATCGGAAGGCTTCGGTCAGTGTCGCACAGTACCTCACTGTCGGCAGATAACTTCTGCCACATTGTTCGCAGGCCGAAAGAACGATTTTTTGCCACTGAATGAGGCGCTTTTCAAGGCGTTTAGCATCGAGTCTGGTGACACTGCGAGAGGCAGGAGCCACGACAATGTGTCCGATACCAAGTTCGACCGCTTTTTGCAAAACCCAATCGAGTTTTTCTTGACTGACAAGGGCTTGAATAAGTGTTGTGTTGAGGGGACTTTCGGTATTGGTTTCAGAAACACTGATGATGTCGGCGGTTACCCCTTGACTGCTGAAATGTAAAATCGCCCGGGCCTCGTATCCGCGACCGTCAAACAAAGTGGCTTCATCGCCTTCTCGCATACGAAGAGCGCGGCCGGCATGGTGAGCGGCTTCATCTGAAAATGCGACGGTGGAGCCGGGACAATAAGAAGCTTCAACGTAGAATCGGGGCATAAGCAGTTTTTATTTTCGGTAAATTGATTCGGATGTTAATTGTATGGATGATGTGTTGAATTTTCAGCACTCAGTGACGAGAAAAAATCAGTCTTAAAATTGTCTTTTCGATACGCGTTAAGCGGCTCATGTTTTCTTGTTGCTTTCGGTACAATCTTAATATTTAAGGTTTACTTTTTTCTTCACCTTTATTTTGGGAATGTTGAAATGACTTCACGTGTCAGTGATGAGATGATGGCCAATGCTGTTCGTGCATTGTCGATGGATGCGGTTCAAAAAGCCAAATCCGGTCATCCGGGCATGCCGATGGGTATGGCCGATATTGCAATTGCCCTGTGGACCAAGCACTTGCGCCACAATCCGCTTAATCCGCGATGGACCGGTCGTGACCGTTTTATCCTCAGTAACGGCCATGGTTCAATGTTGCAATATGCACTTTTGCATTTGACCGGCTACGACCTCTCGATTGAGGACATTAAATCTTTCCGTCAATGGCACAGCAAAACGCCTGGACACCCCGAAGTGGATGTAACGCCGGGCGTAGAAACGACAACAGGACCGTTAGGACAAGGTATCGGCAATGCTGTCGGCATGGCTTTGGCTGAAAAAATGCTCGCTGCTGAGTTCAACCGACCGGGCTATAAGGTGATTGACAATCGCACGTATTGTTTCTTGGGTGACGGTTGCTTGATGGAAGGTATTAGTCACGAAGTTTGCTCTTTGGCCGGTACGTGGAAGCTCAATAAATTGACCGTCATCTATGATGATAACGGTATTTCCATTGACGGTAAGGTGATTAATTGGTTTTCCGATGATACAAGAAAGCGTTTTGAATCCTATGGCTGGAACGTCATCGGACCGGTGAACGGCCACGACATTGCTGCGATGGACAATGCCATTGCAGAGGCGAAAAAAAGCGAAGATAAGCCCACGCTTATCATTGCCCGTACCGTGATCGGAAAGGGTTCGCCCAATCGTGCAGGAACAAGCAAGGTACACGGAGAGGCGTTGGGAGAGGAAGAATTAAAGCTTACTCGTGAGGCGCTTGGCTGGCCCTATGAACCCTTTGTTGTTCCGCAAGAAGTCTATGATGCAATGGATGCGCGGGCGGCCGGTCGCGATATGGAAGCACAATACAACCACATGTGCGAAAGCTATGCCAAAGAGTATCCGCAACTTTGGACTGAACTGACTCGTCGTTTGAAGGGTGACTTGCCAGCAGACTTCAAAGAGGTTATGCAAAAAGCTATTGCTGAGGCTGCTGCAGCTCAAGAAACGGTCGCAACTCGTAAAGCGAGTCAAAAGGCCTTGAATGCATTTGCCCCTTATGTGCCTGAACTTTTAGGTGGCTCGGCTGACTTAACCGGTTCTAACCTGACCAATTGGACGGGTGTTCAAGCAATGCGTCCCGACACTTACCTCGGTCGTCATATCAATTACGGCGTGCGCGAATTCGGTATGTCGGCCATTCAAAACGGCATTGCACTATACGGTGGTTTTATTCCGTTTAGTGCAACATTCTTGACGTTCTCCGATTACTCAAGAAATGCCATTCGCATGGCAGCGCTTATGAAGCAACGTTCAATTTTTGTCTTCACGCACGATTCAATCGGTTTGGGCGAAGACGGTCCGACACACCAATCGGTGGAACACATCCCCAGTTTGCGTTTGATTCCGAACTTAAATGTGTGGCGCCCGTGTGATACGGTCGAGGCTTTGGTTGCATGGGAAAGTGCGCTTGAAAGTCGCGAAACACCCTCCGTGATCATTGGATCGCGTCAAAACATTGAGTTCATTGCTCGTAGTGAAGAAATGGTAAAGGCTGATGCGGCCCAGGCATTGAAAGTCGGCGCCTACGTAATGATAGAGTCGAGTAAAGGCGCTCAAAACGTTGACTGTGTGCTCTTGGCAACAGGCTCCGAAGTGCCCTTGGCCGTGAAAGCTCGTGAAGTGCTGGAAGCTGAAGGAGTAGGAACTCGCGTGGTTTCAATGCCTTGCACGGAATTGTTTGATCGTCTCAGTTGCGAACAACGCCGTCAAATTTTGACAGACGCACCGAAGGTCGCTATTGAAGCTTCGGTGACGGGGTTATGGTACAAGTACGTCGGCAATGGTGCTGTGATCGGTATTGATTCGTTTGGTGAATCGGCTCCAGCGGGTGTCTTGTGGGAAAAATTCGGTTTTACGGTTGACCGTGTTGTCAATGCCGCTAAAAAACTGCTTACTCATTGATTTCTTAGGGGGGAAAAACTCAAAATGACTATTAAAGTTGCTATTACAGGCTTTGGCCGCATCGGTCGTAATGTTTTGCGTGCTCATTATGAGTTCGGCAAAAAGCATGACATTGAAATCGTTGCAATTAACGCAATGGGAGACATCAACACGAATGCTCATTTGTTGCGTTATGACACGGTTCACGGCCGCTTCAATGCCGATGTCAAGGTTGAAGAACTTTCAGACACTGAAAAGTATTTGATTGTCAACGGCGATCGTATGCGTGTGTTCTGTGATCGTGATCCGCGCAACCTGCCTTGGAAAGAACTCGGTGTGGATGTCGTGCTGGAATGCACGGGCGCTTTCCGTACAAAAGAAAAGTGCTTGGCTCACTTAGAGGGTGGTGCTAAGAAGGTGTTGATTTCTGCTCCGGGTAAGGGAGTGGATGCGACGGTTGTCTATGGCGTTAACCAAGACGTCTTAACGGCTGATATGACGGTGGTCTCCAATGCTTCTTGCACGACGAACTGCTTGGCTCCGGTTGTCAATGCACTTCACAAAGCCATCGGTGTTGAACGCGGATTGATGACGACGGTTCATGCTTACACCAATGACCAAACGTTAACGGACGTCTATCACAAGGATCTGCGTCGTGCCCGTTCTGCTACGCACTCCATGATCCCGACAAAGACAGGTGCCGCAGCTGCTGTCGGTCTTGTGTTGCCGGATTTAAACGGCAAGCTTGACGGTTTTGCCGTTCGCGTGCCGACGATCAACGTGTCTTTTGTTGACTTGACGTTTGAAGCCAAGCGTGACACGAGTATTGAAGAAGTCAATGCCGTGATGAAGGCTGCTGCTGAATTGCCGGAAAATCAAGGTATTTTGGGTTACAACGATCAACCGTTGGTTTCTATCGATTTTAACCACGATGCCCACTCCTCCATTTTCGACTCAACATTGACGAAGGTTTCCGGAACTCGTTTGGTGAAGGTTACGGCTTGGTACGACAATGAATGGGGCTTCTCTTGCCGCATGCTTGACACGGCTTGTGCGATGATGGCTGCAAAATAATTGAATGTTGCGTTAATGTAACACCAATCTTAAATAACTCCCTGTTGTCGGTGCTGGCTGCAGGGAGTTTTTTTACCTCTCGCTAATACCAATACTTTTGGGGGTAGGGGTTGATACGGATTTGACAGATTTTTGGTATTGGTAAATTCCAAAGAAATGTATGTATTTTTTCCAGGTGTCTAAAAAACACACTTTAAGATCTAATTGTAAATAATTATATCGGCTAAAAATAAATTTCCTACTAAAAACAATAAAATATAAAACAATATGATAAAAATACATAAGATTGCTAATTGCTATGAAGGCAAAAATGTAGGATGATTATTCTCAAGTTAAGGAACACTCCTTTTCGATCCGTATACCCTCTCTAAATCCCCTTTTAGAGGTATTTGCCCCGATTCATCATCGGGGCTTTCTTTTTCTTGTCCCAACAATAGTGGCGAATACTTAGCCGAACGCAAATCCGACAGGCGCGGATTAGGTTGAAGGTGTTAAGCTCAGAACATCTTTGAAATTGAGGTGGATGATGGACGTAATAGCGAATCCGATTATTTTGTCTGTTTTGGCCCTATGCGCGCTTTGTCTTTGTCGGCTTAACGTGCTGATTTGTCTCATTCTCGCCGCAATCATTGCCGGCGTTTCAGGAGGGCTTGGTATCACTAAGACGATGACTGTCTTAGCTGACGGTTTTTCCGGCAACGCCACAACGGCGCTTTCTTATATTTTGCTAGGAACATTTGCCGTTGCTATTGCAAAGACCGGTTTGATGCAGGTTTTGGTCAACAGTTTGAGTCGTCATTTAGCGACTCGCCCAGTGGTATTTTGCTTGGCCATCGCGGGCATTTCCTGTCTGTCGCAAAACGTTGTGCCCGTACACATTGCATTCATTCCGCTTTTAATTCCTCCGCTTTTGGTCTTGATGAACAAAATGAAGCTGGATCGTCGGGCGGTGGCTTGTGCACTAGGTTTTGGATTGACGGCTCCGTATATCTCCCTGCCGGTTGGTTTCGGGTTGATTTTCCAAGGTATTGTGGCAGATAGTATGACTTCGAGCGGCATGCCGACAACAGTAAGCGACGTAGCTAGCGTGGCATGGATTTTAGGGTTGTCGATGTTGGCCGGTCTTTTGTTTTGTGTGCTGGTGCTTTTTCGTCGTCCCAGAACTTATCGAGAAGATTGCTTTGGGGCTTTGCAAGAGCAAACAGCGCTCGTTGATCAACATTTGACCGTCAAACACTGGGTAACGCTTTTGGCCATTATTTTGGCCGTTGTCGTTCAGATTATGTTGGAGTCTTTACCGTTGGCAGCGCTCATGGGGTTAACGGTGATGATCGCTGGAAGAGCTTTTAAATTGGTCGAACTCGACTCTCACGTAACTGGCGGCATTTCGATGATGGGTTTTATTGCTTTTGTGATGTTGATTGCTGGCGGTTATGCAGCCATTCTCAAAGAGACTGGCGCTGTCAATGAATTAATTGAGGGTGTAGTGCCTTATATCGGCTCTAACAAAGTATTAGCCGCAACCATTATTACCGCTATCGGTCTTTTGGTGACTATGGGGATTGGGACGTCTTTCGGGACTGTGCCAATTTTGGCTGTGATTTATGTACCGCTGTGTGCGGCCGTAGGTTTTTCCGCGCCAGCCACCATTTTGCTGATTACGGCAGCCGGGGCTTTGGGAGACGCCGGAAGTCCAGCCTCAGATTCAACTTTGGGACCCACCAGCGGTCTCAATGCGGATGGTCAGCACAATCATATTTGGGACACTTGTGTGCCTACGTTTGTTGCGTTTAACGTACCGTTGATGCTCGCCGGTATCGCGTTTGCACAAATCATTTAAATCCAAACGAAACGGCCTTTCGATTTAGTCGAAAGGCCGTATGTCAAAGACGGTTAATAATTACTTTTTACCATTTAAGCGTTCAACCATCTTCACGCAGATTTCCAAGCCTTCAGGCAAGCTTTCGGTATCTTGGATTTCAAAGTCGGCACGATGGTGTCCGTGGTGGTTGCAACCGTAGAAGAAGAATGCGCTCTTGCCGCCGTGCGATTGCACTTTTTGGGCCATCAACGAGAAGTCTTCGCTGCCGGAGCACTTTTCAATGTCAAAGACCTTTTGTACGGTCGGTACGCTCTTGGCGACTTCGGCAACCATATCGGACAAATCCGCATCGCAGTGGATATCCACGGCCATACCGACGATGTCAATCTTGTATTCAACACCGTAGCTTTCAGCAGCACCGCGAATCATACGTTCTGCAGTTTCTTGCATGTAGCGGTTAATTTCTTGCGTTTCGCCGCGTACTTCAAATTCCATGCGAGCGTTAACAGGGACCACGTTGCGGCCTTCACCGGCGTGAATCGTACCGATGTTGACGTTGGAGTTGCCGGAACCGTGACGGGCAATACCCATCATTTGCATAGCAGCGTTGCACGCGGCCATTAAAGCATTGCGACCTTTTTCGGCGTTGGAGCCAGCGTGAGCAGGCGTGCCCTTAAAGGTTGCATTCATCTTCGTGGTGTTCATAAAGCCGGCACGAATGATGCCGACCTCGTGCAAATGAGCCGATACACCGATATGGCCACCCAGGATGTAATCAACGTCATCGAGGTTGTTGGAGTAGGCAATGCCGCCTGCGCCTTTGGTACCTTCTTCGGCAGGTTGGAAGACGATCTTAATCGTACCGCAAAGTTCTTCGGCATTGTCTTTAACCCAGTGAGCTACAGCCAAGCCCATGGCAGCATGAGCGTCGTGTCCGCAAGCGTGCATTAAGCCGCAGCACTCGGAGTCAAAGCCACCGCGATGTGCTTCGTTGGCATCGGTATGGTCTTCTTCAACGTTGACGCAGTCAATGTCAAAGCGCAACGCCGTAACGGGGCCGGGGCGACCCGTTTCCCAAATGGCCAAGCAGCCGGTAAAGCCTTCGAGTTCTTTTAAAAGAGCTGGATCCATGCCGAGTTTGAGAGCTTCTTGCATGGCTGCTTGAATTTTTTCTTCATCGCGACCGAAAGCATGTTCAACATCAAAAAGCGCTTTGCCGACAACCGTCTTAAAGCCTAATTCGCGCACGCGCTTGACAATGGTTTGCGTGGTCAGAAACTCCGTCCAGGCAATTTCAGGATGATGGTGAAACTGGCGGCGGGTCTCAAGCATCTCAGGGATGTATGCAGATAAAGAAATCATTTCGAATCGCTCCTTCAAAAATCAAAGTTTTATGCAATTTGAAGATTGAGCTCAATCTCCAAATTGCGGATTTGTGTCAAAGGTTAGAACATGACGTAGCTGACTGCCAACATGACAATACATGCCGGAGCTGTGCGTTTTACAAGTTCCATCGGGTTGATACCAGCCAAACCTGCGGCAAGAATCACACCGCCGGCCAAAGGCGAGCAGGTGCGACCGATGCCGCCGGCAAACACGGCTAAGTAACCTAAATCCGGAATGGTCATGCCGAACGTTTCAGCGTGAGGCGTCACGGCTTCGTTAAAAGCAAATGCAGCAGCGTCACCGGAACCGGTCATCACACCCATAATAAACGGGCCGATGCTACCGCCGATTTTGGCCCATTCGTTAGAGTTTTGTAAGAACGCAACGAGCATGTCGATCAAACCGCAAGCACGCAGGCCAGCAGCGAAAACGCCGGCAGCAATGATGATACCGAGCACCATTGCATAGCCCTTGCCCATCCCGTCAAAGAATTTCTTTGTAGCTTCAGCAGGGCTAGTTCTCGTAACGGCTAACGCGTAAATAGAACCGATTAGCATGGCGGTGGCCACACTGATTTTGATATTCAAATAAAGTGAGCAAACCAACAACAAAGCGATCGGTACCAACGGGGCGATGGCGTAGAAAATATTGATCTTTTCAGGTAAGTTGCTCGCTTGCATTTGAGCACCGTTACCTTCCACAGCGTTGTTCTTTAACGTGGGCTTATAGTCTTTGTAGAGAATACAAACAGCGGTTAATCCCACAATAGCTACGCCAATAATGATCAAGACGTTACCGGACATCAACGAAATCAAATCCATGATTTCCATATTGGCGAGTTTTGCCACAAACACGTTGTGAGAGACGCCAGGGTTGTAGAAAGCGCCCCAAATTGGAGTAACAAGTGCTGCAGCGGCAATGGCCGGATGAAAGCCCGCGCGGACCAAAATAGGAATCATTGTCGGGCCGATGGCGGCAACGAGACCGGAGGTCGAAGGAATTGCCATGGAACAAAATGCAGCCACGCACATACAAGCGGGCAAAAGTAATACCCCCATACTGCGCAATGGTTTCATCAATAAAGCAACGAGTTGCACATCGCAACCCGTCAATGACACTACACCGGCAAACCCCATGGCCGAGCAAATTGCGATAATAAGAGCCGGGTTTGTCATGGACTTGTCAAATTGTTGGAACGCCATCATAGGCTCTAGAGACAGAATTGCCATTACCAAGCCGGCTGCGATTAACACCATGCGTGTTTCGTAGCGCTTGATCAGGCCATATACCGTCAAACAGACCACTACGAGGCTGACAATAATGGTATAAGACATATTGTTTTTCTCCGGAAATAAATACAAAGAAAGTTGCGGAATCGTTGGTGATTCCGTTTCTTCATTAGCAGAATAGCCCTTGTAGAAATCTTTTAAAGTTAGGGTTAATACTTGGTTCTTTAACTGAATTTCTTCTATTTAAAGCTATTGTGCAAACATACCTAATTGGTGCATAAATAAGATTGCTTAGTTGAACGGCAAATTTTGAGAGGCCCGTTTTGTGTAGCACAATCGTAACCGTACAATGGACGAGAATCTCGTTTGAAAGGTAGTAATCATGAACGACTTCGATGTCTTTTTTCCTCCCTCTGACCATAAGTCAATCCCGATTCG
Organism: uncultured Sutterella sp.; assembly: GCA_900553105.1. GTDB lineage: Bacteria > Pseudomonadota > Gammaproteobacteria > Burkholderiales > Burkholderiaceae_F > Aphodousia. The sequence goes on from USCE01000002.1 coordinate 12,170, forward strand.
TATCCCGCTTTTCGAACAAACGAAAAACTCCATTTTCCAAAAGATTCAAAGTGGGGATTGGTCTGCGGAGGAGCCGTTACCGAACGAAATTGAATTGGCGAAGCTCTTTCACGTCAGTCAAGGCACCATCAGACGTGCATTATCGGAATTGGTTGCAGACGGCATCTTGGTGAGAAAACAGGGTAAAGGCACTTTCATTAGTGTTTTTAATGCCGATCCCATCCATTATTGCCATAAATTTGTGCATGTAAGTCCGGACGACAGCGATGAGATTTGGAATACCAAGAAGAAAATGACGCACTTTGAAGTCATTAAACCGTCGCAGCGTGTGCTCAGGCTGATGAATATACAAGACCCAAACGAAGATATCATTCATATCAAACGGCTTCATTACGCAAGATTGCAAGGACAAGATGAAATCGTTGACGCATTCGATGAGCTTTTCTTACGCAAAAAATTTTTCCCTAATCTGACACAGGAAACTTTTCAAGGTCGAAAGCGCAGTTTGTATGCGTTTTACCAACGCAACGATGGTGTTCTGATTTTCCATATGATTGATCATCTCAAGGCTTGTTTATTAAATTCCGAGCAAGCCAAACTTGCCGGTGTTACTCCCCCTTATCCAGCGATTATTACGCAGCGTCAGTCCTTTGATGTAAACGACAATTTGGTCGAGTTGCGTTATCTTGTGACCGTAACGAATCGTTGTCATTTTGAGTATCGAACCTAGTTGTTGAAAGTCTCCAACGCTAACTTTCAAGCCAAAAAATGGGCAAGTCTCGGTAAAAGACTTGCCCAAACTCTTCAGGGATAAAAGCTTAGAAAATTACTTTCCAGAGTCTTTGTTGCTTAGAAGAAAAGGATCAATACGAGCCAGGCGCATACCATTGGAACGGCCGTGCGTTTGACCAAATCCAAAGGCGAGACCCGAGCCAAACCAGCCAGCAAAATCACCACACCGGCAATCGGACTCGTTGTACGGCCCAATTGAGCGGCGCACATCACCGTGTTACCGAGTTCGGTAATTGTCATGCCAAATTGAGCAGCATGAGGTGTCACAGCTTCATTAAAAGCGAAGGTGGCAGCGTCACCGGAACCGCTTAACACGGACATGGCAAACGTACCCAAGGCACCACCGACGCGGGCAAATTCATTGGCGCTCTTTAAAGCTTCAATCAAAGCACCGATCACACCCGTTTCACGTAGACCGGCAGCGAAAACGCCGGCAGCGATGATGATACCGAGAATGTTGGCGTAACCCTTACCGGCACCGTCGAAGAAATTTGTGAAGGCCTTTTGCGGATCACAACGGGTAACAATCATCGTGTAAACAGCACCGATTAACATGGCTTGTGCCACGCCCATTTTGATGGCGGGAACACAAGTGTTACCGAGCAATAAAATGGTCAACGGAACCAGCGGAGCGATAGCAAAGAGAATGTTCACGCGATCGATGCCGCCTGAGGCGTCTGTTTGAATATCACCCATTTCACCCGTACCCTTGTGGTCTTTGAGCACGTATTCAACAGCGGTAATCACAATCGCACCCACTAAGGACAGCGTGGCATAGATGTGTGCGTTTATGATGATGAATTCCATCGGTTCAATGCCAGCCATGCCGGAAATCATCACTTGGTGAGCACCACCGGGGTTGAAGTTAGAGCCGTACGTACCGGCCAAGACGGCGGCGGCAGCACCGGCGGGCGTGATACCCGAGCGAATCATCAACGGAATAAGCGTTGCACCGACGGCTGCTGCACAACCCGAAGCAGACGGAATGGCAGCGTTAATGACCGTGGTCAAAATGGTGCAACAGGGAATGACGAAAAGGCCTAAGCTTTTCATCGGTCGCGTTAACAATTGCACGAGATGAATATCGGCTTTGGTGTAGCTCACCAAGAAAGCAAAGCCCATTGCCGAGCAGATTGACTGGATCAAACCGCTTGTGGTCATGGACTTGGCAAATTGGTTAAAAGCTTCCATCGGGTCTAATGCGATGGCGCACATCACAAGACCCGAAACGCACAAGACTAAGCGTGTTTCGTAGCGCTTAACCAGGGCATAGATGGTGGCGATGACGATGGCAATCGCAGCCCAGAATGTCAGAGTCATTTTCTTTGTCCTATAAAAGGGGTTGGTGTGAGACTATCGTAACGTTTTGTCTCCGATTGATCGATTGGGGAAGTTCCCCAATCGATATCAGATAGCAGACCGAGGGTTAACCATGAGATTCCGCTTTAGTCTTCTTTCACGCCATTAGTTGCTTCAAGCAATTTCGTCTGTACGGTAAAGCCTACTGGCATACTTTTGACATCATCGGGGTCAAAGTCAGACCGATGCTGTCCGTTATGGTCGGCTCCGTAGTAAAAGTGTGCGGCCTTGCCACCGTGAGCTTGTACACGCTTCATCAAAATGGTGACGTCTTCACTACCGCCTCTTTCACTGTAGTAGTCAACGTGGTCTGCACCGACGACTTCTGCGGCACAATGCTCGATCAATTGGGCCAAGTCTTCATCGGGATGCATCGTAAGGGCTTCTCCGACTTTTTTAACTTCGTATTGAAGGTCAAAGGCTTCAGCGTTAGCTTTCACACAACGTTCAACTTGCTCAAACATATATTGGCAGAGTTCATCGGTTGCGCCGCGCACTTCCATTTGCATGTTGGCGTGCACGGGGACAACATTGCGCATTTCACCGGCAACGATCTTGCCGCAACTGACTGTGGTAAGGCCAGCGCCGTGCCTGGGGAGGCTACCGACCATGACAGCGGTATGGCAAGCTCCCATTAAAGCGTTGCGTCCATCTTGTGGATTGGCAACTGAGTGAGCGGGTTTACCGGTAAAGGAAACGTCAAATTTGATCGTGGCGTTGTAGCCCGGGGAGGTTACGGTCACAAACCCAAGTTTGGGCGTGCAACCGATATGGCTGGCGAAAAGAATGTCAACATCGTCAACAATGCCGCTTTCGGCCATTGCACGAGCTCCTCGCGTGCCTTCTTCGGCCGGTTGGAACAAAAGCTTGATCGTACCGCAAAGTGTATTGGCATGATCGACGATCCAGTGAGCCAAAGACAGGCCGATTGCGGCATGACAGTCGTGCCCACAAGCGTGCATGACGCCGTCGTACTCGCTTGCAAAGCCTAGTTGACGAGGTAAGTGGTCCGAACATTGCGTTTCGGGTACGTAAAGCGCATCAATATCGAATCGCAAGGCCGTGACGGGGCCCGGACGACCTGTTTCCCAAATGCCGACTGCGCCCGTGTAGCCGCCGGTTGCATCAATCTCTTTTTGGGAGATGCCGGCCTCAAGAGCACGACTGATGCCAAGCTTGACCTCTGTGTCATAGCGCCCCATGACGAAGTCGGGATTGATAACGGCAGTGCCTTGAAGCACATTGAATCCAAGTTCTTTTAGACGACGGACAATGAGAGCCGTGGTGCGAAATTCCGTCCAACCGGTTTCAGGTTTTTGGTGAATGCTACGGCGCATTTGCACCATTTCGTCGGTATATTGGGTCAGGATTTTCATAAGGGTAGTCTCCGAGGGTATCCATAAAATCGGCGCGATCTGCGGCCAGACCGCGCCGATAGTAACCGATCGTGCTTTAAGACTGATCGGCTAAGCTGCTGTTAATTTAGAACCACTTTTGCAGACCGACCATGGCTGTCCAGTAGTTTTCAAGACCATTGTTTTCGATAACCATTTGGTCTTCTAACTTACGGTAGCTAGCAACCGCAGACACCATGACCGTCTTGGACAAATCGTATTCAACACCGAAGGCAACACTATGAGACTTACCTTCAAGGTCTGCACCGCCCTCGACTTCTTGTTCGCCATCAAAGTAGCGATAAGAGCCGATCAAAGTCGTGTTGCCCGTGGGCATATAACGGAAACCGACCAAGTAGTTCATTCCATCGATACCGTTTTCAGAAGCTTCAGAGCCTTTTTCCGAATTAAATTCGTCGGCGCGCCAGTAACGGTATGTACGAGCATCTTTCATCCATTGAGCGGCGGCGTAGAGTTTTAAGTTGTCTGTGGCTGCGTAATTCACGCCAAATGTAACTTGCTTCGTATCGTTGCGTTCAACGTTACCATCATAACCAGCATCGGTACCAGTCTTATTGCTCCAGCGCGTGATAGAACCGCCCAAGATAATTAATGCAGGGCCTGCTTGATAAGATACCAAACCAGCTGCTAAGCGGGTATTGTCGTCATAGCTGACTTCTTCTTGAGCGTCCATGGCGAAGCTATAGCTAGCAGCCAATTGCAAGCCACCCCACTTAGGAGAGGTCCAAGCAATATTGTTGTTGGAGCGTTGTGGGTCATTTAAGAATGCTCCGGAGATGGAATACTCGCTTGTATAGCCGGTTTCAAACGGGTCAAGCATACTTAAGCCGCGACCGTACGGAGAGAAAGTTGATACAACAGAGCCCATACGGCCAAAACCGAATTCACCATAGGTGTTGGACTTCACGGCAAGAACGGATCGACGATCAAAGAGCGTACCGGAAGTGGTAAAACCACCGTCATCAATGTTAAAGCCGTTTTCCAAGTATCCCTTAATAGACCAATCATCATTGATTTTTTCATTGATGTTTAAGCCAAAACGGGAACCGGAATTATCCATCGAGAATTGACTGTCAGACTTGGCGTCTTTGAAGTCTTTGTATTGATAGTGGAAAGCAACCTCAGCTTTACCATAAATCGTCACATCGGCAGCATTGGCTGCTGACATAGCGAAGGAGAACGCAAGTGCGGAACTGACTGCAAGTGCTACCTTTTTGCAATTGGTCATAGAAGTCTCCAGCCCGGATAATCTATTTGAGGCAGATTGTCCGGAGATGAACAAAAGAGTTGAATTGTTCGTTTGCAACTCAAAACAAACGACATGAACTATTTTCATACGGAAATAATTTTGGTGCAGCTGGGGATGATGCTAAGTCGGGTATCAGTTAACTATCTAGATGATTTGTACTATTGATTTTCATATCTTGTTGAATTTTATGAAAGTTTTTTTGTTTCTTTTTCCAGATTTGTTGAGTTGTTCAATCAGTTAACTGAGTTCAGAACGTCAGCCTTCCCACACCCTATGATTGTGTGGACATATCTAAAAGTTTTTCTAGGAGTTTTACACATGGCTTTGGATCGCCGCTGGTTCTATTTGGCATTGTTTTGGCTCGTGAATTTTTCACTAGGGTCTTTTTATGCTTGGAGTGTGTACTCGAGTTGGTTGGCCGAGCACTATAGTTTGATTTCTCAAATAACTGTCACGGCGTCGTCGTTGACGTTTGTTTTTAGTATTGGGGCAGCTTGTAATCCCGTTTCGATGGTCGCCGCAGGCTATTTAAACGATCGATTCGGCCCTCGCATCGTTTTGGTTGTCGGTGGCGCAGTCTCTGCTTTGGGCTATTTCCTGATGAGTTTGAGTACGGATTCATCGCTACTTTTGATCGGCTACGGCATTTGCTTGGGGATGGGGTCTGGTGCCTGCGTTATTGCGACAGTTTCTTCTGCGGTAAAAATGTTTCCCGAGATGCGAGGCTTGGCCGGGGGATCCGTGGGCACTTCCTATGGAATTGGTTCGGTCTGTTTGCCTCCGCTGGCAAATTACTTAGCACAGCAATTTGGAATCATAGTCACATTGCAGATTTTTGCGGTAGCTTGTTTAATCATTATTTGGACGGCGGCTTCGTTAGTTTCCTCAAAGGCGTTGGGAAAAACAGGCTCGGCCGTGTCGGCTCAAATGACCGATGAGTTGAATTGGCAAGCAATGATTAAGACCCCGCGGTTCTATGCGATGTTTGCTTTGTTTATTGTAGGTACGCTTTCGCCTTTGATGCTATTTTCTCAAACAGTCAGTATTGCTAGAGAGCAAGTTCATTTGCCGTTAGCGTTGGCCGTGTTGTCAGTATCAATTTTGGCATTAGCGAATACTTCAGCTCGATTGTTGGCAGGAGCGTTGTCCGACAAAATTGGTCGAGTAAATACACTGATGATCTCGGTAATGCTTGCCATTGTAGGACTGTTCTTTTTGAGTTTATCTGCACCGGGACAAAGCGGACTCTTTTTTACGGGGTTGATTTGTATTGGAGCCTGTTTTGGTTCTTGTGTAGGTGTATTTCCAAGCTACACGGCAGAACAGTTTGGGCCGCGCAATGCTAGTATGAATTACGGGATTTTGGCATTGGCCTTTTCGGTGGCCAGTATCTTGGGACCCAATATTATTCAATTGACTGTCCAAGATGGACAGTATCAAGCCGCTTATTACACCGCGATGGCAATCAGTTCTATGGGGTTGATTGCGGCATATTTCTGCCGGAAGTTCGAAAGAAAGTTGCCAACACAGTAGGTGGTTTACCAAAAAAGCGGGCAAGTTTACACTTGCCTGACAATGTAAAGATTGCGTTTGGGGAGTCACACTTTTGAAGTGGCTCCCTAATTTTTGGAAGGCCAAGATCAACACCAACCAGGTGACAATCGTCGGAATGGACGTACGTTTGACCAAGTCAAGGGGAGAAACGCTTGCCATATCGTCCAAAAGAATCACAACAACGGCAATCGGGCTCATTGTACGGCTCAATTGAGACTCGTGCGGCGTCACGGCTTCATTAAATGCAAAGACGGCCTCATCGGAGCTGTTTAACACGGTCATGACGAACGTACCTAAGGCAGCACCTACGCGGGCAAATTTTAATGCTTCAATCAAAGCACTAACTACCCCCATTTCATGCAGAGCAGTAGCAAAAACGCCGGCGGTGATGGTGATACCGAGAATGTTGGCATACCCCTTACCGGTGCCGTCAAAGAAGCTCGTAAAGACTTTTGGCGGATGGCAATGAGTGACAATCATCCTGTAGACCGTACCGATTAACATGGCTTGTGCCACACCTATCTTGACGGCGGGAACGCAAGTGTTACTGAGCAACAAAATGGTCAACAGGACAGGTGGAGCAATGGCAGAGAGAATGTTCACGTGATCGATACCTCCCGAAGCGTCTACTTGAATATCGCTCATTTAAGGAGGTAAAAGTACGCACCTGGGGATAAAGAAAAGGCCTAAGCTTTTCATCGGGCGGGTTAACAATTGCACGAGATAGTGCAGCGAACCAAGAAAGCAAAATCTATTGCAGAGCAGATTGATTGAATCAAACCGCCCGAAGTCATGGATTGGGCAAACTGATCGAAAGCAGCTATCGGATCCATTGCGATGGCGCACATTACTAAACTGGAGATTCACAAAACCAAGCGTGTTTCGTATCGGCGGGCTAAGGCGTAGATGGTGGCAATTACAATCGCAATCGATGCCCAGAACGTGAGAGTTATGGAAGCAGGTCCTTTCAGAGGTATGGATTGATTTTTTCGATCACTCTTGAGGTTGATGCGCAAGATTCAAAAATGTTTTTTGAATCTAGTTAATGGTTACTAGATGAGCGAATAATAATTCTACGGGGATTAATTGGTCGCCAAGAGTTTTCAGGTGCTGAGAAACAAAGTGATGGGATTGATCGCAAATTATTGCCTAATTTACGTAGAACGAAAAAGAACATTGCCGACATCGTGGTTAATGTCGGCAATGCGATAGGCTGAGGAAGGTCGATATTAGAAGAAAAGTAATAAGGTAATGACTCCTACAATCATGCCAGGAGCGGTTCGCTTGACGATTTCAACGGGGTTGACTTGACAAAGCCCGGAAATAACAATCACCACACCGGCAATCGGACTCATGGTGCGACCTAAAGCACCGGCAACATAAGCAAGGTTTCCGAGGCTAACAATGCTTAGGCCGAAACTTTCTGCGTGCGGCGTAACTGCTTCGTTAAAGGCCATGGTTGCAGCGTCTCCCGAGCCCACTAAAATGGCCATTAAATACGGTCCCAACACGCCGCCCCATTTAGCGTATTCGTTGGACTCTTTAAGTACATCAATTAAAACGTTGACAAGTCCGGCTGTTTGCAAACCGATGGCAAAAACGCTTGCCGACACAATGATGCTGACGACGTCGGCAAAGCCTTTACCACAACCGGTGAAGAATTGACCGGTGGCCTTAGCCGGGTTCGAGCGTGTGACAATAATCGTATAGATTGCACCGATAACCATTGCTTGCGCAACGCCCATTTTCAAAGCGGGCATCGAAGTGTTGCCGAGGACTAAAAGCACGAGTGGTACCAAAGGTGCAATGGCATACAGTAAGTTCACCTTGGTGACCGTTTCGCCAAATTGAGTTTGGCCGACTACGACGCCATCGCCTTTGTGGTCCTTAAGGATAAATTCCGTCACCGTGATCATCACGACACTGATAGCCCACAGTACCATGTAGGTTGTCATATTTTGCAAAATGAATTCCATGCCGGAGATGCCAACATAGGAGCCCACCATATTTTGGTGCGGTGAGCCGGGGTTTAAAAATGAGCCGATGGTACCGGCCAATACGGCAGCGCCCGCTCCGACGGGTTTGATGCCTGCACGGATCATTACGGGGATAAGCGTAGCACCAACAGCGGCCGCGCAACCCGAGGCACTCGGAATGGCTGTGTTAACGACCAATGTCACGAGCGTACATGCAGGAATTAGTAGCACACCTAAACGTTTCAGAGGAGCAGAAAGTAATGTGACGAGATGGAGGTCACATTTGGTAAAACTCACCAAAAATGCAAAGCCCATGGCTGCCGTAATGGCTTTAACCAGTGTGGCGCTTGTCATCATTTTGGCAAATTGATTGAAAGCGGCCATGGGTTGCAGGGAAATCAGGCACAGGAAGATACCCGCGCTCAGCAAAGTCACGCGTACTTCGCACTTTTTAATGAGTGCAACGATGACGGCGACGATAGCGGCAACGGCTAACCAAGCAGTGATTGTCATAAGAGTGTTCCTTTAAAGTTTCAGACGAGCCGGTTCGTTTTCAGACAGATCAATCGTGATCGTTTCGTAGCCCTTGTCCTGAAGAGCTTTTTGACCACGATCGGTCGTGATAATGCGCATGTCGGAGCCATAGAGTCGTCCGTCTTTCATATTGACGCGCCCGTCAATAAAGGTTTCGACAGCCACATGGCTTTCTTTGTCAACGATTGTGATGTCGGCAACTGCTCCTTCGGAGAGGTGGCCGCGGTCAAACAGTCGTAAGTGACGGGCAGCGTTGGTGCTGGCTTTCATGACAAATTCCGGCAGAGTAATGGCACCGAATTTCACCAAGGCCAGTCCCATCGGGATAATGACGTTTCTCGGGATGCATCCACCGTCGGTAGACATAGCATCAACGACGAACGTGCCATCTTCACGCTTGGCGCTGGCGAGCATCAGACGAGATACGGCTGCGTTAACTGGGAAGCAACCGACTACATTTGTCGTCCCCATCTTTTCCCAGTACTGCATGGCGTCCAAGCCTTCCAGGATATCGGTGATGTAGCCTGTGTCTTTGAGAGTGATGAGAATGCGACGTCGGAATGCTTCGCGAATACCTTCGGCACTGACTGGTAAACTAAAAATTTCCAAACAGGTACGGGTGACAAAGTCCAAAACATTGCCGTCTTTGTCACACGATAAATGGGTACCGTTTAAAGGACTGAGATAGGCTTCTGACCAGATTCGCGGATGAGCGCGCAATAAATCCAAGGCCTCATTGGCTTCTTTATCAGCAGCCCAAACGCGACCGCGACAATAAGAATTTATGTGAGCTAAGTGCAGTCGGAGATCGCCAGTGATTTCCACCGCTTGCTTCATACCGAGAATATCCGAGTGCGCCGTGGTGGTACCGGCGTGCCAAGCAACATAAACGTCTTTGTCGTTACAAAGTTCGATGGTGTCGCGACAGGCCTGAGCCGACAGAGGCCAGTGCCCGCCGACAAGCTTGACGCCGATTGCACCACCTTGAGTTTGAGAGTCAATGAAACTTTCAATTTGCGAGCGATTCGGCGTGTCAGTACCCCAGAGTTCTGAGGGTTCCATCCGATCGACAATCGCCACGTTAAGGCCGGCTCCGGTTTTGTGTCCGTCGTTTAAAAGTTCTGCTAATGGGCCGGCCATATCCAAGCAGGTTGTAATACCGGCTAGGGCAGTCATGCGAGAGCCATAAGGCGAACCGTAAACCGAACCTAAATGCATGTGTGCGTCAATAATGCCGGGAAACACATAACGCCCCATACAGTCTTCTACAGTTTTGGTTTTGCCGGAGAGGTTTTCTCCGACAGCGGCGATTTTCCCGTTTTCAATGGCCACATCCATCACGCCGTTTCGGTTGTTGATGGGATCGACCACATGACCGTTTTTCAGTAAAACATCCCACATCTTTGCTCCTCGCGAAAATAGATTGTGTTTGGTATCAAGGTTAGGCAAGTGGGGTCGCATTTCCAAAGTAACTCAGTTAACTGACTGGTAGAAAAAGGCTTTGATATAGTCAAAAGAAAACCGACGAAGGTCTCGGTGAATCGATTTGTAGGGGCAAGATTATGAAAACTACGTTTATCGCTACGGGTGATAGTTTCATCACTCGACACATTGCCGAAGGCGGCTATGAGGGTTATGACAAGGTAAAAGAGCTTATCGCCAGTCATGATGTGCGCTTTGCCAATCTTGAGCAAACTTTCCACAATCAAGAAGGCTATCCAGCTGCTGCTAGCGGTGGTACATGGGCGATGACAGAGCCTGAAAAATTAGATGACATGAAGGCTTTCGGTTTTAATATTTTTAATACGGCTAACAATCACTCCGGAGACTACGGTCAAGGTGGTATCGTAGCAACGATTAAGCATCTCAAGGAGCGTGGAATGCTTTTTGCCGGTACCGGCATGACGCTGCAGGAAGCTTCGCGTCCATGTTACTTAGAAACAAAAGAAGCGCGTGTGGCCATGATTGGTGTAACGAGCTCATTTGATCCTGCGGCAAGAGCTGGCGCTCACAGTGGAGAAGTTATCGGTCGACCGGGTTTAAATCCGCTTCGATACTCAACGATTTATCACGTCAATCAAGCACACTTTGACATGGTCAAAGAATTGGCTCGCGTGACGCTTGTCAATTGGCCTGTGGAGCAAAAAATTGAGTGCGGCTATCTGCCGCCTTTTGCGCCGGGCAGTCTTCCTTTTGGCAAGATGAAGTTTGTCCTTGATAACAATGAATTCATTGAAACGGTACCGCATGCTGGCGACATGGAGCGCATTGTTGAGGAAATTAAAGAGGCGCGTCGTCAGGCCGACATTGTGTTGGTGAGCTTGCACGTGCACGAAATGACAGGAAAGGACACAACTCAAGCAGCGCAATTTCATGAAACGTTTGCGCATGCTTGTATAGATGCCGGAGCCAGTGTTGTTATCGGTCACGGCCCCCATGAGTTGCGTGGTATTGAAATCTACAAGGGTGGAGCTATTTTCTACAGCTTGGGCAATTTCATCTTTGAAACGGAAACAACGTTGCTTCAACCTCATGATGCTTATAAGGAGCAACATCTGCCAACCGATATGAAAGTCGGCGCTTATATGGACAACCGAAGCCGTAATAACACGATCGGTTTCCCTGTGATGCCGAACATCTGGCGAGCAGTGATGGCAGGATGGACGATTGAGGATGGGCTTTTAACGCAAGTACAGCTGTATCCGATCGATTTGGCGATGAACGCTCCTCGTTCGCAAAGGGGACTTCCCCGTTTGTCGGGCGATGAAGACACGTTGCGTTACTTGCAAAATTTGTCGGATCGCTATAACACGAAGATATCCATAGAGGGTGGCGTAGGCACGATTTGTCTTTAGTTTTGGAAAATCCCCAAGAGTCAATTACGCCGTTTGCGGTCAGGCCCAAACGGCTTTTTTTAATGCTGCTCGGCACTGCGAAGGCGCAGATACTGATAGTCCGTAACGTTGACAATGAAGCGCAATTCCAATAGATGACCGGAAATCGTAAAAGAGCGGCGTTGTAGGCAAATGGCCGGATAGGGGCAAGGAACTTGGGCTTTAGCCGCTTGTTCTGGGTTGAGGAACACCGCTTTTGCTTTGTCTTCCATGTTGGTAATAAAGTGATCGAATTTTTCTTGGTAGATCATGTACGGATTCTGAAATTGGGGATCCGTAAAAAACTCTTTCGTCAAGTTGGGAAAATCCGAGACACGAAGGAATATGTCGTCAAAGCCACAAACACTGTCAAGTTTTCGATAGGAAAGCTCACGCCGAATATGGAAAAGTTTTTCGTTTTCAGAGCATTCGATTAAACGGGCTATTTTAGGTGGAATGTGGTCAACTACCTCAAAATCAACGAGGTTCATAACGGCAGCACCGAGTTCGGGATCATCGGGATAAAACCAATTAATGCGTTCGCGCAATGTATTGACGTTTTGAGTAAAACTGGCCACATAAGTGCCTTTGCCCTGAATGCGAATAAGAACGCCTTCGTTGACAAGCTCTTTGAGTGCTCGTCGAATAGTACCCTGGCTAACTTGAAACAAATCAGCCAACTCCAATTCGTTAGGAATCATTTGGCCCTGAGTCCAAGTACCTTCCTGGATTTTGTTGCGAAGTCTCTCTTTGACTTGCGCATACAATGCGTGATGAAAGTCGATCATGGCAACGGCAGAAAAAGAAAAATCCGTCGGCGGGAAAATCCGCCGATGGATTTGATTATAGCGGTTGTCGAAAAGACTCAAATATTAGCGGTTTTGACCGTTTACAAGCTTGGCAAATTCCACAAAGATATTAAAGGCCGTCGGAAGGTTCTTTTCATCTTGGATGTCAAAGTCCGGACGGTGGTGTCCCTTGTGTTCGCAACCATAAAGGAAGAATGCCGCTTGACCGCCGTGTGAGGCCACGCGACGAATGTGCCAAGAGCAGTCTTCAGAGCCGGCAGCTCCATGATAGCGCGGCATCATCTTGATACCTTTAACATTACGCATAGCTTCTTCGAGCTTATCCATGGCAGGCGGGCAGAGCACGAGCGTGGAGGATTCTCCGACACGTTTGATATCAGCGGTGACTTGATAGGCTTTTTCAACGCCTTCGATGATGTGTTCGACGTTTTCAGCCATGAAGTCATTGACTTCTTGTGTTTGACCGCGAACTTCCATTTGCATGACGGCATTGCGAGCAATGATGTTGCGACCTTCGCCTGCGACTAACTTGCCGACCGAAACTCGTGTGTCACCATCGCCGTGACGGGGAATTCCTTGAATCATCATAGTGGCGCAAGCGGCTGCAACCAAGGCATTGTGACCGAGGTGCGGAGCATTGCCAGCGTGAGCTTCTAAGCCCGTAAACGTGATATCAAACTTGGTCGATGCTAAGAAGCCGCCGTCTTGTACGCAAACTTCGCCGCTCTTAAAAGCGCCGCCCACGTGACTGCCAACAAACCAATCGACGTCGTCCAAAATACCGGATTCGCTCATGGGGCGAGCACCTCGGACGCCTTCTTCGGCTGGTTGGAAAAGAATCTTAAATTTGCCGCAAAGCTCATCTTTGTGATCCCAAAGCCAGTGAGCAACCGTTAAACCTACGGCGGTGTGACCGTCATGGCCGCAGGCGTGCATGAAGCCCGGGCGTTCGCTGGCAAAGCCGAGTCTAGCCGGTTCATGAGACGGGTCTTGAGATTCGCGAACGGGAAGAGCATCCATGTCACAGCGGAAAGCGGTCGTAGGACCAGGACGGCCCGTGTCGATAATGGCAACTGCGCCGGTGTAACCTTCAGTCTTATCAATGAAAGATTGCGGGACACCATGTTTGAGAGCGCGGTCAATGGCGTCTTTGACAAGCGTTTCATCACGACCCATTACAAACTCTGTGTTGATGACTTTGGTACCGGTCAAATAGGGGATTCCCCATTGATCAAGGTGGCTACAGACGTGCCACATCGTTTCGAATTCTGTCCATCCTTCTTCGGGACGACGGTGCAACGTGCGGCGGGTTTGAATCATGTCTTGGATGTACTGACTCATTGTGAGCTCCTTAAATAGCAGTAACGACAGATAGGATGATTGTAGAAGTGTTGAAAAAGAAAAGTGTGCAAAGAGTTAACTGTTTGCATCCCTAAGAAAAACGAGAGGATTCTAAATGTTGACTCGGCCGATTTGTTTTTAGCATGAGTTCATTACATCATGTTAGATGCTATTGAGTTTGAGACTTTCCAGAGTGTTTGCTATTTAGAGAAGTCGGGCCACATAGAAGCCATCGGAAGTAAAAGCAATTCTGTCATCCCAATCGAATTGGGATCCTAGAAAACAGGACAATGCCTATAAGGGTATCCGTTCCCAATGAGTTCTTGCAACTAGTGAAGATGACGGAAATAATCATTCCTGCCCCCTCCAGCTTTGACTTCAATCGCCAAAATATGGTCAAGTTTGTTGGTCATCAGAAAGTCAATCTAAAACGAATGGACTGTCAAATAAGGCGTGGATTGATATCTAACCAGCTGATTTTTTAGGATAAAAAATCCCCCGATTTCTTCCGAAATCGGGGGCCTAGACGGCACCCAGTGTGGGCTAAGCGCCGGCAATCAGCTCTCGGATACGATCAACGCCTGTTTGCACAGTTCTCATATCCGGTCCATAGGAAAATCTCACCCAGTGACGCAAGGGTTCTTCAGCGGGCCGTGTACGGTAGGGACGAATGTCAAAGAAGTGTCCCGGCACGGTCATGACGTGCTTTTTCAAACAGGCGTGGAAAAATGCATCAGCATCATTTAAGGGTGCCGGTAATTTTTCGACAGAACCCCAAATGTAGAAGGTTCCGCGGGGGGCATCGGCAACCGTGATGCCGGCAGATTTGAGCCCTTCCAGTAAGACGCGGCGCTTTTGTGCAAAATGAATGCGAAGAGCCTTCATGTCGCGAGAGACACGTTCAGGATCTAAAACTTGAAGTGCCGCACGTTGCACCAACATGGATGGACCACCATCAACGGCACTGGCCGCACGATTGAGCTGTTCGATGATGTAGCTCGGCCCCACTGCCCAGCCGGCACGCCAGCCCGGGTACCTGAAACTCTTCGTGAGGCCGTCAAACACGACAACAGGGTCTTTTTCCACGTCTTCGACGTATTGCAACATGGAGACCGGACCACCGGCAGCAGAACCGTCTTCGTTATAAATGAAGTGTGAGTAAAACTCGTCGCTGCCCATCAAACAATTTTCACGACGAGCGCACTCTACGTACCTCTTCAAGACATCTCCTTCAATGACCTCTCCGGTCGGATTGCACGGATTGGAGAAGATGAATGCATCGATCTTTTCGTTATGAATGAATTGGGATAAACGTTCGGCCGATATGCGGAAGTGGTCTTTTTCGGTTGTATTGATAGGCAAAAGTACACAACGATTACGGATCCCGTGTAAATAGTCTTCGTAAGCCGTGTAATCGGGGTTTTTGTATGCAATGCGACTGCCGTCAGCAAGAATCGTGTACAAACGAGTCAGGGCTAATCGGCCGCCGGCTGCAAAACTGATGTTTTCAGGCCCGTAGGGCATTTTGCCTTGACGATATTGAGTATTAATAAGGCGGGCAACGGCTTCTCGAACTTCCAAAGAGCCGCCGACGGGACCGTAAGCATGGTCTTCAGGGGCAAGCTCAATCGTCATGATGCGCTCAGGGCTACCCGGCATTTCGCCCACTTCAGGCTGCCCTTGTCCGAGATTGCACCAATCGGGGTGCCCGTTGTAGTAGCCTAATTTGCTGGCTTCGTAAACGGCCCAAATTACTCCCATATACGGGACTTCTCGGACCATAGGAAAAGACTTTTCGTTCACAGCAATCTCCTCAAGCTAAACGGAACTATCCAAAGCATAGCCGTTTGTGTTCGAGTTGTCTTTTTTATTGTTTGGTTTAACGGATTGCTGCTCGGAGCGCATCACAATGGTAAGACCGGTCAAGATGATAACCAAACCGATAGCAGCCCATCCGTTGACATTTTCTCCGACAACGACAACGGCCAAAATGAAAGCGGTAACGGGTTCGAGTAAGCCTAAAGCAACACAGGTGGAGACTTGAACTGTTTTCAGTGCCGTGCTGTAGAGCAGATAGGCCACACCGGTGACGATAAGACCGAGGTAAAGCACGACGATAAGATCTCTTGTAACAATCACGGGGATGCCGGACATGATCCAAGCGGCCGGAAGTGCTACGCACATTGCGGTGATAAACGTGTGCGTTGAGGCACGCAAGGGGCTGACTCGTTTGACAAGTTCCTTAGCCAGAAGCGAGTAACTTGAGTAACAAAGACCAGCGGCCAGACAAATGATAAATCCTGTAGCCGAGACGCTGATGCTGTCGGCTTGGGAGACCGCCATCCAGACGCCGCCCGTAATTGCGACCAGGACGCCGACGATCCAAAGAGGGGCTGGTTTTTTACGGAAAACAATAGTCTCGAGGATGCCGGCCCACACTGGAGCGGATCCGATAATTATGCAGGAGCCCAAGGCAACACCAGCCACTTTAACACCGGTGAAAAAGAGCATATTAAAAAATGCCATGGCAACGCCGGCCGCGACAACAAGTACACCATAGGATAGACGCGAATTCGGTGTAGTACTGAGATTGGAACTTGCCTTTGGTCCGATAAACGACAAGAAGCTAAAAAAGACGGCGGCAAACACCAAACGCAACGCCCCCACCCAAAAAGGTGTGAGAGTTTCTGGAGTGATGAACGTTTGGGCCGTTCCGGCACTACCCCACAAAATAGCAGCTATCGCCGCTAATAAAAGACCTTTGGCGGAAGTCATGGATGAAATAAATCTTTCAAAAAAGTTTTAGATGGGGGTATTATACACAATATCTTCACATGAAGATACTTTGTGTAAAGATAAATGAGATTGAATTTGCAACTTATGTTGTCCCAAGCATTGTCAGGGGCGAAATGATTGCGTATATTCACCCTTTTTATTTGTTTTTTAACTCTTTTTTCTTCCGGAGAGCGGGATGATAGAACTTCTGATCAGCGTAGTAGCGCTAATATTGGCTGGTTGGGCCATTGCGAAAAACTATGATGCCAAGGTGGTGTTGTTTGCCACGGGCTTGGTGTTATTGGTGATTGCCGTTTTGATGGGATACCCTGCCGTTGCGGCAAAAGCCTCCTCGGGTTTAAATTGGGTAGATCCTTTTAAAGCGGTCAAGGATTTGTTTGTTCGCCAATATTCCAATGCCGGTCTCATTATTATGACGTTGTTCGGCTTTGCGGCCTATATGTCTCATATCGGCGCAAATGACATGGTCATTCGTGTGTTAAGTAAGCCCTTGGAGGGCATTCGTTCGCCTTATGTGCTCGTGCCGCTTGTTTTCTGGATCGGTACGATGCTCTCCATCATTATCCCGAGTGCTGCGTCTTTGGCTGTTATTTTGATGGCAACGCTTTATCCCGTGCTTCGTGCCGCGAAAATGAGCGTACTTACTGCCGCCGGGGTGATTGCAACGACAGCTACGATTGTGCCCACGCCGTTGGGCGGTGACAATGTGGTGGCCGCCAGGGTGCTTGGTTTTGAGCACGTTGTGGACTACGTTTTCTACCACCATGCTCCGATTACGATTCCTGCCATCGTTGTCATGGGTATCGTGCACTTTTTCTGGCAAAAGTACATGGATAACCGTCAAAAAGGTCATGAGTATGGCGAAATTGACGAAAGTAAGCTCAAGCATCGCGATTTGACTGGTGTGCCGGTTTGGTATGCTTTATTCCCTGTGTTACCTTTGATTTTGGTGTTCTTCTTCTGGTTCTTCTTTCGTCAAGCCAAAGTCGGTTTGGTGGAAATCACGCTCTTTAGCTTTGCTTTGGCTTTTGTCTGCGAATTGGCTCGTAAAGGCGGTGCTAAGCAAGGAATGAAGGATGCTAACCTCTTCTTCAAGGGCATGGGTGATGGCTTCTCGCAAGTGGTTGTGTTGATTGTTGCCGCTTCTACGATGGTGGCAGGTCTTCGTGCCATGGGCTTAATTGACATGATCTCGGACTCAATCGCCGGGGTTGAAAATGCTGGCACCGGTATGATGTTTGCCTTCTCGGGTATTACGGCGTTGATTACGTTTATCAGCGGTTCGGGCAATGCGGTTTTCTACAGCTTTATCGAATTGATTCCGCAAATTGCGGAAAAAGCCGGTATTGACCCGATCATGGTGGCTTTGCCGATGCAATGTACTTCCCACTTGTTTCGTGCAATCTCGCCCGTGTCTGCCGTGGTGATTATTGTGGCCGCTGCCGTGCGCGCCAATCCTCTTGAAGTGGTCAAGCGTACTGCTGTACCGATGCTTTCTGGTTTCTTTGCGGTTATGATCATCTCGTTCATCCGTTACGTGTAATTTGCCAAAAGGAGTTTTTGCCATGACTTATCAAGAACCGATTAACCTTGATTGGTTGGTTGCCAAGCGTCGAGAAATCCATGCTTGGCCTGAAGCGGGATGGTGTGAGTTTGTTTCGAGTGCCCGTGTGATTAAGCACTTGGAAAGCTTGGGATGCTTTAAGGTTTTATGCGGTCGTGAGGTGGTTAATGCCGACTTTATCCGCGGTGCGGTGGCTCGCCAAGTCAGTGCCGCCTGGGAGGCGGCTCAACACAAGGATATTGATCCGACCATTCTTGCTCGCTTGGACGGGGTAACCGGTGTTGTCGGTATCTTGGAAACCGGTCGCCCTGGTCCTGTTTTAGCCTATCGCTGCGAGTTGGACTGTGTGCCGGTAACCGAAACTGATGATCCAGAACACATTCCGAACAAGGAAGGGTTTGCATCTAAGGTTCCCGGCATGATGCACGCTTGTGGTCACGATGGTCACCAAGCTGTGATGATGGGTTTGGCCTCTTGGCTTGCCGCCAACAAGGATCAATTGTGTGGTACCGTGAAGCTTATTTTTCAACCGGCCGAAGAAGGTGTTCGCGGTGCTCGTCCGGTGGCCGAAAGCGGTATTTTGGATGACGTTGATTACTTGTACTGCGGTCACTTGGGTTGTGACGTACCTGCCGGTGAAGTGGCTGTGGCACCGGAAAAATTCCTTTGCACGACAAAGGTTGACTTCCGTTTCAAAGGCACACCGTCTCACGCCGGCATGCAACCTGAAATGGGGCGCAATGCATTAATGGCTGCCTCTACCGCAAGCCTGGCACTGATGGGCTTACCCCGTCACGGTTTGGGCATGACGCGTGTGAATGTCGGATACTTGCGCGCCGGTGAAGGTCGTAACGTGATTGCATCGACGGCTGAAATGCAAGTCGAAGTGCGAGGAGAAACCGAAACCATTAACCAATGCATGTTTGACGAAGCGCTCGCTCGTGTAAACGGTGCAGCAGCCATGTTTGGTTGCACTGCTTCTTACGAAGTGATGGGCGAAGCCGTTGACTTTGTGGTTGACCAAGAAGTAGCCGATGACTTTATTGAGGCTGCTAAGGGTGCAGCTTATTGCGACAAGATTGCGGACTACATGAATTTCAACGGGAGTGACGACGCAACGATTCTCATGCGTCGCGTGCAAAATAAGGGAGGCAAAGCCGGTTATGTGGTGATTGGATCGAATTTGCGAGCCGGCCATCATCAAGGAAAATTTGACTTTGAAGAGTTCCGTCTGCAAGAATTATTTGATATTTATCACAATCTTGCCGTCAAACACTTGGGAGTCAAGTAAAACGAATGCAGCTCTATAACGACAATTTGAAGGACTTTGTCGACTCTTTGGAAGAAGAGTGGAAGGCTCAAGTGCCTGAATTGTCCACGAAACCGATCTCGGTCGTGGCCCGTTTGGTGCGCATGAGCTACTACGTGGAACGTAAAGTCGGTGAGAATTTAAGCAAGTACGGCCTCACGCGTGGAGAGTTCGAAGTGCTTGCTGTGCTCACTCGAAACCCGTTTACCAATATCACGCCGAAAATTTTGCAAACGAAGATTCTTATTACTTCGGGTGGGCTGTCCAATCGGATCCGTAAGCTTGAAGAAAAGGGACTCTTGGAGCGCATTCCCGATCGAGGCGATCGTCGTGGGGTGATTTTGAAAATTACGGATAAGGGCAGAGATTTAACGCTACAGGCCGTTAATTCGCACGTAGAAGTTGAGCGACAACTTTCCGCTTGTTTGAGTTCTGAAGAGCAAGAGCAAATTGCTCACTTGTTAAAGAAGATGATTATGTCTCAGCAACAAGAGCTCAATCAAAACAGTCTTCGCTAAGAGTAGTCGTTTGAGAAATGCAAAAGCCCTCGAAGAGAATTCGAGGGCTTTGTGCATTTCGATCCTATTAAAGTACCACACGACCGAGGCCGTCTTCAATCTTGATGTCGCAACCGAGCGGCAGGCTCATTTGGCGCAAGAATTGCAGTGTTGATTGACTCTTTGACAATTGAGGCCAGCCGCGTTGAGAGCGAGGTTTGTCCATTCCAAGATCAAGGGGATGAATCAAGACTTCGGTTATTTTCCCGTCCTCAATCGTCCAGCTCGGCATATACGCACGCCAAATCTCCGGCATCACTGGATAACCGCGAGTGTTGTCTGCACTTCGCCAATTCATGTATTGCCCAACTCGAGTGTCTTGATCTAGTCCCATATTGGCAAATGCATCATAGGGCTGCGCGGCAATCGTTTCTGTTTGGAAGATAAAGTTTCCCATGCTGTGGAAGATAATGCCGTTGCCGTAACGTTCGATGCCTCGCATCATATGCGGGCCGTGACCTAGTACAACATGAGCTCCTGCATCAATGGCGCCATGACAGAACGTGCGAGCAAATTGGGCAATGGAGTGGAAATCCTTGCCGATCATTTCGTGCGTATGAAGACTTAAAAGAACGATATCGGCTTGACGTCGAGCTTCTTTGATTTCGTCATATATGCGTTTGCAGTCTTGAGCATTAGGGATGGTTTCGGAGAAATTATCCTTATCGCGCACAAATTCCAATTTTCCTAATCGCATGGTGCCTTCAGCAAGGGCGGCAGCATAGCCAAGCTCGATCGTAAGCTCCAAGAATGCATTAACGTCTGTGCTCGCGGCAATTTTTTGAATACTGTCAAAAAGATCATCTTTAACGTGATAGATCGTTTTGTAGCGAAGCGGATTTAACCCGGGACGACCTTGCATGCGAAAGCCTTGGCCGCCGGCCACTGCGGCCGGGTCAAAGGCACTGGTCACACCGATGAGTGCAATTCGAGCTTCTGGCGTTTCTAAGTACGCGGCTTGAGAGGCTTCTTGCAGTGTAAGTCCAGTACCGGCAAACACCATGTTTCGTTCGCGAAGGTGTCGAATTGTGGCGACAACTCCGTCTTGACCGAAATCGCCCGAATGATTGTTGGCGGTGTTAAAAAGGTTAAAGCCCATATCCAGCATGTCGTCTAACATTACGGGATCGGTGGCGGCCCATGTTCCGCCGCTAGCAGCTGCCGGAGCGGCTTCTTGGGCGTGGAAGGTCATTTCGAGATTCGCGAAACGCACGTCGTGTTCGGCAATTAAGTCTTCTAAGGCATCAAGTCCGAAGTAACCATCCTGGGGTAAACGGCGCGTAATGAAGCTGTCACCGGTGGCTATAAAGGTTGTTCGCATGCTCTAACCTCCTGAAAAAGCTTATTTTTCACAGTATATAGTTAATTAATAGAATTGGTCTCGAGAGAGATATCGGACCTGGTGTTAACTCGGGGTTCTCAGTGTTCGCTTTCGGGATTAGAGTGACAAAAAGTTGCTTGTTTCAAGGAGAACAGCCATGTGGGATTTGTTGCTTAAGGGAGGACAGGTTATAGATCCTGTCAACAACATTAACGATGTGATGGACGTAGCTATTGAGGGCGGAAAAATTGCTGCCGTTGGTAAGGATCTTGTAGGAAGAACAAAAGCCGTGGAGGATTGCAACGGGTTGATCGTTATGCCCGGTGTCATCGACTGCCATTTGCACTTAGGTAGCACATTTGGCGGGCCTAACGGAATGCGTATGGCGGCTTTGTCGGGGGTGACGAGTTGCATCGATATGGCAGGTCCCCTGGATGATATCTTGGAACATGGGCATACAGATGGAGCTGGTCTTAACGTCGCCATCATGGACTGCTTCTATCCGACTCAGGCCTGCGGTGTGCATCATCCAAGTCGCGCGCAAGTGGCCGACTATATCGATCAGATGACAGCAGGCGGAGCGATCGGTATTAAGTTAATCGGAGGGCATTTCCCGCTACCGGTAGAAACTTGCCGCGACATGATAGAGCTTTGCTACGAAAAACACCATTTTGTGGCCTGGCATGCCGGATCCGACACTTCTAAATCGGACATTGACGGGATGCGTGAGGCAGTGGAAACTGCTGCCGGATTGCCGTTACATTTGGCTCATGTCAATAGTTATTGTCGAGGGCGTGTGAGAACCGCTGAGCAGGAGGCGGCCGAGGCGATTGAATTATTGAAGGCCAATCCGAATATTTTCTCCGAAGCCTACTTAAGTCCGTTAAACGGTACGATGATTGGTGCCAATGACGATGGGTCTCTACCGGATTTTGTGACGCGTTGCTGCTTGGAAATTTTCAAATTACCCGTTAATGCAGATGGCATACGTGAGGCCTTTAAGCGGGGACTTTTGTACATTATGCAAGAAGGCTGCGGCGTGACAGATATTGTGGGCGGTGCTAACGGTTTGGCCATTTGGGAAGCTGCCGGCGGCAAAGGCATGGGATGCTTTACCGTCAATCCCGCCGTTTCTCGCTTGATGCTCGCACAGGCCAAGCGCGATGACGGTTCGTTTGTTGTGGACGGCATTTCCACTGATGGTGGCGTTGTGCCGCGCAATGTGATTGTGCCGATGGGAATCAATTTGGTGAAATTCGGTGCTTTGACACTGCCTGAATTTGTGCATAAAGCCAGTGTGGCAGGTGCCCGCTATTTGCGAATGAATGATCGGGGCCATTTATCCGAAGGGGCCGTGGCCGATATAACGATTGTCGATTACGCCCGCTCTCTGGCTGTTGAGACGATTGTGGGCGGTTGCATGAACATGAAAAACGGTCATCTCTACGGGCAAGGTATGCGTGTCATCACCTCAGAAGTTGGTGCTCAGGCCGTGCGTGACAAAGGACATGAAGCAATCGTGGTTGATATGACGAATATGAACGTTTGTCGATAAGGAGTCCTCAATGAAAAAAGCGATGATTTCTACTTTAACGGCTTGTGTATTGGCCTTTGGTGCATCGCAAGCCTGCGCCGCATTAGCCGATCACTACACGGTTAAACCAGAAGTGACGGGACTTGAAAATGTGCCCGTTAACGTCATGGTAATCGGTAATTCCTACTCGTACTACAACTGTGGTGTCTTTGACTACTTGTGGGGTTTTGCCAGCGACCAAAAAGTTAACCTCTTTACCGCTCAGGCAACGATTGCCGGTGCGGATTTGGATTGGCATAACGTCGAGTATTTAATCAATCCGCCGGGACAAAGTGCGGAGATTATCTACAAGCGCAATAAAAAAGGTGTGATGTTTGACGCTGTACTGTTGCAACCTAACAGCATTTCTCCGATTGATCCGCCTCGCGTTGACAATTTTAAGAAATGGGCTGCAGAGCATGTCAAGACCATTCGCAAGGCCGGTTCTGAACCCGCTTTTGTGATGACGTGGGCCCGTAAGGGACAGCCGGAGATGACAAAGGCGTTGGCCGATGCCGTGGGTACCGTGGCAAACCAACACGATGTCCTCGTGATTCCAGTGGGGCTTGCCTTTGCTCTTTCGCAAGAGCGTGATGCCACGATTGAACTTATCATGCCCGATAAGTCTCATCCGACCGCGGCAGGCTCCTACCTTGAAAGTGCGGTCATCTATTCCGCTTTAATGAAGAAACCCTTGAAAGACTGCAAGTTCTTAGGCGGATGCGAAAAGCCGTTAAAACCAGAGGTAGCGAAATTCTTGCAAGAGATCGCTTGGGAAACGGTCAAGACCTATTACGGCTGGAAGTAGCTCGATAGGCAATGAAGTCCTCGCTTTCGAAAGATTGTCGAAAGCGAGGATTCTTTAGCCATGTTGCCGAGGTTCGAGGTCCATTTCTTCGTATTTCACCAAGCGACAATCCCGGTGAAGCAATCGATACCCGCCCCAAACGGATAAGAAAAGAATGGCACCGATATATGTTGCCAGAGCTTCCATCCAGCGACCGTGGATAATCGCCTGGTAATTTTGACCGGTAGCAATAAGAAAGCACAGTGAGCCGGCGATAATGGGGCCAACAGGGTAAAAAGGCGATCGATAAGGAAGATCTTTAAGACATTTTCCTTGCAATACATAGCCTTTTCGGAAGCGATAATGACAAACAGCTATGCCGATCCAGCAAATAAATCCACCCATTGCCGTGGTGTTCAATAGCCACAAATACACCGTTTGTTCTTCAAAAAGCGATGTCAAAAAGCATAGAGCAGAGATGGCTGTTGTAGCATAAAGGGCATTGCGGGGTACACCAGACGGTGTCAACCGAGCCAAAAAGGCAGGTAACTTTCCTTCTTTCGCCAAGGTGTAAATCATGCGGGTGCTGGCGTACATGCCGGAGTTGCCGGCCGATAATACCGTTGTCAAAATAATGGCATTCATAACAGCTGCAGCCGATAATAGTCCCGCATTCTCAAATACGAGCGTGAAGGGACTGACGGCAATATCGGTAATGTCGTTTTGCAACAGTCTTGGATCGGTGTAAGGAATCAAAAGACTGATGACGAAGATGGATAGGACGTAAAAGAGCAGAATGCGCCAAAAAATTTGACGAATGGCCCGAGGAATGGCTTCGGAAGGATTATGGGTTTCGCCGGCAGTCACCGCGATAAGTTCAGTGCCTTGAAACGAGTAGCCGACAACCAAAGCCACCGATAAGATAGCGGGAATACCGCCGACAAAAGCGCCTTCGCCCACAGCCCAATTATGAAAGCCTGCGTTTTGCTCTCCCTTGAACACGCCAACAATCATCAAAAGACCGACAATGATGAAAACAATGACCGTGAAGACCTTAATTGAGGCAAACCAAGACTCCGCTTCGCCAAAATTTTTCGCAGAGAAAAAATTCAGCAAGAATATAACCGTCAAGAACAGTGCGCTCCAAATCAGTCCGTTGACGTTCGGAAACCAGTACTGCATGACAATTTGGGCAGCAACAAGGTCGACTGCGACTGCAACGTTCCAGTTAAAACAGTAATTCACACCCATGGCAAAACCAAAACCAGCATCAACATATTTTTCGCCATAGGTTGCAAAAGATCCAGAGACGGGCTCGTAGGTGGAGAGCTCGCCAAGGCTTGTCATGAGAAAGTAAACCATTGTCCCGATGAGCGCGTAAGCGATCAAGGCGCCTGCAGCACCGGCCTGAGAAATGGTTGCGCCCGAAGCGACAAATAGGCCAGTTCCAATTGAACCGCCTAAGGCGATCAATGTTAAGTGCCGAGTCGTAAGCGAGCGTTTTAATGTTGTGGTTTGTGTTGTCATGTGCGCATTTTAATGATTAAAACAAAGCAAATATGACCTATTTAACGAAAAATATTGTTTGTTTGTCTCCTTAGAGCGGCCACTTTGTGGTGCATAAAAGTCGTTTCAATTAACAGGGATTTGCCACAACATTGTGAAAAGTTTTCGCAACTATCGAAATTTTCTTGATTTTTTAGTACAATGCGAACCTTCACGGCGTGGCCTAACTTCCACGTCCGCTTGTTTAATTTTTTTAAGGTTAAAAAAACAATGTCTGTTCAAGATATCAAAAAGTCTGAAATCGTTGCCAAGTTCCAACGCAAGGAAGGCGACACGGGTTCTCCTGAAGTCCAAGTGGCTTTGCTCACGGCTCGTATTAACGAATTGACCGGTCATTTCAAAGAACACGCCAAGGATCACCACTCCCGCCGCGGTTTGTTGAAGATGGTTTCCCGTCGTCGTAAGTTGCTTGACTACTTGAAGCGCACCGATTTGGACGCTTATCGTAAGTTGATTTCTGATTTGAACTTGCGTAAGTAATCAAAAACAGGATTCAAAAGCGACCTGCTAGACAGGTCGCTTTTGTTAAGTTAACCACGGACAGAGACTCAGCAGTGCTTTTGGTTTGTGCGTTGCGATGTGAGGGTTGAGTCAAAGGCGCAATCTTGACACCGCAGCGTATCAAAAGCGAAAGTCTCTGATCCTTTTTTAGGATGAATATCATGACGATGTTTAATAAGGTCAGCAAGTCTTTTCGTTTTGGCGATCATGATGTGACTTTCACGACGGGTGAAATCGCTCGTCAAGCTTCTGGTGCCGTGATTTGTCAAATGGACGACACGGTAGTGTTGGCAACAGTTGTGGCTAAAAAGGAAGCCAAGCCCGGTCAAGACTTTTTCCCGTTGACAGTCGACTATATCGAAAAGACCTATGCCGCCGGTAAAATCCCGGGCGGGTTCTTTAAGCGCGAAGGTCGCCCGAGTGAAAAGGAAACGCTCACGAGTCGTTTGATTGACCGCCCAATTCGTCCGCTTTTCCCGGAAGGTTTCTTCAACGAAGTGCAAGTGATTGTGCATGTGTTATCCGTTGACCCTGAGGTTGATCCGGACATTCCTTCCATGTTGGGCGCTTCTGCCGCTTTGGCTATCTCCGGCATTCCGTTTAACGGCCCGATCGGTGCATGCCGCGTCGGTTACATCAACGGTGAGTTCGTTTGCAACCCGAAGTTGAGCCAAATGAAAGACAGCCGTTTGGATTTGGTGGTCTCTGGTACGCAACGTGCTGTGTTAATGGTGGAATCCGAAGCAGATTGCTTGCCTGAAGACGTGATGCTCAACGCTGTTATGTTCGGTCATGAGCAACAACAAGTGGCCATTGATGCGATTAACGCCTTGGTCGAAGAGGCTGGTAAACCTGCCTGGGATTGGCAACCGGCTCCGAAAAATGAAGCTCTTATTGCTCGCATCGGGGAATTAGCTGGTGAAGAGCTTAAGGTCGCTTACTCCATCCGCAGTAAGCAAGCTCGAACGGAAAAATTGCGTGAAATTTATGCCATGGTCGATGAAGCGTTGGCTGCTGATGAAAACTTCTCGGGGGACAACGAAGTTGATCCTAACGAAGTTGCTGGCATTCTCTTTGAAATGGAAGCTAAGCTTGTTCGCTCAAAGATCCTTAATGGTGAACCGCGCATTGACGGTCGTGACACGAAGACCGTTCGTCCAATCGAAATTCGTCAAGGCGTATTGCCTCGAACGCATGGGTCTGCTCTCTTTACCCGTGGTGAAACCCAAGCTTTGGTGATCACGACCTTGGGTACGAAGCAAGATGAGCAAATCGTTGATGGTCTGTTGGGTGAAACGCGTGAACGTTTCATGCTTCACTACAACATGCCTCCGTTTGCTACCGGTGAAACTGGTCGCGTGGGTACCCCTAAGCGTCGTGAAATCGGCCATGGTCGTTTGGCCAAGCGCGCCTTGTTGGCTGTATTGCCTTCCGAAGAAGAATTCCAATACTCCATTCGCGTCGTTTCTGAAATTTGTGAATCTAACGGTTCTTCTTCCATGGCCAGTGTTTGCGGCGGGTGCTTGAGCTTAATGGATGCTGGTGTGCCTGTGAAAGATTATGTCGCTGGCGTTGCCATGGGGCTTATCAAGGAAGACAATAAGTTTGCTGTCTTGACCGACATTTTGGGTGATGAAGACCATTTGGGAGATATGGACTTTAAGGTAGCCGGTACTGAAAATGGTGTGACCGCCTTGCAAATGGATATCAAGATTGAAGGTATCAACAAGGAAATCATGCAAGTGGCGTTGGCTCAAGCCCATGAAGGCCGTCAACACATTCTCAATGAAATGCGCACTCAAGCCGCTGGCGGTGCCAAGGAACTTTCTCCGTTAGCTCCTCGTATGATTACGATGAAGATCAATCCGGAAAAGATCCGTGATGTGATCGGTAAGGGTGGTTCTGTTATCCGCGCATTGACCGAAGAAACAGGCGCAACGATCAATATCGAAGATGATGGTACCGTGACGATTTCTTCTGTTGATCCGCAAGCCAGTCTTGCCGCTCAAAAGCGTATCCAAGACATTACCGCTGAAATTGAGAAGGGACAAATCTACGAAGGTAAGGTGACTCGCTTGCTTGACTTCGGCGCTGTGGTTGAGGTGTTGCCGGGTAAAGACGGTTTGTTACATATCAGCCAAATTGCCAATGAACGCGTCAATGCCGTCGGTGATTACCTCAAGGAAGGTCAAACAGTTCGCGTCAAGGTTATTGAATGCGATGACAAGGGACGTGTACGCTTGTCCATGAAGGCCTTGCTTGAAGAAAAGAAAGAAGAAGCTTAATTAAAACTTTCTTTCAATAAAAAAAAAACTCAGCCGAGTGTCTCGAGCTGAGTTTTTTTATTGTTCAAATCGAAAATAGTCAACGTTACAAATTCTTCCCCCTTACAAGCCTTACATCGCTTTATGAATTTAATTACTTATTCTGTTACATGAGTTCATTGAGAGTTTATAATTCAAATATGTATTTAAATTAACGTTCAAACTCTATTTGCTTTTGAAGTTCACGTCGGAGGGCGCGATGCCAGCATTGGACAAAAAGAAAGAAGTTGCTATTGCTGCTGTTGTGTTAGCCTTGTGCGCGGCAGCAGGTTATTACTTCTATTCTCAAGAAGATGAATTAAAGCTCTATGGCAGCATCGATATGCGCACTGTGGAGCTCGCTTTTGAAGAGTCCGGCCGCTTGGAGTCGCTATCCGTTGAAGAGGGATCAAGTGTGAAAGCAGGTGATGTCATTGGTATGTTGGATCAATCCCGGTATCGTATTGCTCGTGATCAAGCGCTCTCCGATGTAGGTGTAGCGAAGGCCAACCTGGATTTGTTATTGGCCGGCCCCCGTATTGAAGAAATCGATGTCGCTAAGGCCAAACTTAAAGCGGCCGAAGCTCAGCTCGTATTGTCAGATCGCACTTGTCGTCGTGAGCGTAGTTTGAAGAATGCGAGTAGTCAACTAGCAAAGGATCAGGCCTGTTATACAGCTCAAGTAGATCGTGCCAACCGAGATGAAGCCAAGCGTACGTTAGAGATGTTGCAGGCAGGGACTCGAGCTGAAGAAATTGAGGTGGCACGAGCCGAGTTAGCCGCATCCAAGACCCGTCTTGCCGATGCTGAACGGGCTCTGGGTAATTGTCGACTCGTTGCTCCGGCCGATGGCGTGGTTCGTACTCGTATGAAAGAACCAGGAGACATGGTCAGTTCCAATTCGCCGATTTTTGAAATTGCACTCATGAATCCTCTCTGGGCCCGCGTTTATATTGACGAAGTTCATCTTGGACAAATAAAGATGGGCCAAGAAGTTGCAGTAAGCGTTGACAGTTATCCAGATCGGTCATTTGCTGCAACGGTAGGATTTATTTCATCGGTTGCAGAGTTTACGCCAAAGACCGTTCAAACCGAAGCTATTCGTACCAATTTGGTTTATGAAGTGCGTTTGACGGTTAGGGATCCAGAGGGGTTGTTGCGTCTCGGTATGCCCGTGACGGCTCGTTTGGCTCAAAAGGTTCAATGATGCAACAAAACGCGGTCACTCTAAAAAATGTCTCACGTTGGGAAAAAGGGCACAGTGGTCCTATTTTGAAAAACGTGTCAGCAGAGTTGTCGGAAGGTCACCTGATTGCTTTAGTGGGGGCCGATGGAGCTGGTAAGACGACATTGATGCGAATTGTGGCCGGATTGTTGGCACCGCAACAAGGTGATGTCGCGTTATTTGGTAAGTCTCTTTATGGGCCTGAACTTTACCGATCGCAAAAGCTTTGTGGCTACATGCCTCAACAATTTGGTCTTTACACAGACTTGAGCGTTTTGGAGAATCTGTCACTATATGCCGACTTGTTTGGATTGGAAGGAGAGCTCAGAGGCGAGCGCTTCGAGCAACTTTTAAAAATGACGGATTTGACGGGTTTTCAAGATCGGTTAGCCGGCAAACTATCCGGCGGCATGAAGCAAAAACTAGGGTTAGCCTGTGCACTGTTGAATCGCCCCAAACTCTTACTGCTAGATGAACCGAGCGTAGGCGTTGACCCGCTTTCTCGTCGAGAATTGTGGGGCATTCTCAAGGATTACGTCAAACAAGAGTTCATGAGCGTTTTGGTGGCAACGACCTACATGGATGAGGCCGCACTTTGTGATGAAGTTTTAATCCTTGAAAACGGTGAGTTAATGCTAGTGGATACGCCGACCAACATTGCAAAGTATGCACGAGGATTGTGTTTTAAGGCCCATGTGATCGAAGGGGAGAAGGTGCGTGATGTCCAGGCAGCGTTTTTGGATGATATTGAGCACGTACTCGATGCTGTACCGGAGGCTGGTTACGTTAGGGTACTCTTGCGTAACGATTGTGATGCCGGCGCCTATTTAAGCCAATTTAACCGTCATTTTGAACCGATAATGCCACGCCTGGAAGACGGTTATTTGGTAAAGCGTTGGGAAAATCAGCCTAAGAAGCAGTACTCCGTGATTCACGGCGGTTCTGGTCGTCGAGAAGAAAAGGCTGATGCTCAACCTGTTGTCAGAGCTAAAAATTTAGTCCGAAAGTTTGGTGATTTTGTGGCGGTTGATAAGACGACGTTCGAAGTTCATTCCGGGGAAATTTTGGGGCTTTTGGGACCTAACGGGGCAGGTAAAACAACGACATTTAAGATGCTGTGCGGGCTTTTGACGGTCAGCGCCGGTGAGCTTGAGGTTGCAGGTCTTGATGTACGCAAACAGCGAGAAAAAACGCGAGAACGATTGGGTTACATGTCACAAAAATTCGCTCTTTACGGGGACCTGAGTGTGAGGCAGAATTTCGAGTTTTTTGCCAGTGCTTATGGACTTCACGGTCAAAAAGCTCGAGATCGTATTGCGATGCTCGCCGAAGAGTTTGAGCTCAAAGACTCAATGGATCGCAGTGCCCGAGAGTTGCCTGGAGGGTTAAAACAACGATTGGCAATGGCCGTGGCGTTGTTGCATCGACCGCCGATTCTGTTTTTAGACGAGCCTACGAGTGGCGCAGACGTTCCGACCCGACGTCAGTTTTGGCGTTGGATGACGGCCCTGTCTCAGATGGGAACGGCCATTATTGTGACGACTCACTTTATGGAAGAGGCACAGTATTGTGACAACTTGCTGATTCAGGATGCTGGCAAAAGTTTAATTTTCGGTTCTCCAGAATATGTGCGCGCAGACTCAAGCACCATGGATGAGGCATTCATTCGAATTGTCAATGAGTCTCGTCAGGCCAAGGAATAGTATGATGCAAAAATCTTTATTTTGGCGTCATGTTTTCGCCCTGAGTATAAAAGAGGGCAGACAGATTCTGCGCGACAAAAGTGCAATCTTGCTCGGTGTCATACTGCCTTTAATTTTGATTGTTTTATTTGGTTCGGGCATCTCATTTGATATCAAAGATGTGAAATTGGGAGTTGTAAATACCCAAATGAGTGCCCAAAGTACTATTTTTGCGACTGCTTTGCGTCACAACTCTTCATTTGTTATTCACGAATTTAAATCTCGTCAAGAGGCGCAAGCTGCCATGGAGCGCTTTGAAATCGAGGCCATGTTGGTCCTGGAAAAAAGCGCCGAAGGCAAAGCGCAACTTTTGATCGACGCAATTGATGCCCCTCGAGCCAGTCAAGTATCCGCCGCTGTTACCGGCACTTTAAGTGCAACAGCGTCCAATAGCGGTATGGTAGCCAGCGGTATTTCT
Source organism: uncultured Sutterella sp. (assembly GCA_900553105.1). Lineage (GTDB taxonomy): Bacteria > Pseudomonadota > Gammaproteobacteria > Burkholderiales > Burkholderiaceae_F > Aphodousia. The sequence goes on from USCE01000002.1 coordinate 43,734, forward strand.
GTGGTTCCCCGTACTTGGTTTAACGAAAGCTCCGACAGTCAGTGGTATTTGGTGCCGGGGCTTTTAGCGATTATTTTGACCATGACCGGCACGATGCTCACAGGTTTGGTGCTCGCCCGAGAGTGGGAGCGAGGAACAATGGAGGCGATGTTGTCTACGCCGGTTTCGCCACAAGCTTTATTGCTCTCGAAAATCATTCCGTATTTTGTGTTGGGAATTGTGGGGTGGACATTTTGTATGTTGGCTGCTGTGTTTGGGTATGAGGTTCCGGTTCGCGGTAGTTTTCTGCTGATATTGTCAGCCTCGGCATTGTATCTTCTGATCAGTTTGTGCATCGGCTTGACAATTTCCGGCTACACTCGCTCACAATTTTTATCTTCGCAGGTTTGCCTTTTAGCCAGTTTCTTACCCACGATGCTACTTTCTGACTTTATTTTTGACTTGCGTTGCACACCGCAGTGGGCTGCGTTTGTTGCAAAAGCGCTTCCGCCGTATTACTACTTGCAAGTCTTAAAGATTGGCTTTTTGACCGGTCAAATGTACACGATAGTGATACGTGATATGTTGATTTTGACAGGTTTTGCAATCTTGCTGGTATTCACAGCGTATCGACAATGTCAAAAACGGATACGTACATGATGAACAAAGAATGGTTATTGCGTTTCAGAGCACTGGTTAGAAAAGAGATGATCGCAACGCTCAAAGAACGTACTAGTCGAATGATTCTGGTTGGACCGTTACTGCTTTATATTTTGCTTTTCGGCTACATTGCGACATTTAATTTGAATTATGTTCCCTACGCATTGTGTGACATGTCTCATAGCGCCGTGTCTGATCAATTTATTAGAGCAATAGAAAATAGTCGAATATTTGAACGTATTGAGACCTTACATAGCCCGGCTCAGATTTCCGAGTCAATTGACCGCGGTGATGCAATGATGGTTGTGGTCATTGACCAAAATTTTGCCAACGATTACTACGAGGGTAAAACCGCAGAAGTTCAAGTGATCATTGACGGTCGTAATTCCACTACTGCCCAATTGGCGATGGGATATTTATCTACGATTGCGCAGACACTTAATATTAATCTGTTGGGAACCAAAGAGATTTTAACAACGCGATATTTGTTCAATCCCAATACGATTACTCAATGGTTTATCATGCCCGGTCTTATCGCGATGTTGTCAATGTTACAGGTGATTGTTCTGTCGGCGCTGTCTGTGGCCAGGGAGCGTGAACAGGGCACGTTTGAGCAGTTGCTAGTGTCTCCATATTCCACTTTGGATCTTCTCTTAGCCAAATCCATCGTGCCAATTTTGATTGGCTTGTTCCAAGGAACTATCATTTTTCTAGTGGACCTCTACTGGTTTAAGATTCCGATGAATGGCAACATAATCTCGCTTTATATGATTGTGACGTGCTTTACTTTGTCCATAGTAGGGTTGGGGCTGGCTATTTCTGCTTATGCACAAACAATGCAACAGGCAATGATTACAGCTTTTGCTTGTTTGGTCCCAATGGTGTTGCTCTCAGGGCTGTTTGCACCGATTCAAAATATGCCTCAGATCGTTCAATGGCTGACGTATTTGGATCCGTTGCGCTTTGCCCTTGAAGCGATTCGTCGAATTTATTTGGCCGATGCTTCTCTAACGGTGGTATTGGCTGGAATGTGGCCCGTTATTTTGACGGCGTTGATAACCATGCCGACGGCATATTATTTCTTTAAGAAACGGTTATGAGAAAAGTTAATGCAAAAGTTAGGGGGGACGGAGAGAAAACACGAGAAGCACTGATTCAGGCAGCTGGCGTGTTGGCGGCCGAGCGTGGCTGGAGTATGGTGACAGCCAAAGATGTCTGTGATTATGCAGGTGTCAATGGGGCTAGCATCAATTACTGGTTCGGTAGTCGAGATGCATTGTACGAAGCAGTATTAAAACGCATTCCTGAAGTAATCTTCAGTCAAGAGCTTGAGATTGAAATGGTGCAGTATGAGACAGCCGAAGGGGCTATTCGTCACTTCTTGGACTATCACCTCAGCAACCTCAACGCCGAGAAAAAGTGGCCGATCCGAATATGGGCTCGAGAAGTAACGGGAACGCCGGCCGAGCAGTTAATTAAGTTATTTGACAAAATCGGCCACCAAAGAATGATCGCTATGCGGCAGTTTTTTGCCGATTATTTGGAAATAGAGGATGTCAATGATCTGCGAGTGCAGGCCGCACAGTTGACAACGATGTCATCGGTCATGTTGTTGATGATTTTGTCACCGAAAATTCGAAATCATGTCTATGACGGTTTTACAAAGGATTCTGAGCAGTTCTCCGAGTTGATTAAAGAGCAGATTATGACCGGTTTGAGTAAGGCTCGAGAAGATTACCGTCGTTTAGTTGGTTAAGAAGGGGGAATCATAAAAGGCCTGTTTTAAGACATTAGTCGATGTTTTGCCGATAAAGATGCTCTGAAAAGTAATCGTGAATTCTGCGAAGAAAGCGATACGGTCTCGTTAATCTCAATGGTTAACGAGACCGTATAAATTGGTCAGGCAATGCGATCGGGCGCATCGCCGGTTTGCAGGAATGCATGAAGATTTTTGAGTACTTCCAAGCCTGCATCGCGTCGAGCTTCAAAAGTGGCGCTACCCATATGAGGTACCATGATGAGGTTTTCGAGTTCTGCGAAACGTGGGTCAAGCGCCGGCTCTCCATCATAGACATCGAGCCCAGCTCCTGCAATAGTGCCGTTTTGCAAAGCCGCAATTAAGGCCTCGTTTTCAACGACTTCGCCGCGGCCGATATTGATCAAATAGCCTTCGGGGCCCAGTGATTGAAGAATCTCTGCATTGACTAAATGGCGATTAGCTACACCGCCCGGCATCGCTAAGACGAGATAGTCGCACCAAGTAGCTAATTCTTTAAGTGAATTAAAGCGTTGGTAGGGGACGTTAACTTCCGAACGATTGGTGTAGCCTACCGCCATCTTAAATCCTTCGCCGCGTCGTGCAATTTCTCGTCCGATGTGACCCAGTCCCGCGATGCCCAGTCGTTTTCCACTGACTCGGCGTCCTAAACCCAGATCGAGTCCAACGCGAAGTTCGCGCCTTGCGGCCTTATCGACATGTGCGATGCTTCGCGAAATGCCGGTCAGTAATGCCCAGGCGAGATCTGCAACGTCATCGCTTGTTGAGCTCGCAGCATTGGTCATGATGATGCCGCGCTTTTTCAGTAACCCAAGGTCAACTCTGTCAAAACCGACACCAAAGCTTGCAATCATTTTTAGGGCCGGGAAACGATTCAAAAATGATTCGTCAATTTGAATCTGAGGCGAGACTACTGCCAGCAGTGCCTCGCTATCGAAGTCTTCTGCTCCGGCATAACGTACGGTGCCGATTTCTTTGAGACCGACATCCAACGAGGGTGATGTTCCTTGCGGGACTAAACACAGAACAGTTCTCATGGCTTTCCCCAAAAAGGTTATCTTAAGCGTTGTCTTCTTCGTCTTTGGTTAAGTCCAATTGTGGACTGACCTTCGGATAGATAAGACGGTATAGTTCACGAGCATTTTTAGGCGGCTTATTGGTCTGAGCCTCCTTGCGAGCGGCGCGGATAATTTGACGCAAGGATTGCACGTTGACGTCGGGAAATTCTTTAACGAAGTCTGTTAAAAACGCATCTTCGGCAAGAAGTTTGTCTCGCAGGCGCTCTGCACGATGATGGGCGGCAACAGCCGCTTTGCTTTCTCCTGTTGCCATGTCGATGGCCGCGCGTACTTTCACAGGATCAAGCCCGTTCATGCGCTTGCCGATTAATTGTAATTGTCGGCGTTGTGCACCGAATGATCGCATTTTGGCGTACTCTTCAATGGCTTCTCTTACATCTGTCTCTTATACACATCTCCGAGCCCACGAGACCGGAGCCTATCTCGT
>USCE01000003.1 GCA_900553105.1 uncultured Sutterella sp.
AGACTTTGGGCCAATTCTTTATCATCGGCCTCAACCATCACACGAAGCAACGGTTCGGTCCCCGAAGGACGAATCAAAACACGACCACGACCAACCAATACGTCATTGGCTTCTTTTAAAGCAGCTTGCATCGGCTCATGCGCCTGCCAATCAAAGCCCTTCTCAATACGCTTATTGATCAAAACCTGTGGTAAAAGCTTCAAATCTTGGGTGAGCTCTCGCAACGATTTGTTCTGACGCCTCATAGCAGCCAACACCTGCAGACTGCTGACAATTCCGTCACCAGTCGTTTGACAATCCAAAACCAACAAATGCCCCGATGTTTCGCCACCGAATATCCAACCCTCACGAGCCTTGAGTTGCTCAAGTACGTAGCGATCACCGACTTTAGCTCGAACAAAATCGACACCCAACTCGGCAAAACGTTTCTCGAGCGCATAGTTTGTCATCAACGTGCCCACAGCCCCTTGCACTTTCTCACGCAACATACGATCGCGAACCATGACATAGAGCAATTCATCGCCGTTGTATACGTGGCCGTTACCGTCGGCCATGATCAGACGATCAGCGTCGCCATCCAAAGCGATGCCAACGTCACAGCCGTGTTCAAAGACCTTCTTGGACAAATTTTCCGTGTGAGTAGCCCCAACACCATCGTTAATGTTGAACCCATCGGGCTGATCCCCCACAGTAAAAACATCGGCCCCCAACTCGTGATACACGGCTGGTGCCACATGATAGGCCGCACCATTGGCGCAATCGACCAAAATTCGCAACCCTTTAAGATTCACCGAACTGTCAATCGTTGACTTACAAAACTCGATATAACGACCTGCCGCATCTTCAAGGCGCCACGCCTTACCCAACTCTTGACTTTCCACACAAGAAAAGCCTCGATCGAGTTCAGTCTCAATTTCAAGCTCCACCTCATCGGGTAACTTCGCCCCCGATTCAGAGAAAAACTTAATCCCGTTATCGTGATACGGATTATGACTTGCACTGATGACAACACCGGCATCGGCGCGTTGTGCGCGCGTAAGGTACGCAATGGCTGGTGTCGGAATCGGACCGCAAAGCACAACATCAACACCGGAGCTGGAAAAACCCGCTTGAAGAGCTGCCTCCAACATATAGCCTGATACACGTGTATCTTTGCCGATTACGACCCGCACGTGACGGCGTCCCTGAACACGCTTGCGCAATACACGACCAGCAGCCTGTCCGAGTTTCATGACAAAATCCGGCGTAATAGGGGCTTCCCCCACACGACCGCGAACACCATCGGTTCCGAAGTATTTTCGAGACATCCGTTAACCCTTATTGAAAATTAATTGCTTGGCGTTTTGCCGTTAACCAAATTGTAATCGCATCGCGCGTTGCTGCCACATCGTGAACACGAAGAATATGAGCCCCTTCTTGCACCGCATAAAGCGCCGCCGCAACGGAGGCTACCATGCGCCCATTAACGTCTCTGCCAGTGACAGCTCCTAAACTCGATTTTCGAGATACGCCGACTAAAATCGGATATGGGAGTCGGCAAAAATATCCCGTATTAGCTAAAAGCGAAAAGTTTTGCTCCACGGTTTTTCCGAATCCGAAACCGTAGTCTAAACACAATCGATCGCGTGCAATACCGACGGCTTCACACTGTCTGGCGCGCTCTAACAGAAACGATTCAACTTCAGAAAGTAAATTCTCATAATGAGGAGCTTGTTGCATCGTACGAGGCGCACCTTGCATGTGCATTAGGCAAATTCCGGCATTGCTATCGGCCGCAACTTCAATCGCCCCGGGTAACTGCAAAGCACGAATATCGTTAATAATGTGTGCACCGGCTTTAACTGCCTGCTTCATGACTTCCGGTTTGCTCGTATCAACTGAAATGACAGCGCCGGTCTGTGCCAGTTTTTCCACAACTGGAAGCACTCGGTCAAGTTCCTCATTAACACTGACATCTTGAGCTCCCGGTCGAGTGGACTCTCCACCGATATCCAAAATATCAGCTCCATCAGCAACCAATTTCATGGCGTGCGCAACCGCCGCCGACGCGCTATTGTGTTGTCCACCGTCAGAAAATGAATCAGGCGTCACATTGACAATACCCATAATCAGAGGCTTGGATAAATCAAGCACACGGTTGCCGCAAACCCATTGCATTGCAAACTCCTAAGAAAAAACACACTGATTCTAGCAATCACTCGAAGAGAATTTTAGAAATTCGTCGCGAACTATTGCGTTTCCACTTTTTTTTATGCATAATATTGATTCGCACTTGAGGCGGGGCGTAGCGCAGTCCGGTAGCGCGCCTGCTTTGGGAGCAGGATGTCGGGGGTTCGAATCCCTTCGCCCCGACCACGTTTCGACAGCGGTCGAGCCGCCCGTAGCTCAGTTGGATAGAGCATCGGCCTTCTAAGCCGAGGGTCACAGGTTCGAATCCTGTCGGGCGGGCCAAAAAATTGATGGTGGGTGTAGCTCAGTTGGTAGAGTCCCGGATTGTGATTCCGGTTGTCGTGGGTTCGAGTCCCATCTCCCACCCCACAATTTCAAAATCCAGTCTCGGCTGGATTTTTTTATTGCCTCAAGTTTCTCCTAAAACAAAAAACGGCCTCGTTACCGAGGCCGCTTTTGCAAATAATATTTTTAATCGTTATTGTTGTTGCTCGCGCAACGCTTTGATGCGAGCTTCAATGGACGGGTGCGTTGCAAACAACGAACCGATTCCTCCGTTAATACCGAAACCCTTCACGGCGCCGGGCAACTCCTCTGAATGCATTCCACCCAAACGAGCCAAGGCATTAATCATGGGCGCGGGCGATCCAAGGGCATCAGCTGCTCCGGCATCGGCGCGATATTCACGATAGCGTGAAAACGCAGCCACCAACATCGAGCCCAGCAAACCTAAAACCATATCAAGCACCATGCTCGTGATGTAGTAGCCGGCCCCCGGTGCATCGCTTTCGTTACGTAAGATACCGCGATCAACGATATTGCCAATAACGCGCGAGAGGAAAATCACAAAAGTATTGATCACGCCTTGCATCAACGTCATCGTGACCATGTCACCGTTGGCCACGTGGCTCATCTCATGGGCTAAAACGGCTCGCACTTCTTCCTTGTTCATGCTTGCGAAAAGACCGTCAGAGACTGCCACCAAAGAATTGTTCTTGGATGCCCCTGTTGCGAAAGCATTCGGATCTCCGTGATAGATACCCACTTCCGGCATGCCTACGCCCTTAATCTTGGCCAATTCAGCCACGGTTTCTACCAACCAGCGCTCAACGCCGTTGCGGGGATTTTCAACGTCAATCATTTGCACTCCCATGGAGCGCTTAGCCATGCCTTTGCTCATGAAAAGGCTCATCAATGAGCCGGTAAAGCCGATCACGGCAGCAAAGATTAAAAGCGTTGTGTAATCTTGACCGGCGCCGGCCACTTGCGCGAAGTTCACTCCGAAAAGCCAACCCACGACATTCAAAACGATCGACAACATCACCAAAATGGCGAGGTTGGTTAAAATGAACAAACCGATTCGTTTAAGCATCTATGTTCCTAAAAAACTCTATTAACACGAAAAGAAAGTGTACGCAATGTTGCGCAAATAGTGATAACAGAAAACGTCAAAGATGTAAGAAAGTTCAAACGTTATGCGTTATATCAGGATTTAGGTCGAGATTTGCACTATCTGACTACTAACTACTCGCATTTTAAGATGCAAAGCACCTGACCGAACTTACTCAGCTTGACGTTTGGGAGGATAGCTTCCCCAGCTTGAACAACCGGGGCAGAGCCACTGAAAGCCCTTAGCTTGGAAACCGCAGTGCGAACAACGATAACGACCGGGATTATTCACGTAAGGTTTCAAAAGAGACGTTAACAGCTTGAGCTCTTCGTCGTGAGGATTGGCACTCAAACGCATTTGCGCAAGTTTTTCATACGTCCACAAAGTCGGACGACGTTTAAGTTCTTCACGAAGCATCGCTCGAGCACTTTCCAGACCCTCGGTCTTTTCAATTAACGACAATGCGATCGAAACCGTTTCGGCGCCAGGCTGATCATCCAATGCACGTTGAATCAAGTTCATCGCTTGGTCATGTTGTCCGAGTTGCTCGTAGGCTTGCGCCATTTGCGTCATAATCAAGGGCAAGAATTCAGCATTGACGCTTTCAACCTTGCTCCAATAACGCAAAGCATTGTCAGGATTGCCCGCCTTCATAGCGATCTCACCCAACATAATCAAAGCACGAACGCTCCGACGATCGACTTGGCGGGCTTGATTGAGCAAGTCCACAGCTTTGTCAAAATCGTTGCGTCGCACAGCCAATGCCGCCAATTCACAGTAAAAATGACCGATTTCAGCCTGATGGTTCTCTCCGGCTTGCTTTTCCAGATCGTTGGCCATCGAAATAGCGCATTCCCACTCTTTTTCCGTGCAATAAATCTTAAGCAATGCACGCATCGTTTCGAGACGGTACTTCGGCTCTTTGAGAAGGCGACGAAAGCTTTCTTCGGCACGGTCGTAAATACCGGCCTTCAGATAATCATTACCCAATTCAAAAAGCGCCATCGCACGTTCTTCTTCTGGTAAGTCTTCCCGATTGAGCAAGTGATTGTGAATTCGCACGGCGCGATCAAACTCGCCTCGACGACTAAAGAGATTGCCTAAAGCATGGTGAAGTTCAATCGTTTCAGGATCAAGCTTGACCACCTCGATAAAAGCATCAATCGCTTTATCGGGTTGGTCATTTAAGAGCAAGTTGATGCCCTTATAGTAAGTTCCGGGCTTCTGCTCATTTTCTCGCTGACGTTGATCCAATCCTCGACACCACCAACCGGCAGCAAATAACAGGGGCACAACAATCAGGTACCAGAGCTCAAATTCCATAAGGGGCAATCTCTTAGTGCTTCAGAAAAAAGAATTAACGACGGCGTGCGTTACCGGCAGGCGCAGCGGCAGCAGGACGTCCTTCAATATGACGGAACGTGATGCGCCCCTTCGTCAAATCGTAGGGAGACAATTCCAGGGAGACTTTATCACCGGCCAAAATGCGAATGTGGTGCTTACGCATCTTGCCGTTCGTGTAGGCCACCAATTCGTGACCGTTATCCAGTTTTACGCGATAGCGGGCGTCAGGCAATACTTCCAGCACTACGCCGCTCATTTCAATCAGATCTTCTTTAGCCATAATTCCTCGTGGAACCCAAAAGGAGGCGCCACTTCAAAAAATTAAAATTGTGGCCGGTTTCAGGACCGACCGCGCTACTTGTTATTTCAACAAGCGGGTCGAATTTTACTGCAAAAACAATGACAAAAGTAGATTGACACACATCAAAACAGAAAATTATGGGCGGAAATCCCATTTTCTTTTGATTTAGTTCATAATTAGCTCTCCAAACAAACTTTCTCGTGGGGACGACCTGGTTTCGACAGGGGACACGAAGGGGTTTGGTGCATGCCAAGGTCCAGTCACCTTGTAAATCCGCTGGAAACTAAATAAACGCCAACAATAAGCGTTTCGCTCTCGCTGCTTAATTAGCGGGGGTCACACCGGTTTGCCTCTAGGCCGGGTCGGCTTGCCGACAGTGACTTCATATTGATACAGGCTGGAGGACTGTGAGGACACTGCACGGTCGTCGAGATTTAAAGCGTCTGGTCTTGTCAGAGCCGGTTTGAGGGCGCAAAGCAAGACAAGATTTTTTAAATGTTCAAACTAAGCATGTAGATCCGACACTGGACGTCTTCTGGACGCGGGTTCAATTCCCGCCGTCTCCACCACTATCTCTCCCCGGTTTATCCATCTTTTATCGGTATTTGTGTATATAAGATCTGCCTTGTTAGCGTCGGGCCTATCGAATAATTTCAGTTTGTTCAATTACTACATGAAGACTATTTTTCAAATAGAACAATATTCGGTATTTTTAGGCAAACACTATTTGCTCAATTTCTCTATGCTTACGAGTATAGAGTCTCAGATTATTTCTTGAGGAATATGAACATGAACAACTACCAATGCTCACGTAAAGGCTTTCTACGTGCCATGGGATCGATGATGGCTGGCACTGCCTTAGGCTTAACGTCTCAAGAGCTTGCGGCTGCTCCGCAAGCGCCTGTAGTGGGCTGTAAGCGCGTTACGGCAGAATCATCAAGCGACAAAGCCAAAGTGTTTTTTACGCGAAAAATTGATGCAGACCATTTAAAGAAACTTTACTCGCTCATTAATGACAAGATTGAAGGCAAAGTTGCTATCAAATTGCACACGGGTGAAAAGAACGGACCAAACATTTTGCCGAGGGACATGGTGCAGGCATTGCAATCCACAATTCCCAACAGCGCGATTGTTGAAACCAATACACTTTACGTAGGCGACCGTTACACAACAGAGGAGCATCTTGAAACACTTAAAGTCAACGGTTGGACGTTCTGCCCTGTCGACATTATGGATGCAGAAGGCACTGTGATGTTGCCCGTTAACGGCGGCAAGCACTATAAAGAAATTTCCATGGGCAAAAACATCGTGAACTACGACTCGATGCTCGTGCTCACACACTTTAAAGGCCACGCCATGGGCGGTTTTGGCGGCTCTATGAAAAATATTGCCATCGGTTGCGCCGACGGTCGCGTCGGTAAAGCGCAAGTACACGGGGTCAAAGATGTCAGCGCTCCGTGGGATCAGTGGCCCGCTAAGGAACATTTAATGGAAACTATGGCCGAGTCTGCAAAGGCCGTGTGTGATCACTTCGGTGAAAAGATTGTTTTTATCAATGTACTTCGTCGCATGTCGGTGGACTGTGACTGCGCGGGCTTATCGGCGGCAGAACCAACCATCCCCGATATCGGCATTCTGGCCTCAACCGATATCTTGGCCATTGACCAAGCCAGCGTTGATTTAGTTTACGCATTAGGCGATAAATTCAATCATGACTTGGTAGAACGCATTGAGTCTCGCCACGGTCTGCACCAATTGACCGCTATGCACAATTACGGCATGGGTAAAGCCAATTACACCTTGGTTGATATCGACGAGGCTTAAAGCGCAATTTCCGGGAACAAAAAACGGGCGTTTCGCCCGTTTTTTGCCTCTGTTGCTGCTGGATTCAACCTCTGATTTGTCCTCGACCGTTAATGAGGTACTTGTAAGAGGTCAGCTCCGGCAGGGCCATCGGGCCTCGAGCGTGCAACTTTTGTGTACTGATTCCGATCTCTGCTCCAAAACCGAATTCAAAGCCATCGGTAAAGCGAGTCGATGCATTGACGTAGACTGCCGCTGCATCCACCATCGCTTGAAAGCATTGCGCATTATTTTGATCTTCGGTGACAATGCACTCGGAGTGTTTTGTTCCGTAGTGAGCAATATGAGCCAAGGCTTCTTCGAGCCCATCGACAATTTTCACCGACAAGCGCAAATCGCCATATTCCGTAGCCCAATCCTCTTGGCTAGCGGCCATCACCCGTGCATCAAAGCGCCGAGTTTTTTCACACCCGTAAATTGTTACGCCCGCCTTAAAGAAGTCTTCTAACATCGCCGGCATAAAGCGATCGGCAATGTCTTTATGCACAAGAAGGGTTTCCATGGCATTGCATACTGACGGTCTTTGCACCTTGGCATTAATGGCAATTTTGCGGGCCATTTCACAATCGGCTGAAGCGTCAACAAATGTATGACACACCCCAGCTCCCGTTTCAATGACTGGTACCGTTGCGTTTTGCAATACCGCCTGAATCAAACGGGCACTGCCGCGAGGAATTGCCACATCGACAAGTCCGTTCATGCGAATGAGTTCTGTCACTGCTTGTCGATCCGTAATCTCAATAAACTGTACGGCTGCCCCAGGTATCCCTTTCGATACGGCGGCTTCGCGCAAAATATTGGCAATTGCCTCATTGGAGTACAACGCTTCGCTTCCGCCCTTGAGCACCACCGCATTACCGGTTTTAAGAGCTAAACCAATAGCATCGGCTGTGACATTAGGGCGAGCCTCATAGATCATGGCAACAACCCCCAACGGTACGCGCACCTTGCGCACGTTTAATCCGTTTAGCAATGTCTTGTCGCTAAGAATCTCGCCGACGGGATCGTTCAAAGCAGCCACTTGGCGAAGACCTTCAGCCATCGCTTCGATTCGAGCATCGGTTAATTTCAACCGATCCTGCATGGAAGTCCTCATTCCCTTAGCTTGGGCATTGAGCATATCCTTGGTATTAGCCTCTAAGATTTGTGACTTTTGTGCCACCAAAGCCTCTGCCATTGCCAAAAGAGCGCAGTTCTTGACCTCTGTCGGCACTACGGCCAAAGCACCGGCAACATCATGCGCGGCCTGAGCCTTTACTCGTACAGCTTCTCGAATATCCATCATTTGCCCTCAATTTAGAATCACCAAATCATCTCGGTGAATAACTTCATCAAACGCTTTGTGCCCCAATATTGCTTCGATATCTTCGCTTTGGGCTCCGAGAATTTTTGACAGTTCTTCTGATGAATAGTGTGTCAAACCTCTGGCAATTTCATGACCACTTGCCGTCACCACACTCACGGTATTGCCCGCTTCAAAATTCCCCTCTACCTTAACGATCCCGACGGGCAAAATACTGCAACTGCCCGCCTTTCGAATCGCGCGCTCGCAACCGGCATCGACCGTGACTTTCCCAGCAAGACGAGCCCCAAAAGCCAGCCAACGCTTTCGAAATTGCAAACGACTTTCGCGAGAAACAAAAAGCGTGCCAATTTCTTCACCCTCGAGAATACGTGTCACGGCATCTTTCATACTGCCGGAGGCAATCACAAGATTGATGCCGCTGGTGGTGGCATTTTTAGCAGCCTGCAGTTTGGTATACATACCCCCCGTGCCGACGCTACTGCCTGCACCTCCTGCCGAGGCTTCAATCTGCGGCGTAATTTCTTCGACACGGTGAAGCAACTTAGCATCCGGGTACGTTTGGGGATTTGCGGTGTAAAGCCCGTCGACGTCAGAGAGAATGATCACAAGATCAGCATCCACAATACTTGCTACAAGCGCGCTCATATTGTCATTATCACCGATCTTCAACTCATCTAACGCCACAACATCGTTTTCGTTAACAATCGGAATCACTCCCCGACTGATCAGTTCCATAAACGTATTCCGGGCATTGGTATAACGATGGCGGTCGATAGTCTCCATGCGCGTAAGAAGCACTTGAGCCACCACTTGCCCATATTCGGCAAAGATCTTTTCATAGGTGTGCATCAAAATGCCTTGACCAACAGCAGCAGCAGCTTGCTTTCCTGGAATGGTCTTGGGCTTTTCTGATAATCCTAACCGATCCATACCGACAGCAACCGCACCCGAAGTCACCAAAATCATTTGCTTGCCACGATTTTGCCAATCCGCCAACTCGCGAGCTAAACGATCAATACGAGCAAAGTCACACTTACCGTTTGAGTGTGTAATGGTGCTTGAGCCGACTTTAACCACAATTCTCTTGACGCTTTTCAAATCTTCCCGTTGCATGAAATTCACCTTGTTTCGACTATTCTTTTATTGTACCTTGAAGACATAATAGCCTCGAACCCAGGGGCCGAGGCTATTGTTAAACGCACGGAGCAATAAATTGCGTTAACCGTTTAAGAAATCACGCACGAGCTGGACATGCGTCATTGCCCCCTTAATCAAGGCTTCTTCATCAACCTTGAAATAGCAAGAGTGTTGTGGATGAACGGCATCGCAAGCAGGGTTACCAACACCATAGAGCGCTACCACACCAGGGACCTTTTGTTGATAGTAACCGAAGTCTTCGCCCCCCATCGTCAACGGATAATCATAAAGACCGTCTTCGCCCAAAACTTTTTTAGCACTTTCACGAACTACTGCTGCAAATTTTGCATCATTAATCGTGGGAGGAACTAAATTGATGTATTGGCACTTGACACTGCCGCGATAGGCCGCCGCAGTTTGCGAAGCAATTCGCTCGATCGCTTCAGGGAATTGAGCACGCACAGCGTTACTGAAGCAGCGCGTTGTACCCGTAATTTGAGCCTTACCGGCAATCACGTTCCAGCGAGAACCTGCTTGAATCGTACCCACAGTCAAAACAGCCGTTTCGGTAGGATCAATTTCACGGCTAACAACCGTTTGCAAACTTTGAATGATTGCCGAAGTCATCGGCACTACGTCTGCACACAAGTGCGGAGTTGCACCGTGACCGCTAACACCTTCGATATCGATAATGAATTGGTCGGCAGAAGCCATCGCTGCACCGTCACGCACGGAAATCTTTCCGCTCGGAATATCCGACCAAACGTGCATGCCGAAGCACGCATCAACCCCATCCAAAACGCCATCTTGCATCATAGACAAGGCCCCTTGGGCGATCTCTTCGGCAGGCTGGAATGCTAAAACCACCGTACCGCAGAGCTCATCTTTAATTTCGTTGAGCATTGCCGCCACCGTCAACAAAATAGAAATGTGGCAGTCGTGTCCACAGGCATGCATGATGCCGGGGTTCTTACTAGCATATTCAAGACCAGTTTCTTCTTGAACAGTCAGGGCATCAATGTCTTCGCGAAGCATGATGCGTTTGCCGGGCTTGCTACCTTCAATAGTCGCCATCACGCCGGTCTTCAAACCACAGGGGCGCCATGCAATGCCCATCTTGTCGAGCTCTTCTTTAATACGTGCAGAGGTATTGAATTCTTCGCCACTGACTTCAGGATTAGCATGAAACCAACGACGCATTTCAATCAAGTAGTCATGGTACTTGGCGCCCAATGCTTGAATATCCATTTTTGACCTTCCTATATGAAGAAACACCCGTTACAAAACCTTGTAACGGGTGCATATTGAACTAATTAGAACATTGTTACGAACACACCAGCGATGATCACCGAAGCAATCGTCACTGTCACGAAGCCGCCCACGATCATCGAGGGGAAGATTTCGCTCATCAAATATTCTTTTTCTTCCGGCGTTTCAGCCATTGCCGTACAAGTCGATTCTGTGATCAAAGCATTGAACGGGAAGCCGTAAAGAGCCGTCAGACTGTTGGCAAACGTCAACCACGGAGAAATCTTCAAGACCTTCGCAGCAATGACAGCAAAAATCCACATACCGGCCACACCGATAACGATCATTTCAAGCATCGGCACGATCAAATCGATCAACATTTGCGGAGTGCAATCCTTCAAACCTTCGAACACGTACATCGTCAAGGCAAACATGAGAATTTGCATGGAATTGGCCTTAACCAACGAGTTCGTGTCTAAAAAGCCCAAGGTACTGAAAATCACCCCCAAAACCAACGCCCACACAGCACCGCTGATGCCGGTCCAGCTGCCCAACAAGAAGGCAAGCCAAGCCACAATACCAAGTTTGGTGAGAATGACCACCGGCGTATTGAACTTTTCCGGAACAGACAAAAGGCCGTGACGTTCTTCGGGCAATTTCGTTACTTCTTTGATGGCTTCTGCATCGGCAGCTGAGGCACGTTCGCCTGCGCGATAGCGCTCAAGCAAACGACGACCTTCGTATTTCAAGCAGATAGCTGTCAACGGATAGCCCGCAAAACCTTGCACACAATACATCGTGATTGCGAATACGGCTGCCGTCAAAAGACCGGCTTCAGTTGCAGCGGTTTGCATCATGGTTGCGGCCACAATACCACCCGTTAACGGCGGAAGACCGGCGATCACCAACGAACGATCCATGATGAGAGGGCACAAGAAGTACACGGCAAGACACATGCCGGCCAAGCCTGACAAGCACACAACAACCGTGCGCCATTGCTTCATCAAATTTTCAAGACTGATGATCGTCCCCATGTGGGTAATCAACAAAAAAATACCCAAGGTCGAACCGAACGGAACAAGGAAAGAGTCTTTGACCAAATCATAAGGAATCACCGTCCAATAACCGATCAACAAGATACATGCCGATGCGAAAACGGAAGGAACCCAAGCTTTAGTCCAATGGGAGATCAACTCACCGATGATGATGACCCCGCCGCAGATAACAAACGCTGCTAAAAAGTTATACATATTCTTTTCTCTCTTTTGTTGTTGGAGAATCAGTCGCCAAATTGTTCGGCGAGACTATTTTTTGATTATACGAAGCGTCAAATAGCAATAAACCCGGGGCTTCTAGGCGAATTGCCGTAATTCTTTCAGTTACTAAGCTTAGCGCCTTAGGGGAAAAAGCGAGAATTCTAGGTAGTTTTATTCAGGGTAAGAAAAAAGGGAACTGTGATTGCTCACAGTTCCCCTTCTCATTGTTCGACTAGTACGTCAATGTGTTACTCGGCGTTTTGCACGGAGGCATCCACACGAGCCCGCATTTCTTTGCCAGCTTTAAAGTGAGGCACGTACTTTGCCGGGACTACTACGCTTGCGCCGCTCTTGGGATTGCGTCCCACGCGTTCAGGGCGGTAGTTCAGAGAAAAGCTGCCGAACCCGCGGATTTCAATGCGTGATCCACCGGCCATAGCCTGGATCATGGCATCGAGCACCGCTTTGACAGAATCGTCAACATCTCTGGCGCTCAAACGAGCATTTTTCTCTACGAGCCGTTCAATCAGCTCGGATTTCGTCATGGCATCCACCATGCTTCTCCGATTACTTTTGTTCGAGCTTAGCCTTCAACAAGGCGCCCAAATTGGTCGTACCGGCAGCGCTTTGGGAGTCTTGATTCATACGATCCAAAGCTTGACGGGCTTCGCTAGCATCCTTAGCCTTGATAGACAATTGAATGCTGCGGTTCTTGCGATCGATGCTGATGATCTGAGCCGTCACGCTGTCACCTTCCTTCAATTGCGTCGTGGCATCTTCCACGCGTTCGGAAGAGATTTCGGAGGCACGCAAGTAACCTTCGGTTTCATCACCCAAGTCAATCACGGCGCCCTTGGCATCAACGCTCTTGACCGTACCGGTAACCACAGAGCCCTTTTCATGAGCGCTCGTGAAGTTGGTGAACGGATCGCCACTCAATTGCTTGACACCCAAGCTGATACGTTCACGTTCGGTGTCGATACCGAGCACCACGGCTTGAACTTCGTCACCCTTCTTGTACTTACGCACGGCTTCTTCACCGGCTTCGGTCCAAGAGAGGTCAGACAAGTGCACCAAACCATCAATACCGCCCGTCAAACCGATGAACACACCGAAATCAGTGATGGACTTGATTTGACCGACAACCTTGTCACCCTTCTTGTGGCTTTGAGCAAATTCTTCCCAGGGATTAGGTTTGCATTGCTTCATACCCAAGGAGATACGACGACGTTCTTCATCGATTTCAAGAACCATGACTTCGACGTCATCGCCCAATTGAACGACCTTCTTCGGATCAACATTCTTGTTAGTCCAGTCCATTTCGGAGACGTGCACCAAACCTTCGATACCGGCTTCGATTTCCACGAAAGCACCGTAATCGGTGATGTTGGTGATCTTACCGAACAAGCGGGCGTTCTTCGGATAACGACGGGCAATGCCGATCCACGGATCTTCACCGAGTTGCTTCAAGCCCAAAGACACTCGATTCTTTTCTTGGTCGAACTTGAGCACCTTGGCTTCAAGTTCTTGACCGACTTGAACCACTTCGCTCGGATGACGTACGCGACGCCAAGCGAGGTCGGTGATGTGCAACAAGCCGTCAACGCCGCCCAAGTCAACGAAAGCACCGTAATCGGTAATGTTCTTGACGATGCCCTTAACGATAGCACCTTCCTTGAGTGTTTCCATAAGCTTGGCACGTTCTTCGCCCATGCTGGCTTCAACCACAGCACGACGGGATACCACCACGTTGTTACGCTTGCGGTCGAGTTTGATGACCTTGAATTCCATGGTCTTGCCTTCGTACGGCGTCGTGTCCTTAACAGGACGGGTGTCGACCAAGGAGCCCGGCAAGAAAGCACGAATGCCATTGGTCATAACAGTAAGACCGCCCTTGACCTTGCCGGCAATGGTACCGGTGACGAGTTCGCCAGATTCGAGAGCCTTTTCAAGGTTCATCCAAGCGGCAAGGCGCTTGGCCTTGTCACGAGACAAAATCGTATCGCCGTAACCGTTTTCGACTTGTTCAATCGCCACGGCCACGAAGTCACCCGGCTTCACGGACACTTCGCCGCGATCGTCCTTGAATTCATCGATAGGCACATAGGCTTCGGACTTCAAACCGGCGTTAACGACCACAAAGTTGTAGTCCACGCGCACCACTTCAGCCGTGATGACTTCGCCTTGGCGCATTTCTTGACGAGCTAAGCTTTCTTCAAAAAGCTGAGCAAAAGACTCGGGTTGGTTAAGATTTTCAGACATGTTAATAAAAAGTTAAACGCAAACACTGTTCGTGATTATCTCAATTTCAGTTTTGCGCAAGGTTAATAAAACCGGGCCGGCCCCATTGCCGGTTTGCCGGGTGCATCGCGTCTTCACGCGACACTATTAGCAGCACTGACGATACCACTGAAGTACCTGTGCTACCGTTTCTTCGATTGTCAAATTCGACGAATCGAGGATCTTAGCGTCCTTCGCGGGCAAAAGAGGACTGACGGCGCGCTCTGTGTCGCGTCGGTCACGTTGCTCCAAATCCCGCGTAAGGGTGTCGATATTAGCAACAATTCCTTTTTCTTTCAACTGATTAAATCGTCTTTGAGCACGAGCGGCCGCTGTCGCCGTCAAAAAGACTTTCAGCTGGGCATCCGGAAAAATGACACTGCCCATATCGCGACCATCAGCGACAAGACCGGGTGCACGTCTGGCATTTTTCTGGACATCGGTCAACGCCTTGCGCACACTCATCAAGGCTGCCACTTTGCTAGCAGCTACTCCGACCTCCTCGGCACGGATTTTTTGCGTGACGTCTTCTCCGTCGAGCATGATGCTTATGCCCTTAAACTGCGGCGCAAGCGCAGCTGCAATCTCTGCCACAGCCGCTTCATTGGCAAGGTCAATACCTTTTTTCAACGTTTTATAGGCCGTTAAGCGATACAGGGCACCGCTATCGAGATAATGAAATCCCAACTGAGCCGCCACTCGAGAGGCAACCGTGCCCTTACCCGAAGCCGTCGGGCCATCTACCGTAATAACAGGAATCATCTTCGTAATCTATTTCTTGTAATTAACCGAGACCCGAGGGTCTCGGTCACTATATATATATTTAAGCCTCAGTGGATTGATCACCTTCAGGCAAATAGCCTTCTGTCGTGTCAGTAGCAGGCAATTCAACACCTTCGGTCACTTTTGCCTCTTCCGAAGCCTTTTCTTCTTCGACATCTTTTTCTGCAATGCGTTGCACCGCTACAAGACTGTCGTCTTTAATTGAGATGAGCGTTACGCCTTGTGTAGCTCGCTTCAAGACAGAAATCTGGGCAACGGGCGTTCGAACGATCTTACCCTTGACCGTGAGCAACATCACTTCATCGTTTTCATCGACCAAAGTCGCCGCTACAACCTTACCGTTACGCTCGCTCGTTTGGATCGCAATCATGCCCTTGGAGCCACGACCGTGGCGAGTATACTCTCCGACCTCGGTACGTTTACCATAACCGTTCTCGGTAGCCGTCAACACCGTTTGCACTTCAGAGTCAGCCACCAGCATCGCAATAACCTGTTGACCGTCATCTAACTGCATGCCACGCACACCGCGGGCAGCACGTCCCATCGGTCGGACATCCGTTTCGCTAAAGCGCACGGCTTTACCGGCATCCGAAAAGAGCATGACATCATGCTCACCATCGGTGATCGCTGCTCCGATCAAATGGTCGCCGTCATCCAAGCCGGCTGCGTTGATGCCGGAACGACGAACATTGGCAAAGTCGCTTAATCGCGTCTTTTTCACAACACCGTTGGCTGTTGCCATAAAGACATAGTGCTTGTCATCGAAGTCAGTAATCGGCAATACCACCGTAATACGTTCCCCTTCGGCCAGCGGCACGGAATTAATAATCGGTCGTCCCTTTGAGGTTCTTGATCCTTCGGGCAATGAAAAGACATCCAAGCAATACATGCGACCAAAATCCGAGAAGCACAAAATTCTGTCATGTGAATTCGCAATGAAGAGTTGGTCGATCACGTCGCCTTCTTTCATGCTAGCTGCCTTTTTGCCTTGACCGCCACGCTTTTGAGCTTGGTAGTCATCGACCGGTTGGGCTTTGATATAGCCGTCACGGGTCATCGTCACCACCATCTCGCGACTCGGAATCAAGTCACGGGCATTAAAGTTCGGATCGCCCGACGGGTCAATTGCCGAACGGCGTTCATCACCGTACTCGGCCTTTATCTTCAACAGGTCTTCTTCAATAATCTGACGCACACGTTCAGGCTTATGGAGAATATCGATCAAATCGGTGATGTTATCAATGACTTCACGATATTCTTGCGTAATCTTGTCTTGTTCTAAACCGGTTAAGCGTTGCAAGCGCATTTGCAAAATACTGTCGGCTTGCTTTTCACTTAAATAGTATTGGCCTTCTCGCATACCAAGCTCTTCGCCCACATCTTCCGGACGATAAAGCGAAATATCGGCCGCTGCGCGACTCAAGAGTTCGCTCACTAAAGAAGAACCCCAGCCACGACTCATCAACCCGGCCTTGGCCACTTCCGGCGTTGGTGCATTACGAATAATGGTCAGGAAGTCATCAATGTTGGCCAATGCCACGGCCAAGCCTTCCAAAATATGTCCGCGAGCACGCGCTTCGCGAAGTTCAAACAAACAGCGACGCGTGACCACTTCACGGCGATGCATCAAGAATGCTTCGATAATCTGACGAAGGTTGAGCAGTTGTGGTTGCCCGTCAACGAGTGCCACCATATTGATACCGAAGGAGTCCTGCAATTGCGTCATTTTGTAGAGGTTGTTGAGTACCACATCGGCCACAACACCGCTCTTTAAGTCAATGACAACACGCACGCCGTCTTTATCGGTCTCATCTCGAAGATCACTGATGCCTTCAATCTTCTTTTCATTAATAAGATGAGCAATGCTCTCAACCAAAACACGCTTATTGACTTGATATGGAATTTCATCAACAACGATTCTCGTGCGACGGCCGCGATCGAACTCCTCATAGTGCGTTTTGGCGCGCATTAAGACGCGACCACGTCCCGTACGGTACCCCTCGATCACACCTTTTAAACCAAAAATCGTGCCGCCGGTAGGAAAGTCCGGAGCCGGAACGAATTTAATTAAATCATCGACCGTTGCCTCAGGATTATTGAGCAAATGCACACAAGCATCGATCGTTTCACCCAAGTTATGCGGCGGAATGTTTGTGGCCATCCCCACGGCGATACCGGCACTACCGTTGATCAACAACTGCGGAATGCGCGTCGGCAACACCGTCGGTTCTTTTTCGGTGTTGTCGTAGTTCGGAGTAAAGTCAACCGTTTCTTTTTCGATATCGGCCAACATTTCACCGGCCAACTTCTGCAACTTCACTTCGGTGTAACGCATGGCTGCCGCGCTATCGCCATCAAGGCTACCGAAGTTACCTTGACCGTAAACGAGCGGGTAGCGAAGCGAGAAGGGTTGAGCCATGCGCACGATCGTGTCATAAGCAGCGCTGTCACCGTGCGGGTGATACTTACCGATCACGTCCCCGACCACACGAGCCGATTTTTTAGTCGGACGCGAGTACACATTGCCCATCTGTTGCATGGCAAACAAAACGCGACGGTGTACGGGCT
The DNA here is from genome assembly GCA_900553105.1 of uncultured Sutterella sp. Lineage (GTDB taxonomy): Bacteria > Pseudomonadota > Gammaproteobacteria > Burkholderiales > Burkholderiaceae_F > Aphodousia. The sequence continues at coordinate 17,646 of USCE01000003.1, forward strand.
TTAACCCATCTCGCACGTCAGGCAACGCACGGCCGACAATCACACTCATGGCGTAATCGAGGTAAGCACGCTTCATTTCCGTTTCAAGGGATACGGGCAGAAGCTCTTGGGCGATGTTAACCATCGAACCGGGCTCTTGAGCGCCGTTGTCCTCAACCTCTGTGAGTTCTTCGTTTTGTTCGTCTTTAATTTCTTCGTTATCCGACATTGATTCAGTATCCATTGACGTTTTTATGCAATCTGCTGATTTTATCAGGAAAACGGCAAAATTTCCCATGCAAAAGTGTATATTTTTTTATTAGAAATCAATGTGTTACTGGCACAATCAGGAAGATTTTTTTCATAGCAACAAAAAATAGCGAAATTGCGAGCGCTCGTGCCCTACAATATCGCATCACCGCATTTCTTTTGACGAGGACTGACAATGCATGTTCAGACTATGATTCATGCTGGGTACGTTATGCCCATGACTGAGAATCGGGTCGTATTGACCAATCATGCCATTTTGATCAACGAAGGTCGCATTACCGATATCATCGATCCCGCGCAATGCACCGATGTCACGGCCAACGTTGTTTATGATCTTCCCGACCACATTGTGTTGCCGGGCTTTGTCAACGCTCACACGCACGCTCCCATGAATCTTTTACGCGGACTCGGAGCTGACCTCCCCCTAATGCAGTGGTTGCAGACAAAAATTTGGCCTGCCGAGGGAAAACTGATGAGCGCGGCCTTCTGCCATGACGGAGCACTCCTAGCAGGTGAAGAGATGCTGGCATCGGGCGTCACGTGCGCAAACGATCATTACTTCTTCTCTGCCGACGTTGCCCGAGGACTTACCGAGGCGGGAATGAAGTGCTCGGTTTCTGCCATCATTATTGGATTTCCGTCAGCCATGGCCGCTGACGATGCCGCTTACCTTCGCTGCGCACAGGAGCTTTTTGAAGAATTTGCCGATAACCGTTGCGTACGCGTAACCGTCGGCCCTCATGCCCCTTATACCGTCAGCGACACGATGCTGTTGGCCGCACGAGACTTAAGCGAAAAGTACAATGCCCGCATTCACATGCATGTCGATGAGACTCAAACAGAAATTGAAGACTCTTTAAAGCAATATGGCATGCGCCCCATTGAGCGATTGCACAAACTCGGACTGCTGAACAATCGTTTCATTTCCGTGCATACCGTACACCCTGATGACAAAGAAATTGAACTGTTGGCACAATCCGGAGCAAGCATTGTGCATTGCCCGTGCTCAAACTTAAAACTTGCCAGCGGTTTTTCACCCGTTTCGCGCATGATGCAAGCCGGCATTAATTTAGCCATCGGCACGGACGGCGTAGCCAGCAATGACAAGCTTGACATGTTGGGTGAGACTCGTTTGGCAGCTATGCTCGGCAAAACCGTTGCCAATGACACCACCGCCATGAAAGTGGCAGACCTTTTGTACGCGGCCACGATGGGCGGAGCCAAGGCGCTCGGCTGGGATGATCGGATCGGTTCTATCGAAGCGGGCAAAGATGCCGACCTCATTGCCGTGGATTTGGGAGCTACAGACTGCATTCCAATCTCCGATGCCGCTTCTCAACTTTTATACAGTGCGGGACGCGAAGATATCTCCCATGTTTGGGTCGATGGGAAACTAGTTGTAAAAAAACAACAATCGGTAGAGCTTCGTAGTCTTAGCCGAGAAAAATTACAGAATTTAGCTAAAACGTGGCAGAATAGAATTTAGCTTGGATCATTGTCCCCGCAAAGGCCACTCGCGAGGGCGGAGGGACAGGATCGGACGCCTGCGGTCGTCTGGTTGTTTAACCGCAATAATTCCAATTGGAGACATTTTATGAAAAAAGTATTTGCTATGAGCGCCGCGATGGCTGCCATGCTCACTTTCGGTGGCGTGGCACAAGCTACGGACATTGCTCCCTATGTGACTTCCTCTTCCAAGGAAATCGTCAAGAGCGGTTATGACCTCTGCTGGCGCACCGGCTTCTGGACTCCGGCTTTGGCTGAAGGCACTGGTTGCGACGGTGACGTTGCCAACAGTGGCAAGATCGTTTTGGCTGCCGACACGCTCTTTGACCTCAATAGCGCCCGCGTAAAACCCGAAGGCGTCAAGATGTTGCAAGAATTGGTTGCTCGCATGTCCGGTTTAAACGTTGACGTTGTGATGGCCACCGGCTACACAGACGAAACGGGTCCGGCTGACTTCAACCAAGCTTTGAGCGAACGTCGTGCTGAAGCTGTTAAGAACATCATGGTTCGTGAAGGCGTGCCCGCCGACAAGATCCAAACCGAAGGTAAGGGTCCCGCCAATCCTGTCGTGACCTGCACGGAAGGCCAATCCAAGGCTGAATTCGTTGCCTGCTTGGCTCCGAACCGTCGCACGGTCGTCGAAGTGGTCGGCTCTCGCGCTGAATAATTGATGCAACCTTTGTGCATTAATTGATTCTTCAAAGGGCGTTCCCATAATGGGGACGCCCTTTTTTGTCTTGTCTTCATTTACTAAAGAGATCGTTGACATGCCTTTAATGTTGTTTGACCTTGACGGAACGCTCGTTGACAGTGCACCTGACCTCGTTGCCAGTATGAACCGACTACGTCATTCGATGGCTCTCGAAGAACTGCCTTATGAAACATTGCGCGAATACGCCGGCGCCGGTGCACGAGGACTTTTGTGGGCAAGCTTTGGCTTAAAGCCCGAAGATGAGACGTTTGAAAAACTCAAAGCTGAATTTTTAGCGGACTACCAGGCACATTGCTGTGATCACGTGACAATCTTTGATGGTATCACGTCACTCTTGGACACACTTGAAGCTCGTGGCTGGCAATGGGGGATCGTGACCAATAAGTTTGCTAGCTTTACAGAACCCTTGGTAAAAAAAGCCGGTTTTGCCCAACGAGCTGCCGCCGTGATTTCCGGCGACGCAACAGCACACCTAAAGCCCCACCCAGACAATCTTTTCGTTGCGCTTGAAAAGATCGGTGCAACAGCCGAAACCTGCATCTATGTCGGCGATGATATTCGAGACGCCAAAGCAGCACGCGCTGCCGGCATGGATTTTATCGCTGTCGACTGGGGCTATATTCGTCACGACACACCGATTCAGACCTGGGGAGCCAATTACATTGCGCATCAGCCCGATGACATCATCCAACTTTTACCGCAACTGGAAGGTCGGTTGATGAGATAACAAAGGCCTGCGTTAAGCTTGAAGCAATCTTTCTCAACTACAATAGCTGTTATCCACTGAGTTAATCAGGGTTTACACCTAGTGAGTAAGTAGAAACGATAACATTTTAGGTCATCATTATTGTTTCAAATCTGGCTAGGCTATGCGTTTGTCATTTTTCCTGCTGAAGAAAAATATTAGCAGGAGATTAGGAGATCAAAATGAAATCTGTGCTCGTGCTCTACTACAGCCGCAGCGGTCATACGGCACGTGTCGCCCGTCGTATTTGGGAAACGCTCGTTGCCGAAGGCAATCAAGCCGACATGATGGATGTGATTGAAGCCGACCGTGAAGGTGTACAGTGGGATAAGTACGACTTGTATATCGTCGGTTGCCCCGTACTTTACGGTACGTACCCGAAAGCCTTCTATGAGTTTGTCGGCAAACACAAAGACATGCTCAATGCAAAGCCGCACAGCTTCTTTAACGTCTCCGTAGTAGCCAGAACGCCGATCAAGGCAACGCCTGAAGGCAATCGCTACATGCAAAAATTCTTGCAAAAATCGCCTTGGGTCCCCCGTGATGTCAAGTGCATCGCCGGTAAGGTTGACTACCCGAACTGGGGTTGGCTTGATACCAAGATGATTCAAATGATCATGAAAATGACGAAGGGCCCGACCGATCCGACCGCCGTGATTGATTACACGGACTGGGAGGACGTCAAGACCTACGCTCGTCATTGCCTCACGTTAGCTTAATTATCTAATTAAGTCTTCAAGTTATGAAAGTCGCCCAAATGTGGGCGACTTTCGTAATTTTTGAACATAGAGGCTAAAATTTTATTTTTATAGCTTTTTGTCTGAATTAGGAAATTAATGATGACCGATTTTCCGTGGCTGGCCAAGTACCCTGAAGGGGTTCCTGCTCAAATCGATCCTGATCGTATTGCCAATATTCCGGCTCTTCTTGATCAAGTCGCTCAAAAACATCCCTCTGCGCCTATCTTTACGAACATGGGCGTGACCTTGACGGCCAGTGAAACGCAGGCCATGACCAAAGACTTTGCGGCTTATCTGCAATCTTTGCCCGGCATGAAAAAAGGTGACCGCGTTGCCATCATGATGCCCAACCTGTTGCAATACCCCATTGCCATGTTTGCCATCTTGCGTGCGGGATTCATCATTGTTAACGTCAATCCCCTTTACACGGCCCGCGAGCTTGAGCACCAATTGAAAGACTCCGGTGCAAAAGCCATCATCATTATTGAAAACTTCGCCAAAACGCTCGAGCGTGTGATTGCACGCACGGAGGTCAAACACGTCATTACGACTCAAGTCGGAGACCTTTTCCCATGCGTGAAGCGCTTATTGGTCAACACCGTTGTCAAGCACGTTAAAAAGATGGTGCCCGAATGGAACCTTCCTGGTGCCGTTGACTATCGCACAGCTCTGTCTCGCGGACACCAAGTTGGTTTTAAGCCCGTTGAAATCAGTAACGAAGACGTCGCCCTATTGCAGTACACGGGGGGCACAACCGGCGTTGCTAAGGGCGCCATGCTCACGCATCGCAACGTGCTGGCCAATGTCGAACAAACGGGTCGCTGGATCAGTGTGACGTTTAAAGAATGCGAAGAAGTGGCCATGTGCGCTTTGCCGCTTTATCACATCTTTGCTTTTACGGCGACATTAAGCTTCTTAAACTGGAGCTCTCGCAGTGTCTTGATTACAAACCCGCGTGACATGAAGGGCCTTGTCAAAGAATGCGAACGCTGGAACTTCTCGGTGTACACGGGTGTGAACACCCTTTATAACGCACTGTTAAATAACCCGGACTTCTGCAAATTAAACTTCTCGCGCCTGAAGATGGCAGTGGCCGGCGGTACGCAAGTGCAAAAGGTTGTTGCCGATCGCTGGAAAGAAGTCACGGGCCACGGCATTCTTGAAGCCTACGGATTAACCGAAGCCAGCCCTGGCATCTGCGGCATTTTGCCCGAAGCTCCTTGGGATGGCTCCGTCGGCTATCCAATTCCGAGCACCGAAGTCTCGATTCGTGGCGAGGGCTTTAAGGACTTAGGCCTTTGCCCGAGTGAAGATCCCGAAACCATTGCGGCCTACACGGGTGAAATTTGCGCCAAAGGACCGCAAATCATGAAGGGCTATTGGAATCGTCCTGAAGAAACGGCCGCAACGTTCCGCGACGGTTGGTTGCGTACGGGCGACGTCGGTTACATGGATATTAACGGAAAGATCACTATCACGGACCGCAAGAAAGACATGATTTTGGTCTCAGGCTTTAACGTTTATCCCAATGAGGTCGAAAGCGTGATTGCCTCAATGCCCGGCGTGCTTGAATGCGGCGTTGTGGGTGTTCCGCACGAACGCTCCGGTGAAACAGTGAAAGCGGTGATTGTGCTGAAGGATCCTTCCATCACGAAAGACGATGTGGTGAAGTATTGCCGTACGCAATTAACGGGCTACAAGATCCCGCGTCAAATCGTCTTTGTGGATTCGCTGCCGAAGACTGCCGTAGGCAAGATTCTTCGCCGTGAATTAAAAGACATCGCATAATCAAGACTCTGAGAAATCCATGACGGGTTTCTCAAGTTGACCGAACCGGGCTAGAACTAAAAAACGTTCCAAGCCCGTTTTTTTTTGCAATAACACAAAGGGCTCCTTCAGGAGCCCCGGTGTCGATAACTATCGGTGAAAGTCGTCAGCTTGCTTTACGTCGGTTAATGACCAAGCGGGCGATCAGGACCACCAAAATGGCCCCCAGCACGCAGGAAGCATAGTGAACTGTAGAGGTTTGCGGCACAAGGTCCTGCAAGAGGATGTCGGAAGAGACCAATCCACCGCCGATCCATCCCAACAACGCCCCGCCAAACGTCACAATGATCGGGAAGCGATCAAAGAGCTTGAGGATCACTTGGCTACCGAAAACAATAAACGGAACGCTAACGACCAAACCGAAGATGATCAATAGCGTTTGATGATGTTCATGAGCGGCCTGCGCAGCACCGGCAATACCGATCACATTATCGATACTCATCACAAGGTCTGCGACAATAATCGTCTTAATGGCCGAAAGCACTTGAGTACTAGCCTCAATGTGTTTATCGTCTTCATCGTGCGGAATCAACAGTTTTACACCGATCCAAATCAAAAGCAGGCCAGCAACGACCTTGAGCATCGGCAACTGTAACAAGTACACCGCGCAGGTAATCAGCACCACACGCAGGGCGATAGCACCGAAAACACCCCAGAAAATCCCTTGTCGCCGTTGTGCAGGCGGCAAATTGCGGCAAGCCAGAGCAATCACCACGGCATTGTCGCCGCCCAAGAGAATATCAATCATGATGATCTGAGCTACCGCACCCCAGTGCATCGTGGCAATCAGCTCGGTCAACCATTCCATAATATCTTGAGTCCTTTATTAAAAATTGGAGATGAAAGTTTAACGCATTTAACCCGTCTTAGAAGACACCATCGGGCTAAAAATTTGCAAACGACTGTTGGGCTGTCTTGCGCGAACAATAAATCGGCGCATAGGGCGCTGCTTGCGTGATACTGATCAGTCCTTCGCGCGAAAGCTCCAAGATCGCCAAAAAGCTCACCACACGTTCTTGCATCGTTGCCTGCTCCTGCACCAACCGATCAAAACTGATGAACGGATTGCTATCCAAACGTTTAACGATTGCAGACATAAACTCGTGAATCGAGAGCTCTTGGCGACTGACAGTATGGTTAATTTTTAAGTTGGCCGTTTTCACAACCGATAACCACACCCGAGCCAACTCCTGCGGCAATACATCGGGCTCTGGCGGAGCTTCCTCGGGTTCAGCAACAAAAGCACGCCAAAACCCATCGCCCATCGTCGGCAACGCATTGAGTAATTGTGCGGCTACTTGAATCTTTTCGTATTCGGCCACTTCCCGCAAAATACGAGCCGTAGGATCTTCTTCCTGTTCCCCGTCTTCATTGACCGGCACAGGCAATAACATCCGGCTCTTAATCATCATCAAATCAGCCGCCATCACTAAGTAATCGCTTGCCAACTCCATGTTATGAGCGCGAATTTGCTCAACGTACTGCATGTATTGATCGGTCACAGCTGCCACGGAGATTTCGTTTAGATCAAGCCGCTGCTTGCGGATAAGATACAGCAGTAAGTCAAACGGACCTTCGAAAGACTGCAAGAAAAGCTTTAAAGCATCCGGCGGAATATAGAGATCTTCGGGAAAGTGCAAAAGTGGCTCACCCTTGAGACGTGCCACCGCCACGACGTCCTCGATCGCAGGAGTCGTATCCGGAATAAAAAGCGGGTCAACGTCAATTAAGCGATTATTTTTCACGTTGCAAATGCCCTAAAAATCAATCGCGGGCGAGTCTGTTATTTTAGAGCTCGCCCGCTAATTGCATTATTCGACGACGTTAGTAGGACGGCGTGTAGAGACTGCTGGTGATGGCTTTTGCCAAGTCTTGCGGTTCTGTCCCTGTAGCGACCTTATTGTCGTAGCACCAACGAGCCACAGCGATTGCAATGTCAGTCGAAATAGCACGAATGTCTGACAACGAAGGATAAAGACTACCTTGAGCCAACTCTTCGTCGCTAACTAACTCTGCCAGGCGACGAGCTGCTGCCAAGAACATCCCCGTCGGCATCGTTTTGGCTTTCACGAAAGTCGCTGCCAACCCTAATGCCGGGAATACGTAGGAATTGTTGCCTTGACGCGGCACAAACGTTTGACCGTGACACACGACGGGATCGAAGGGCGAACCAGAGGCAAAGAGTGCACGACCTTCCGAGAATTGATAAGCCATCTGTGCCGTACATTCGGCCTTAGAGGTCGGATTCGAGAGTGCGAAAATAATCGGACGCTCGTTAATCGCGCTCATTTCTGCGATTACCATCGAATCAAACGCGTTGTGCTGAGCCGCCACGCCGACAATGGCCGTCGGACGCAATTGTTGGATGGCTTGCAAGAATGTTTCGGCAGGCTCAGCTTCGTGAGCAAACTCACGCTTGTGCGGGGTGAGGTTATCGCGGGCGGCGGTCACCAAACCTTTGGAGTCAAAGAGATAGCAACAACGGCGAGCCTCTTCAACAGAAATGCCTTCTTCATCAGCAATAGCATCGGCAATCAAATTGGCGATACCGGTGGCTGCTTCACCGGCGCCTAAAAAGAGTACACGTTGATCGGAGAGCTTTTCACCTTTGACACGAACGGCAGAGTAAAAGCCGCTCAATGCCACGCAAGCAGTCCCTTGAATGTCGTCGTTAAAACACAGCGTGTCGTTTTTCCAGCGATCGAGCAAACGGAAGGCGTTACTATTGCCGAAGTCTTCAAACTGAATCAACACGTTGGGCCAGCGGCGACGTGCACAAAGCATGAATTCATCAATGAGCTCATCGTAGGCCAACCCCGTGACGCGTTCATGACGCAACCCCAAATACAAGGGATCGAGCAAGTAGTCAGGATTATTCGTACCGACGTCGATCACCACGGGCAAGGTCTTTTCCGGCGGGATACCAGCGCAAGCGGTGTACAAAGCCAGCTTGCCGATCGGAATACCCATACCGTTGACCCCTTGGTCACCTAAACCCAAAATTCGTTGACCGTCCGTAACCACAATCACGGCCATGTCATCTTCGGGGATGTTGTTCAAAATCTCGGCCACTTTGCCCTTATCATTAATTGAAATAAATAGGCCACGGGCTTGGATGAAGTCGTGACTGAATTTTTGGCAAGCTTCACCGACTGTCGGGGTGTAAATGATCGGCATCAACTCTTCGACGTGATCACATACGAGCTTAAAGAAAAGCGTCTCATTGGTGTTATGCAACGAGTCGAGCACAATATAGCGCTGAATCGGCAAGGGAAAAGAGCGCAAAAGTGTCATCATGCGGTCTGCCTGCTCCTGCAGGGTTTCCACACGTGCGGGTAAAAGCCCGCGCAAACCGTTTTCGCAACGTTGTTGTTGCGTAAAAGCAGTACCGTGATTTTTAAGCGGATCACGTAACAAATTTGAGCCGCGGCAATTGCAAGTCATTTACAAAGTCCCAAAATAAAAGTTCGAGGTCATGCCCCTTTTTCACAACAGTATCGGGACTGCTGAGCTTTGCCAACAGTCCCGACAGTTTTAACCGAGTTTTTCGATTTGAGCCAAGCGTTGCTTGGCCGTTTTAACGTGTTCAGATTTCGGATAACGATTAATAAGATTATTCAAACTCTTTTTCGCCTCTTCAATCAAGCCTAGGCTCAATTCGGCGTTAGCTTTCAAAAGCAACGCCTCGGGCGCCTTATCCGATTTTGGATAAACACGGTAAAGATTATTGGTTACGGCCACAGTGCTCTTGTAGTCTTCCAACGCAAAGTAGGCACTGGCGCGCCAGTAATCGGCGTCTGCCAAATAGGGCGATTTCGGCCAATTTTTCTTGAAGTCGTTTAAAGCAGTCAAACATCCCTTAAAGTCGCGTTCGGTGAAGTGCGACACTGCTTCGTTAAACTCACGTCGCTCGGCAGGCTTGACCGTAATCATGCGACCGTTAAGTTGCACCTGAGCGGGCTCGACTTCAACCAAGCGCTTATCGAGCAATTCATACTTGCGATTGAGCTCTTGCATCTCACCAATCATGCGTTGGTTTTCCGCTCGCATGGACTCGACTTGAGTCATCAAATCAATCTGCGCTCGCTGACTTGCCTTCAGTTGCTCACGCAACTCCAAAATTGCTTGACGAGCCTCATCATCGGCAAACGCCATTGCGCTACCGGCTTGAAGTGCCAGCACGGTCGCGCCAGCCACCAACAATAACTTCTTCATAGTCTGAAATTACTTAGCGGTGTACTTGATATCAACGCGACGGTTTTCTTGGTAAGACTCTTCGTCGTGCCCTAAAGCGCGAGGACGTTCTTTACCAAAGCTGATGCTTTCCATCCGATCTTCGGGCACACCCAATAATTGCAAACGATTCTTCACACTGTCGCTGCGCTTTTGGCCGAGCGCTAAGTTATATTCGCGACCGCCGCGTTCATCGGTATTGCCTTCCAACACAACACGGGCGCTCGGATGCGTTGCCAAGTATTGAGCATGAGCTTCCATCATGGCTTGAGAATCAGCGGGCACCGTGTAGCTGTCAAAAGCAAAGTAAATGCTTTGTTGGCTCAAAGGCGAGGCGGGATTGGTAAAGGGATCGCCTGCGTACTGAGCATCAGGACCGTTGGGGTTTAAGTCCACCGAGGAGCACCCCGTCAACATCACGGCGCCGGCCCCCATTGCAACCAACAACATCTTCATCTTTAATTGCATCGAAAAACTCCTTAACTGTCGCAAAATATCTTTATTTTGCGTTATTTAAATTCTTTCATCCCGCTTATTTCAGAAGCGGTCCCCAGGTCGGCTCTTGAATATCGCCGTTTTGTCCAGACAAACGTGTTCTCACGCGACCGTCTAAACTAACGGTAGAGAGCACGCCTCGACCGCCTTCATGCGTAGCGTAAACCAAAATCTTACCGTTAGGCGCAAAGGTCGGCGATTCGTCTCGCGTCGTGTCAGTCAACACAAGCTGAGCCCCCGTTGTCAAATCCAATGTAGTCACGCGAAATGCACCGTCAAAACGGGCGATATAGGCCAGTTTATCCCCCTTGGGACTGATGGCCGGACTAATGGCATATTCGCAATTATAAGTCACGCGCTCGGCCGCCCCGCCCGCAACGGGCTGACGATAAATCTGCGGAGAGCCGCCACGGTCGCTCGTAAAGTACACAAACTGTCCATCGGGACTAAAAATCGGTTCGGTATCAATCCCGGCACTGCGCGTAAAGGGACGAACATTCGTGCCGTTAGTATTCATTAGATAAATGTGCGTACCGCCGCCCATCGACAAAGCAACAGCCATGGTTTTACCATCGGGCGAGAAGGCCGGAGCGGAGTTATTTCCTTTGAAACTGGCAATTAAGCGACGATTACCCGTGCGCACATCATGAAGGTAAATGACGGGCTTATTGGCCTCGAAAGAAACGTACGTCAAGAGCATGCCGTCGGGTGACCACATCGGCGAGATGATCGACTGTGCGCTTTGAAGCGCTGTTTGAGGATTCTCACCGTCACTGTCGGAAACAACCAACTCGTAAGAGTTTTGACCGCGTTGCAAAACATAAGCCAGGCGGGAGGCAAAAATTCCGCCCTCACCCGTTAATTTTTCATAAATGGAGTCCGCGATGCGGTGAGCCGTTAAACGCAAATCAACCTGATTGATAACAAACTCTTTTTGATCAATGATTTTGTCCTCTGTCGTGCCAAACAGACGATAATCGACGGCGTAACGCGTCTCGGTCAGTTTCTCGACAGAACCGATGACCAGATAGCTTGCCCCCATCGTGCGCCAGAATTGTGCACGGGGTGTTTTCATATCTTCGGCCGTTAATTCGCCTTGAATTTTGATGGCACGAAAGACCCCGCTTCGCTCAAGGTCCGCGGTGACCACCGAGGCGATATCCAGCGGTGAGTTATTGGTTCCCTGAAATCGGGGGATGGCAATCGGCATTTGATTGGCACCCACCCCCGTAATTTCAATGCGAAGTTGAGCCCAGGCGGGAACTGCAACCGAGGCCGAAGCCATGGCACCCGAGGCTATAAACATTCGTCGGTTAATTTTCATCAGTGTGTCCGTCTTCAATAAAGACTTGTCAATAGGCTGATTTTAAATCAATAAGGGGCGATAACGTGTGTTATCGCCCCCTTTTTTCGATTAGTTACATTGAGCAACTGCTATACGTCGCCCAATGACATTCGATTAATGACGGAAATGACGTTCGCCGGTAAAGACCATAGCAATGCCGCGTTCGTTAGCGGCTGCAATCACTTCCTCATCACGCACGGAGCCGCCCGGTTGAATAACGCAGGTTGCACCGGCGTCCACCACCACGTCCAAGCCATCACGGAACGGGAAGAAGGCGTCGCTTGCCACCGCTGTACCTTGCAAGCTCAAACCGGCCTCTTCGGCCTTGATGGAAGCGATTCGAGCACTATCAACACGACTCATTTGGCCGGCACCGACCCCCATCGTCATGCCATCTTTAGCAAACACAATCGTGTTGGACTTCACAAATTTCGCGACCTTCCAAGCAAAAAGCATGTCTTTTAACTCTTGAGCCGTCGGTGCTTTTTCCGTGACAACGCGAAGCGCATCTTCGGAAACCACTTGCAAATCAGGCGTTTGAACCAAAAGTCCGCCGCCAACACGCTTGAAGTCAAAGTCATTTGTTGCCGCACCCATTTCAATAGTCAAAAGACGCAAGTTGGGCTTTTTCGTCAAAATAGCCAACGCTTCTTCGGTAAAGGAAGGAGCTATGATGACTTCGGCAAATTGCTTGGCAATCATTTCGGCACAAGCGCCTGTTACGGGGCTATTGAAAGCCAAAATACCGCCGAAGGCGCTCTTGGAGTCCGTCTTAAAAGCTTTGGCATAAGCTTGGGTACTGTCAACGCCGACGGCAACACCGCACGGATTAGCGTGCTTGATAATCACGCAGGCGGGTTCATCGAACTGACGAACGGCTTCCCAGGCTGCATCGCTATCGGCGATGTTGTTGTAGGAAAGTGCCTTGCCGTGCAATTGCTTGTAGCCTGCCAAAAGTCCCGTCCCCACATGGACTTCACGGTAGAAAGCAGCATTTTGGTGGGGATTTTCACCATAGCGCATATCCTGCACCTTCACGAATTGGCGCGTGAAGGTGTCCGGGAATTGGTGCTTGGTACCGTCATCGCCCAAAGACGTCAAATAGTTGGAAATCATGGCGTCATAACGGGCCGTATGGCAGAAGACTTTTTTCGCCAAAGCCAAACGCGTAGCCGGCGTTACTTCGCCGTGAGCCTTTAATTCTTCAACGATACGTCCATAGTCCGCCGGATCAACCACAACGGCCACGCTTTCATGATTTTTAGCAGCAGCACGAATCATTGTTGGGCCGCCGATGTCGATATTTTCAACGGCGTCTTCAAACGTGCAATCCGGTTTAGCCACCGTGGCTTCAAACGGATAAAGATTCACCACCACGATATCGATCGGATCGATGCCGTGATCGGCCAGGGCCTTCATATGCTCAGCCACGGGGCGACGAGCCAACAACCCTGCGTGAATCTTCGGATTTAACGTTTTTACACGACCGTCAAGCATTTCCGGGAAACCCGTGTAATCGGCCACTTCCTGCACTTCGATGCCAGCTTCGGCAATTAATTTTGCCGTGCCACCCGTAGAGAGTAAGTGATAACCCAATGCAGAGAGTTCACGGGCAAAATCAACAACGCCGGTTTTGTCCGAGACGCTCAAAAGAGCTTGTTTGCGCATAATGGACTAGTCCTTTAAAAAAGTTAAAAACAAAAATAAGAATTCGGTTCAGCTTCAGTCGATTTTGTAGAACTGAAGTTTGCGATGCAATGTGTTGCGGTTAATGCCTAAAAGATGTGCAGCCGCACATTTATTGTTACCGCAACGCTTCATAGCAATTTCCAACAAGGGTTTTTCCACCGCTTGAATCACCATGGGATAAAGCTCATGGTGCGGTTGTGCCCCATTGAGCATCTCAAAATACTCATCCAAGTTACGAATCACCGCATCACGCAACGATTCGCCGTTCTTGATTGGTTCTTTAGCGCTTGCCGGCACGGCGATTTTCGCCTGCTGAAGCTTCATGGCATCAAAATCCATTTCGTTATCAGTGATTTGTTCCATAGTCATTCTCACATCCAACCTTTAAGGCTAAACCAGTCGACAAGTAATCCGTATTGCGCCTGTGCATCCTTGGCTGAACACAACGCCGCCTTGTGGCTTGCAAAGTCTTCAAAATCAGCCAAGTACCATAACAGGTGTTTTCTAAAACTCAAGGTTGCAACCGCCGCATCATAGTGCTCGTGATGAAGCGCCCAGTGCTTTAAGATACAGTGCACCTTTTGCTTCATACTAATTGGGTCCGAATGCCCGAACTCAAGCGCCTGCCGAATTTGCCGAAAGACCCAAGGGCGCCCCAAGGCTCCACGACCGATCATCAAGGCTGCGGCTTTCGTAAATTTCAGTACCGCTGAGGCACGATTGGCATCGGTTATATCCCCGTTAGCAACAACGGGAATGGTTAACGCCTGCACGACATCGGCAATGGTTGAGTAATTCACAGCAGACGTATAGCCGCCCTTACGACTTCTACCATGAACAGTCACCATGGCAAAACCGGCCTCTTGGGCCATCTTTGCTATCGTGACTACGTTCGAGTGCGAATCATCCCACCCTGTTCGGCATTTCAACGTCACAGGAACACCATGGGCCGCAGAGGCTTTTCCCAAAGCTTCAATAATAGCAGCAGCCAGTGCCTCGTCTTTCATCAAAGCCGAGCCGCAGGCGACGTTACACACTTTTTTGGCCGGACACCCCATGTTAAAGTCAACGACCTGAGCCCCTTGGTCACAAACCCAGTCAAAGGCTTCGGCCAGTAACGCCGGATCGGCACCCAAGATTTGCACCGCACGGGGTGAATCATTAGGACTAAATACCAAACGTTGACGACTTTTTCGGGTATAGCGCAGTGAAGCGTCGGCGGCAAGCATTTCACTGACCGCATAATCCGCCCCGTAGCTTCGACAGATGGAGCGAAAGGCCGCATCAGTGACTCCGGCCATCGGTGCAAGAAAAAGTCCTCCTTCGATACGGTGCTGCCCGAGAGTAATCGCCATTAAAAAAGCCTCGAAAATTCAATCGGCTACGCTTTTTCGGAAAGTAAATTGAATTGTAGCCGCTTTGCTTAAAAATTGTGCATTGTACTGAAATTTAACGCGAACTTTTTTCTTCACGCAAAGTAAGTTCAGCCAGTGCTTCGGGAGTGCCCACGTTATCCCATTGTCCGCGAAAGACTTCCCCGGTCACCCGTCCCTTCTCAATTGCGCTGTCAAGCCAAGGGAAAAGCTTGGCAAATACCACCGGAACATCTTTAAAAAGTCGCGGAGCGTAAAGACCGATGCTTGAAAATGTATAGTCTCGCGTTTGCCGTGTAACCCGTCCATCAACGAGGCCCATATCGCCTTGGGGATGAAAATCAGGATTGGGCACCAAAATAAGATGCGCATCCACTTGACCGCGTTTGAGGACATCGGCCTGAGAAATCAAACTCTTGAAGTCAAAATCACTGGCGATATCGCCGGCAGTCACAATGAATGGTTCAGTGCCATCGGTCAAAAGCGGCAATGCTTTGGCGATGCCACCCAAAGTCTCAAGGGAGTGCTCATAGTCTGCTCCCTCAATGGAGTATTCAATCGTCGCACCTCGATATCGGCGCCCCAATAACGGCTCAAAAGTATGGGAAAGGTGCGCCGCATTAATAACAATTTCCGTAATGCCGGCAATCACAAGCCCATCAATCGAGTAGTCAATCAGTCGACGCGAGCCAGCTTGCAACAAAGGCTTAGGCAATGAATCGGTTAAAGGCCGCATTCGCTTGCCGCGGCCAGCTGCCAATACCAACGCTTTCACGACAGTTTTCCTTAGAAGGTATAGCCGTATTGCGGCACCGTGTCTTCAATTTGATCCATGAGGTACAGTAGCGGCTTTAATTCGTCATATCGATTAGCCGTTTCTCGAACATAGGCCACAAACCGAGGGGTATCAGCCAAATATTTCGGTTTGCCGTCGCGATAATTGATACGGGCGAAGATACCGAGCACTTTGAGGTGTCTTTGTAATCCCATCCACTCCACATCGCGCCAGAAAAGTCCGAAATCAGCATTAACCGGCAAGCCGGCTGCCCGGGCTTTTTCCCAGTAGCGAATTGTCATATCAATAACAAACGTTTCTCCCCAACTGATAAAGGCATCTCTTAGTAAAGAAGCGATGTCATACGAAATAGGACCATAGAGTGCATCTTGATAATCAAGAATACCCGGGGCGTTATCAGCGACAGCCATCAAATTGCGGGGCATAAAGTCGCGGTGCACGAACACCTTGGGTTGAGCGAGATTATTCTGCAGGATTCGCTCGAAACACACCTTCAAAATCGCTTCTTGCCGATCATCGAGCGTCTTATTGCGATGTTTGGCGATATACCATTCGGGGAAAAGATTTAACTCACGCGTGAGCACTTCGCGATTGTACTCAGGCAAGACACCATCTTCAGAAATCAACTGCCATTTCACAAGCGCATCAATGGCCTTGAGCATCAAATCTCGGGCATTGTCTTCATTTAAGACATCCAGATAGGTGTAGCGTCCTAAATCGGATAAAAGCAAAAAGCCGTTTTCGGCGTCGCTTTCGTAGATCTTGGGCACATTGAGACCGGCCTTTTCAAAAAGCCCCGTTACCTTCATAAAGGGACGAACGTCTTCGTGAGCCGGCGGCGCATCCATCACAATAAAGCTCTTTCCCTCAACCCCTGAGAGGCGAAAATATTGGCGAAAACTCGCATCAGCACTGGCACTGACTTCACTTTCAAGCTTTAAACCATAGCGATTGGCAAAGGTATTTAACCACGTATGACGTTGAGTTTGGCGTTGATCCATGAGGCACCCTACAGAAGCAAAAAACGCAATGTTGCAAATTATCGCATGCCAGGCAAATATCCGTACGGGTTAAAAGCCCGATTTGACGAGTGGCTTCGTTATAATGAGGCGGTATCAACGATCTGAAACGAAAAGAATTCTTTCATGCCGCAATTGTCTGCTAAACGCCTGACCTCGCGCCCGGCATTAAGCGTGCTCGCTGTTGCCTGCACGTTGGCTTTAAGCGCGCTTGCCCACGCCGATACCAGCGTGCGTTTACGCACCGCGAGCGCTCTGAGTGACTCTCCTGCTCTTGTCAATGAGAACACGGCAAGTTTTGTCTCGGCCGAACAAATGGAAACGACCGATGATGAGATTTACCTTAGAGGCGATGCTGAAATCCGCCGCGCCGGGACCGTCGTTCGAGGCGACACCATTACGTTTACCCAATCAACCGATACGGTTAATGTCAAAGGCAACGCTTATGTCGCCCGAGAGGGAGCGCGATTTAAAGGCCCGCAACTGTCTTATGTACTCGAATCTCAATCGGGTGAAATGCAAGAAGTCCAGTATGAGTACGCTGTGAGAGGCATCCGTGGTCAATCCAAACACGTGCAATTTGTCACAGGTGAAAAAACACAGTTGCGTGACGCCACGATCACGACGTGTAAGCCTGGCAGCAAAGCTTGGTGGATTGAGGCTGATACGCTCACCATCGATGAAATGACTAATATGGCAACCGCTCAAGATGCCAGCCTGCACCTTGCCGGACTTCCCGTCATGGGCTTGCCCTATGCCTTCTTCCCCGTCGGTACACAACGTCAAAGCGGTCTGCTTGTACCCTCTGTCGGCTACAGCTCCGATACGGGCTTTGACTACTCGCAACCCATTTACTTCAATCTCGCACCCAACTATGACTACACATTCACTCCGCGAGTGATGGGTAAACGCGGGGTCTTGCTCGGCAATGAATTCCGATTCTTAACAGAACACCTTTCAGGTCAAATTGTTTACGACTACATCCCTCATGACCGCGAAGAAGGAGAAAGCCGCTACGGTTCGATGATTCGTTTAAACGGTCATTGGAACGGCTTTAACTTCTACACAAACTACAACCGCGTCAGCGACGGTGAATACCTCGATGACTTCTCGCCCTTGATGCAGGAAAGCGAAGATTCGATTTTGCCGCAGGATTACACCCTCAGTTATGGGCGCGATTTCTGGTCTGCATCACTGTCAGTGCAAAAAAACCAAGTTTTGCAACGCGAAGATCACTCGCCGGTAAGTCGTCCCTATGAAAAAGTGCCGCAACTAAATTGGCGGGCCTATCTTGCCGATGTCAACGGCTTTGAGATCTCGAGCACCTTTGAGGTCACGAAATTCAAGCACCGCGATGAGGGTAAAGTCGAAGGCGATCGCTTTTACATGCAACACTCGGTGGCCTATCCGATGCGAGGTCCAGCGTGGTTTATCACTCCAAAGGCCATGCTCACAGGTATTGCGTATAGTCTGGATCAACTCACCGGCGATCAGCAATCGATCTACGATGAACACGCGCAAATCGTGGTACCAACTTTGAGCATTGACGCCGGTTTAATATTTGAGCGTGATGCCAGCTGGTTTGGTCGAGCCGCTACACAAACGTTGGAACCTCGTATTTTCTACGCTTATACCCCCTATCGAGATCAAAGCGATATGCCGGACTTTGACACTTCGGTAGCAGACTTAAGTTTCGGCAGCTTCTTTTCGGAAAATGCATTTACCGGTCACGACCGTGTCTCTCAAGCTAATCAAGTCACTTTGATGTTGACCTCTCGGTACTTAGACCGTAAAACAGGCTCTGAATTCTTGCGGGCATCCATTGGCCAGAGAATCTATTTTGACAACCAAGATGTAAGTCTTGCCCCAGGAGTTGATACCCGCAATTTCACGCGAGAAACTTGGACCGCCAATGGTTTAGTTCGAGATAATGAAAGTGATTATTTAGGCTCTTTGAGTGTGAAGCTAACGAAGGACATTTCTGCATCCGTTGCCGCTCAGTATGGAACCAGTGAAGATCGTTTCAATCGTATCAACGCTGGTATCCGCTGGAGTCCGAAGCCGTCGTCAATCATCGGTTTGTACTACCGCTACGACGACTTATACACAACCGCCGAGGTAGACCGTATCAAACAGCTCGACTTCTCGGTTCAATGGCCGATTACCAATCGACTTTATGCCTTGGCACGCTACAATTACGCTCTTGATGAAAACCAACCGGTGGAAATCTTGGGCGGGATTGAGTATGTAGCTGATTGCTGGGCGTTGCGTTTCGTCGCTCAACGTGAAGTCGACGGAAGAAGAGACGATGGCGATCTGATTTACGACAACACATACTTTATCCAATTGGAGTTGACCGGCTTAGGCGGTATCGGCTCCAACCCCATTGACACATTGCGTCGCAGTATCCCGGGCTACCGTGCCACTACTGTGATGCCAGAACAATCCGGGCTTTATGACTACTATGAATAAGTTTAAATTAGCTGCGTTGCTTGCCGCCTTTTCCGCAAGCGTGTGCCTCGCACAAACCCAACCGGCAAAAAGCGCCGAACCGCAGGCTCAGGTATTAAATGCCGTGGTGGCGGTGGTCAACAATGACGTCATTACCGCCGGTGAACTCTTTGAGCGTACACACTCGGTCGCGTTGAACCTTCGTCGCCAAAAGATCCAATTACCGCCGATGGAACAGTTACAAGCTCAAGTGCTCGAACAATTAATCCTCGAACGAGCTATTGAGCAACGTGCCCGTGAAACCGGCATTCGCGTTGATGATAATTTAGTCAACGCCACCATTGAACGTATCGCAAGCCAAAATAAGATCTCGGTGGCCGAACTTCGTCGACGCTTGCAATTAGACGGCGTACCCTTTAATCAATTCCGCGAAGAAATCCGCAGTCAAATCGTCACACAACGTTTACGTGAGCGCGAAGTCGACAGTGCCATTCAAATTCCGGAAAGTGAAATCGATGCGTTCTTGGCCGATCAGGCCGGCTTTAGCATCAACGACACGGTTGAATACAACATCTCCCATATCGCAATTCCTACGTCTGAGAGCATGAGTACCGAAGAGCTCAATGAGGCTCGAGACACCGCCGAAGATATTCTTGATCGCGCTCGGGACGGTGAAGACTTCGGTCAATTGGCAGCCACGTACTCTCGTGCGTCCGATGCCTTGGACGGCGGCAATCTCGGCTGGCATACGCTGTCGCAATTGCCTAGCGGCATTGCAGCTGCCGTGCGTGATGCGCGTCAAGAAAAAACTCGCATTGCCATGAACGTGAGCTCTGACGGTTACTACATTGTCAAGATTAACGATCAACGTGACGGTGTGAAAACGAAATTAGCCGGCGGCCCCGTGACACAAACACACGCTCGCCACATCTTGATGGCCGTGACCAATACCGCTGACGAAGCAACGGTACTGTCTCGCTTAAATGCCCTGCGCCAACGCTTAGTAAACAAACAAGATGACTTTGCCACCTTAGCTCGCTTGCACTCGGTTGACGGCTCAGCGACGCGCGGCGGCGACCTCGGTTGGTTGCACCCCGGCGACACAGTCCCTGAATTCGAATCTGTGATGAATACCCTTCAACCGGGCGAAATCAGCCAACCCGTGCGCACCCAATACGGCTATCACTTAATCCAAGTGATTGATCGTCGTGAAGAAGCCATGGATGATGAACGCATGCGTTACATGGCTCAACAAATTTTGCGTCAACGTAAACTGGCAGAAGCCACGGCAACTTGGCAACGTGAATTGCGCGACCGCGCCTACGTTGACATCCGTCGTGAAGCTTTGCAATAAAGCAGACAATGACTCGAGACGGACTGGCAGGGCACAAGGCCCGAAAACGCTTCGGACAGAACTTTTTGCATGACGAGCATTGGATTGGTCGCATTGCGCGTACAATCGATGCTTCGCCGGCAGACACCGTTGTGGAAATCGGGCCGGGTCAAGCTGCGCTGACCCGCAAGATGATCGAGCAGGCAGGTCATGTCACGGCCGTCGAAATTGACCGTGATCTAGCTGCTTGGCTTCGTGAGACATTCCCCGAAACTCTGACACTGATTGAAGCCGATGCATTAAAGCTTGATTGGCAAACGGTCTACCCCGATAAGCGTCTTCGCATCATCGGGAACCTCCCTTATAACATCTCCAGTCCACTGCTCTTTCATTTAATGAGTATAGCCGACCGTGTTATCGATCAACACTTCATGCTACAAAAGGAAGTGGTCGACCGCATGGTGGCCGCCCCGGGTAGCAAAGTCTACGGGCGCTTATCCGTGATGTTGCAATATCGCTATCGGATGCAAAAAATGTTCGATGTGCCGCCCGGTGCTTTTACGCCCGCACCGAACTGTCTCTTATACACATCTCCGAGCCCACGAGACCGGAGCCTATC
>USCE01000004.1 GCA_900553105.1 uncultured Sutterella sp.
TACGAGATAGGCTCCGGTCTCGTGGGCTCGGAGATGTGTATAAGAGACAGCAGGCACACCCGTGGCCATAACGGACGCTTCAACATCATCGCTTAAGATGCCGGCGCTCATGGCTTGCTGCGTTTCAAATTCGAATTCGTCGGAGTCAATCGTAAAGCGTGAGCCGTGGCGAACGATGTTGACAGCGGTATTAGGGGCGTCATCGTTACGGGCTTCTAAGAAAATGGTCAGAGATTGTGCTTTACGGTCTTCCGTCACTTTAGCTTGAACATATACGCCTTCTCGCGCAGTCGAGAGCGCTTGAGCTTGAGATTGCTGGCGAATAAAGCGCTGCAGCGGTGCATCTTCAATATTCAGACGAGAAAAAATGGCGCTTAATGTATCGTTTCGACGAATGACAGTTGTGTGTGTTGTCAGCATCTCATTGGACGTGACCACGCTGATTTGGTCGGCAATGGCCGGGATGGGTAAAGAGTCTTCAATGATTGTTTGCTGTGCCCGAGCTTCTTGCTCCGCATCTGAGGGGTAAAGACTGTAGGCCGAGAGGGCCACCGAGATCGGTAAAACAGCAAAAACCATACCAATAGCCGTACGGCGATAAGGACTTCTGACCAAGGCATCCCACGTGCGCGCACTGGTCCGTGCGGCCAGGCACAGACCTTCTCCAATGGTTCTTAAATTTTTGGCAAGAATACTTGGCGCAGACATTGGGCAGGGGTTTCGTTAAAATAACTCGTCATGACGTTAAAAACGGTGACTATTTTACCGCAAAAGGTCTTTGGGACCTTTTTTGACGCCGGATTTATCTTGTTAATTTTGTAAGAAATATCCTATGAGTGATTGTGAAAAGAAATACCCGGTAACCGAGGATGTGAAGGCTGCCTTGGCAACGATCAAGCGTGGCGTCGATACCTTGTTAATCGAAAGTGACTTCGAGCAAAAACTCGCTCGCTCGATGGCTACCGGTAAGCCCTTGCGCTGTAAGCTCGGCCTTGATCCTACCGCACCTGATATCCATATTGGACACACCGTGGTGCTCAATAAATTGCGCCAATTACAAGATTTGGGCCATACGGTCATTTTTTTGATCGGTGACTTTACGGCAAGTATCGGTGATCCCTCGGGACGCAATGCAACGCGTCCGCCGTTGTCGCGTGAACAAATTGAAGTCAATGCCATGACCTATCTTGACCAAGCCAGTTTGGTGCTCGATCGCGAGAGAACGGAAATCCGTTATAACTCCGAGTGGAGCGACAAGATGACGGCTACGGACATGATTAAGCTTGCCTCGCGCTACACATTGGCTCGATTGCTTGAACGAGATGATTTTGCCAAGCGTTATGCCGAGCAGGCTCCGATCGCCATGCACGAATTGCTCTACCCGTTGATGCAAGGCTATGACAGTGTAGCATTGCAGGCCGATCTTGAATTGGGGGGGTCGGATCAACGTTTCAATCTTTTAGTCGGCCGTGAATTGCAACGCCAATACGACCAAGAAGCGCAATGTATTCTCACGATGCCGCTTTTGGTCGGTTTGGACGGTGTCAACAAGATGAGTAAGTCCAAGCACAACTACATTGGCATTACCGATGAGCCCAATGATATGTTTGGTAAAGTCATGAGCGTGTCGGACTCGCTGATGTGGGATTGGTACGACCTTTTGAGCTTGCAGAGCAATGAGTTTATTACCAACCTTAAAAAGGAATGTAGCGAAGGTCGCAACCCGCGGGATGCGAAGGTTATGTTGGCAAAAGAAATTGTGACGCGTTTCCATGATGCTCAAGCAGCCGATGCCGCCGAAGTGGAATTTAACAATCGATTCCGTGCTGGTGAAATGCCCTCCGATATTGCTGAAGTGACGGTTGTCGCTCCTGAAGGCGAAATTGGTATCGGTCGTCTCTTAAAAGAAGCTGGTTTGACGCCTTCTACGGGCGAAGCCAATCGCAACATCGAGCAAGGCGGCGTACGTGTTAACGGAGATCGCATCACTGATCGAGGCTTAAAGCTCAAGGCTGGTACAACCTACACGATTCAGGTCGGTAAACGTAAGTGGGCGAAAGTGACAGTTAATGCCTAACAGTCATCAAGCTTAATATCGTGTCGGGCTGCAAAGAGGCGTGTCAGTAAGCCTTCTGAGCAGCCCGTTTTATAAGGAAAAAAACATGATTGCATTATTGCAGCGGGTTTCAGAAGCTTCTGTCTCGGTTGATGGAGATGTCATCGGGCGTGTAGCTCGGGGACTCATGGTGCTCGTGTGCGCGGAAAAAGGCGATAGTGAACTTCAAAGTGAAAAGTTGGCTCAAAAAGTGCTTAACTATCGTATTTTCGAAGATGAGGCAGGTAAGATGAATAAGAGCCTGAGGGATATCGGCGGTGAGATTTTAGTCGTCTCTCAGTTCACGTTGGCTGCTGATACTGTTAAGGGGCTTCGACCAAGTTTTACCCCGGCCGCTGATCCCGTTCTCGGAGAACAACTTTACGAGCATTTCGTTGGTAAGATTAAAGAAAGCGGATTAAAAACCGAAACCGGTAGTTTTGGCGCTCATATGAAAGTGGCGTTGGTCAACGATGGACCGGTCACCATTTGGTTAAAAATCTGATTACAAATCTTGAACTCAGGAGTCGATATGAGAATTTTCAGTAACGACTTTGAACATGGCGAATGGATGCCTTGTGAATTGGCATACGGGCGTTTGAAAGAAGGCCGTTTCGCTCTGTCAGATAATCTCAATCCTCATTTGCGCTTCTCTGGCGTGCCCGCAGAGACAAAGTCTTTAGTGCTTACCTGCATCGATCCTGATGTACCGACCGATCGTGAAGCCCTCAATAACATTGGTGAGATTGATGCCGATCAGCCACGTCGCGATTTCGTGCACTGGCTTGTTTGGGATATGAGCTCGCAAGTGACCGAAATTGCTCGGGGTGATGCTTCAATCGGTGACTCCACGAGCGGCAAGCGTTTTGCTAAACCCATGGGAGTTGAAGGGCTCAACGATTACACTCGAAACGGTGAAGTGCATCGTGGCTATGATGGTCCGTGCCCTCCGGGAACTGATGCCCGTTTGCACGGCTATGAATTCCGTCTTTTTGCCTTAGATGTTGAGTCGCTTAATTTACCTGATACGGCCACTTGGGTTGAAGTGAGCAAGAAAATGGCGCCTCACGTTTTAGCCAGTGCCATGATTCAAGGCATTTACAGCTTAAATCCAAGATTGCAACCTAAGGAATAATTCTCTTTAGCTTGGTTAAGAGAGGGCGTAATGAAAACGCTCTCTCTGCCCCTTTTTGTATCCTTGCCTTCCGGTCTCCAGTCTTTTTCTACACTTAGAACTTGACAACGATAATGCCTTTTGAACCCGTGTGGTCGAGCATTGCACAAAAATTGCCCCATACTGAAGAATACTGAGTACAATCAATCCAAGAACTGCCCCAATATATTGTGGTCAGTGCCACTCAATAGGGATCGACCGCCCGTTGTCGGTAGTGTTCTCTGGAAGGACTAGTATGCATTGCCCGTTTTGTAAACACGATCAAACCCAAGTGATTGATTCTCGCACGAGCGAAGACGGTGCGACCATTAGACGTCGTCGCCGTTGTATGAAGTGCGAGAAACGTTTCACAACTTATGAGCGCGTGGAGTTATCAATGCCTTCGATTATTAAGCGCGGCGGAGGTCGTTGCGAGTACGATCAAAATAAGCTTCGTGCCTCTATGATGTTGGCTTTGAGAAAGCGCCCCGTCTCACGTGAAAGAGTGGATGAGGCAATCAACCGCATAGAACAAAAGATGCTGGCTTTGGGTGAGCGTGAAGTTCGTAGCGAACGCTTGGGTGAGCTTGTAATGGAAGAGTTGCGGTCTTTGGACAAAGTGGCCTATGTGCGATTTGCCAGCGTTTATCGCAATTTTGAAGACGTACAAAAATTTGCCGATATGGCACGCGAAGTTTGATGAACGACGATATTAAATATATGAGGCGGGCTCTTGAATTAGCCCGTCTTGCTCGTCCCATTAGTCCACCGAATCCCAGCGTCGGTTGTGTTATTGTCCGCAATGGAAACGTATTGGGCGAAGGGTTTACGCAGCAAACAGGGGGCGATCACGCTGAAATTCAAGCAATTAAGGATGCGTTGGCCAAAGGACATAAGCTGGATGGTGCGACGGTTTATGTAACGCTTGAGCCCTGCTCACACTTCGGGAGAACGCCGCCTTGCGCCGACCGACTTATTCGGGAGGGTGTCTCACGTGTAGTCGTGGCTTGTGAAGATCCCAATCCCAAAGTCAGTGGTCGTGGGATTAGCATTTTGCGCAATGCGAAGATTGAGGTCGTGACGGGAGTCTGTGAAAAAGAGGCTCGTGAAGTCAATATCGGATTTATGACCCGCATGATCCATAAACGTCCATGGGTACGGTTGAAGGTAGCTATGAGTTTGGACGGTTTTACGGCGTTGCCCTCCGGGCAGAGCCAGTGGATTACTTCTAAGGCGGCTCGTGAAGACGGTGTGCGTTGGCGCTCGGTGGCCGGAGCCGTTGTCACGGGACTCGGAACTGTGACGATTGATAACCCGCAGATGACTGCCCGAGTCGATGGAAAACTTTGTTTAAGACAACCGCTTCGAGTCGTGCTGGACTCACAGTTGCGCGTTGATCCTGAGAGCAAGATTTTCGATTTACCCGGCGCTTTAGTCATTGCCGCACGAGGGGACCGAGACAATGTTAAAGCCCTGCGAGACAGAGGCGTTGAGGTTTTGATGGTGCCGGGGGCAGCCGGTCACGTAGACCTGCGAGCCGTATTAAAAGAATTGACCCGTCGAGAAGTCAATGAGGTACATGTTGAGGCCGGGTCAGTTTTAAGCGGGGCTTTTTTAGAAGAAGATTTGGTCGATGAAATTATCTGTTACATTGCCCCTAAGGTCTTGGGGCAGGGTAGGCCGGCATTTGCAATGCCGGCATTGAAGAATTTAAACGATGCAGCACGTTGGCAGATGATCGAGCAAAAAACGATCGGAGACGATGTGCGGTTAATACTAAGGAAAAGGAACTGAAGCGATGTTTACCGGAATTATCAGTGCAATGGGGAAGGTGCGTGAGCCTCAAAAGTTAGGTGACGGCGTGCGCTTGACAATCGATACGCCTGCCGGTTGGCTCGAAGGCGTTGCTGTTGGCGACTCCATTGCCGTTAACGGAGCCTGCATGACGGTGGTTGCCATCGACGGCGATACCTTCGAAATAGAAGTCTCTGCCGAGAGCTTGTCAAAGACCACGGGGTTGGACACCTGGGGTGAGGTCAATTTGGAAAAAGCGCTTCGAGTCGGAGATCGCTTGGACGGTCATATTGTTTCGGGCCACGTCGACGGTGTCGGTCAAGTCGAAGTGATGGAGCCCAAGGCCGAGAGTTGGCACTTAGTTGTGCGCGCGCCGATGAAATTAAGCCCGTATTTGGCTTATAAAGGATCAATCACAGTTAACGGTGTGTCGCTGACTATTAATGAAGTTGAAGACACGCCCGTGGGCACGCGTGTTTCAATCAATCTCATTCCCCATACAGTGGAAGTAACAACGTTAAAGCGTTTGAAAGCTCAAGACTGGGTGAATCTGGAAATCGATACGATTGCCCGTTATGTCGAACGCATGATGAGTTTGCGTGACAATGACGGACTGTTCTGAGAACTGACGTTCTCAGGAGGCAACACAAATGAGACAAACGAAATTATTCTCGCCCTTTGAGATGGGCCCTCTGATGCTGAAAAATCGCATTAGTGTGCCGCCCATGTGCATGTTTGTGGCCAAGGGCGGTGCTGTCAATGATTGGCATAGGGTGCATTACGGCAAACTGGCAGGATCGGGCGCTTCCATTGTTTGCATTGAGGCTACGGCGGTTACGCCCGACGGTCGAATCACGGACGCTGATTTGGGGTTATGGTCTGATCAATTGGCCGTCGGTTTTGCCGATCTGGTTCGCACGATGCGGGCGGTAGATCCTCTGACAAAAGTTGCCGTACAACTTAACCACGCGGGACGTAAAGGCAGCGGTCGGGCTCCCGGAAAAGAAGGCTACTTGACGCCTGAGGAAGGCGGTTGGGTACCGCCTGCACCTTCAGCTGTCACTTATGGCGAAGGGCACCCTTTACCTCGGGAAATGACCAAGGGCGGAATCGACGCGATGGTTCAGGCTTTTGCCAATGCAGCCGATCGTGCTGTACGGGCCGGGGTTGATGCCATTGAATTGCATATGGCACATGGTTTTCTGATCCATCAGTTCCTTTCGCCCGTCTCAAACCGTCGTACGGATGATTACGGTGGTAGTTTTGAAAATCGCATCCGCTTTGCATTAGAAGTGTTTGATGCCGTCAAAAATGCCAGTGGTTCGGTTCCTGTCGGCGTGCGCGTGTCGGCGACTGATTGGATTGAAGGCGGTTGGGATTTGGAACAAACGCTTCAATTGGCCAAAATTTTAGAAGAGCGCGGTTGTGCGTTTATCGACGTATCAACGGGCGGATTGGCGGCTGAGCAACAAATTGATGTGTCTTTTGGCTACCAGTTACCGTATGCTCGCGCGGTCAAAGAAGTTGTTGATATGCCGGTGTTCGGTGTAGGTTTGATTTTTGAGCCCGAACAAGCTGAAAGTGCCTTGATTGAAGGTACTTGCGACATGGTCGATATTGGACGGGCGATGCTTCGCAATCCTCACTGGGGATGGGAGGCTGCGCTGAAGCTCGGCGTTAAGGTTGATTTTCCCATGCCGTATGTGCGGGGGATGCTGCGCTAGTGTGCTGATTTTTCATTGAAAATTCATGAGATTTGGCGTGTGTTGAGTCTGTAAAAACGGTACAATATGCGCCAATTCGCAATTTTATATTTATCGCTGGAGACAATATGTCTAAGGATACGGTTCAAAACGTGGCCGATGGGACAGGCCTTCGGATTGGTATCGTTCAGTCGCGTTTTAATGCTTATGCGACTCAAGCTTTGTTTGAGGCTTGCATGGCCGAGCTTTTGCGATTGGGTGTCGCAGAAGAAGACATTACGCTCATGCGCGTGCCCGGTGCGCTCGAAATTCCGTTCGGCTTGCAACAATTGGCTTCCACGGAAGAATATGATGCTTTGATTGCGTTGGGAGTCGTTATTCGCGGAGAAACCTATCATTTTGAAGTTGTTTCCAATGAGTCTGCCTCGGGCATATCGCAGGTGGGATTGCATTTTGATATCCCGATTGCCAATGCTGTGCTGACTTGCGAAAACGATGAACAAGTTCAGGCTCGCATGCACCAAAAGGGTGTTGATGCGGCACGCGTTGCCGTTGAAATGGCTGCATGTCAGTAAAACTATTCTTGGAGAATGCAATGACGATCGATATCATTGAAGGCTCGTTGGACGGTACCGGTTTGCAAATCGGGATTGTCATGTCGCGTTTTAATGCTTGGGCCGGTGAAGGTTTGCTTGATGCATGCAAGGCCGAGCTTTTAAAATTAGGCGTGCGTGAAGACGATATTACGTTGATGACGGTGCCTGGCGCTTTGGAAATTCCGTTTGCACTGCAACGCTTGGCATCGACCGATAACTATGATGCATTGATTGCCATCGGAACGGTAATTCGTGGTGAGACTTACCATTTTGAGTTGGTCTCCAATGAGTCTGCTGCAGGCATTATGCAAGTTAGTCTCGACTTTGACATTCCGGTGGCCAACGCAGTGTTGACGGTTGAAACCGAAGAGCAAGCTCGTGCACGCTTGGTCGAAAAGGGAACCGATGCCGCCCGTGTTGCCGTTGAGATGGGCAACATTAACAACGAATTTGATTACGATTTTGAAGAGGAAGAAGAGTTTTAAGTATGAGTATGGAAAAACCTCATCGTCACGGTCGAGGCGCTCGCTCGCTCTCGCGCCAATTTGCGCTTTTAGGTGTTTATCAATGGTTGGTCAGCGGAGCCGATGCGGCTACGATCGAACGGACGCTGTTGAGCGTGTTAAGTGATGACGGCGAACCGGTGGCCGGGGCGACGATTGATGCTGGCGACTTCGAACGTTGCGACAAGCGTCATTTCAGTGAATTGTTAGCCGGCGTTATTAATCACGCCGAAACATTGCAGCAATTGATTGCTTCGCACATTGACCGTGATCTTTTGCGATTGTCCTTGGTTGAACGAAGCGTATTGATGCTTGCGGCCTATGAGCTGAAGTGGCATTTGGAAATCCCTTATGCGGTCGTGATTAACGAGGCGGTGGAGTTGTCCAAACAATTCGGTGCCGCAGAGGGTTTTCGCTATGTTAACGGTGTGCTCGACAAAGTGGCTGCAGAAGTACGCGCTACCGAAGTAGGAGCTAAAAAATAAGTCTATGGGCCAGTGCCCTTCTGAATTTGATCTCATCGAACGCTATTTCTCCTTGGGAGTGCCCAGTCGGTGGCCCTCTCAAGGAATCGGTGATGATTGCGCCATCATTTCCATCGGACATTCAAATGTTGCCGTGACAACGGACACGTTGGCAATAGGTACTCATTTTTTATTTGATGTAGATCCCTTTACCGCAGGCTACAAAGCTTTAGCGGTTAATTTAAGTGACTTGGCGGCTGCCGCTGCTACTCCTCGAGTTTTTTTTCTTGCGTTATCCCTGAATAAGGCCGATGAAGTTTGGGTAGAACGATTCTCGTCCGGGTTAAAAAAGTGCGCCTTGCAGTACGGCTGTGCTCTGCTCGGAGGGGATACGACTCGCACGACTTTCATCGGCCAGGAACGTGCGCCGATCACAATGACGATTACCGCCATGGGAGAGGTACAAAAAGGGTTGATGAGAAGCGGCGCCAAGGTTGGTGATGATATTTGGGTAAGCGGCACGTTAGGCGATGCCTATGCGGCATTGATGCTTAGAACGGGTGTCTGGCAAGGGACTTGTTCCCAATATTTGGCCCAACGGATGGATTTGCCGACGCCGCGAGTCGCGTTGGGGCAGTTTTTGCAATGTTGTGCAACGGCCTGTGCCGACGTTTCTGACGGTTTTTTGCAAGACTTAGGGCATATTCTTGAACGATCTGCCGTCGGGGCAGAGGTTAACGTTGATGCTTGTGCTGTCAGTGATGATTTAAAGGCGTTCGGACCAGAGCGCATTCGGCAGGCGCAATTGGCCGGGGGCGACGACTATGAACTCGTATGGACAGCGCCGACTCAAGCTCGCGGGGCAATTGAAGCCTTTGCTAAAGATTCGGCGATGATTGTCTCGCGTGTCGGCACGATTACGGCTGAGGCTACTTTGAAATTAGTTGATGTGTCAGGGGCCTCTGTTTGCAACACCTACCACGGATTTGATCATTTTGATCAGTAGATGATGTTTGAAAAATACAGTCCGGACAATCCGGTTAATAAAGTTAAAGTGACGGCGGGATTTGCTTTCTCACACCCTGCTCATATGATTGCCACGTTCTTCGGTGCAGGGCTCATTCATCCCGGCCCCGGCACTTGGGGCACATTAGCCGGTTGGCTGGTTTTTGTGCTTTGGGGTGGTTTTTTGAGTTACGAAGTTTGGTTTGCTACCGTTGTCATCACTTTTTTCATAGGAGCCTGGGCCAGTGCTGTGACTTCCGATCACTTAGGGGTGCAAGATCACGGATCGATTGTCATTGATGAAGTATTTGCCATTTGGTTAGTGCTTTTGATGGTACCGCCGACGCTGGTGTGGCAGATCGCGGCTTTTGTGGCGTTTCGTGTCTTTGATATTGTGAAATGTCCTCCTGCAGATTACTTTGACAAAAAGATGAAAAACGGTTTCGGCATCATGTTTGATGATGCTATTGCTGCTTTTTATGCCTGGCTCCTTCTTCTGGCCGTGATGACTTTGATCAATTGGTTTTAATTTATGGCACGTATCGCAGAACTTTCAAAGCAATTAGGAGAAGTCGCTTTGTCGCAAGGTGTACTGATTGCTACTGCCGAATCTTGTACTGCAGGCGCAATTGCGGCAGCAATTACAGACACTGCCGGTTCAAGCGCCTGGTTTGACGCAGGTTTTGTCACCTACAGTGTCGAGGCTAAGCAGACGATGTTAGGTGTCAGTGCTCTGACGCTCAAACAATTTGGTGCGGTCAGCCAAGAGTGCGCATCGGAAATGACAGCGGGAGCCTTGGCTCACAGTCTTGCCGATGTCGCAGTGGCTGTGACCGGAATTGCCGGACCGAGCGGTGAAGAACCCGGCAAACCCGTCGGGACCGTTTTTATTGCTTGGCAACGACGCGGGGCGGTGGCGCTTGTAAAGCGTTTACAATTTAAGGGAGATCGTTTGTCGGTGCGAGCTCAAACGGTTGAAGAAGCCCTTTCAGGTTTAATTACTATTCTCTCGTAATCATCGGTGCATTGAAAAATGGATAATTGGTTTAATGTTCTCTGTCTTTTAGTGTTAATTCTTTTAAACGGCGCTTTCGCTATGAGTGAAATTGCGCTTGTGACAAGCCGTAAAGCACGTCTTCAAGTAAAAATTGATGAAGGAAACAGTGGTGCCAAAGTAGCATTAAAACTCAATGAAGAACCCACACGGGCCTTGTCAGCTATTCAAGTGGGTATTACTTCCATCGGCATTCTCTCCGGTATTGTGGGCGAAGCGGCGCTTGCTACCCCTGTTGCGGCGTGGTTGACGGAAAACTTTGCAGTAGAAGCTAATACTGCCCGCGGTTTGGGCCTTTTGTTAGTGGTGGTGTTGGTGACCTACTTCTCAATTGTTTTAGGAGAATTGGTGCCGAAACGCTTAGGGCAAATGAATCCTGAGGGGGTTGCCTGTCGTATTGCCTCTCCCATTAATATTCTTGCCGTTTTAATGGCACCTTTTGTGAAATTACTCTCAGTTTCTACGGACACTTTGTTGCGACTGACCGGAAAAAACACTGATGAAGAGCCCGCCGTGACTGAGGAGGAAATTCACGCCATGATTGAAGAAGGCAGCGAGGCCGGTACGATCGAAGAGCAGGAACGCGACATGGTGCGAAATATATTTCGTTTGGATGATCGCACAATCGGTACATTAATGACACCACGCAGCGAAGTGGAATGGATCGATTTGCAGGATAACGTCAAGGACAATATTCGAAAATTGCTGACATCTAAGCACTCGCGTTTACCGGTGGCCGACGGCTCCTTGGATGATATTAAAGGCTTTTGCTCCACGCGTTTTCTGTTACAGCAAATTGTTGAAGGCGGGGAGGTGGATTTCACGCATAACATCATGCCGGCCGTTTATGTGCCGGAGTCATTGACCGGTCTGGAGCTTTTGGAAAATTTCCGTGAAAATGACGTACCGCTTGCGATCGTGGTGGACGAGTACGGTTCTGTGCAAGGTTTGGTAAGCCCTCGTGACGTTTTGGAAGCAATTGCAGGTGAATTTAAGAACCTTCAGGAAGATGAATGGGCTGTTCAAAGAGAGGACGGCTCTTGGTTGGTCGACGGCATGATGCCCGTGCCGGAACTAAAAGACCAATTGGACTTGAAGGTATTGCCTAAGGAAGAAGAAGGACGTTACAACACGCTGGCCGGTATGATCATGTGGATGACGGGGCATTTGCCGAAGACTGGAGATGTTGTTACTTGGGACGGGTGGCGCTTCGAAGTAATCGATATGGACGGACGTCGAATCGATAAGGTATTGGTCTCGGAAATAGAGTCTAAAGAGCAAGAACAAACTCAAGAAAAATCTTAAAGTGTTTTAGGGGCTTGCGTTAAAACGCAAGCCCTTAAACTATCTCAATAGCCAGGTCCTATTGACCCGTTTGAGTCTAACTTTTGTTAACAGACGCGGATATAAGAATGCGATAATATAAATAGAAATGAAAATCATTATTAATAAGGAGTTAGACATGTCTTTATTGAACACTCAAATCAAACCCTTCGCTTGTGAAGCGTTCATCAACGGTCGCTTCGAGAAAATTACGCACGAAAGTCTTTTAGGTCACTGGTCAGTCGTGTTTTTCTACCCAGCTGACTTTACCTTTGTTTGTCCGACCGAGCTTGAAGACTTGGCGGAAAACTATGAAACATTCAAAAAAATGGGGGTTGAAATCTATGCCGTGAGTTGTGATACGCACTTCACGCACATGGCCTGGCATGAATCTTCTCCTGCCGTTGGCAAGGTTCAATTCCCGATGTTGGGTGACTGCACGAAAGAAATCGCTCGCAATTTCGATGTGCTGATTGAGGCAGACGGCATGGCCGAGCGCGGAACGTTCGTGATTAATCCCGAAGGCAAGATTGTGGTGATGGAGCATCACGACGGCGGAATCGGTCGTGATGCAGTTGAACTTTTGCGCAAGGTTCAGGCCGCACAATATGTAGCAGCGAACCCCGGCGAAGTCTGTCCGGCTAAGTGGACGCCCGGTAAAAAGACCTTAAAGCCTTCGGCAGAGTTGGTCGGAAAGATCTAATAAATTGAGCAAAAAGACGGCCGACATTGATCGGCCGTCGTCATGAAGTTATATTGAATTGTTGCGTAATCGGTATCCGAGACCGGTTCAAGCCACTCGGCGCGAGAGCCTTCAACCGGCACGTTAAGTGCTAAATGAGCAAGCTAGCTTTTCGCCGTTACTCCAAACCAGTGCTTGCCCTTTCCCTGCAATGTATATGGAGTCGCCAGCCTTTAGACGTTTAGCGGGGACGCCCTATTCTTGATAAAAACTCTCACCGTCCATGACAAGCAAACTTTGTCTGTTTTCATGGTGAATATGCCGATTGTTGCGACATTCGGGTTCAAAAGTGACGTTGGCA
Source organism: uncultured Sutterella sp. (assembly GCA_900553105.1). Lineage (GTDB taxonomy): Bacteria > Pseudomonadota > Gammaproteobacteria > Burkholderiales > Burkholderiaceae_F > Aphodousia. The sequence continues at coordinate 12,734 of USCE01000004.1, forward strand.
AGGCGCACTTCTTGAGAATTAAGCGACTGAAGGAAGCTTTTTCTGCTGAAGTACTGGTCCAAAACCCTATTTAGTAGACCTTTGGCGAAAGGCCCGACTTGAGGGGGGGGCGGCTGCGTTGGCTACCAAAGACAATCCTAAAAAGTTAATAGAGCAAGGGACTTGAGACGCCTGGTTCGCTCATTAAAAGCAACGGTGTTTTGTTGTTTTAATTATTCGAGAGTAGCCGAAGGCTAAATTGTCGAAATCAAGAAGCTTTTTGCCAATTATGTTCAGTGTTGTCAGAAATGATGGGGAAAAATAACCTGCCCCTCAAGCATTGCTTGTTGAGGCAGGTTAATAAGACAATCAGGGCTTATTGGATTTTTTTGTACTCTTCATCAGAGACGGGTTCGAGCCATTCATTGGAAGCGCCTTCGGCAGGTACTTCAATCGAGATGTGCGCAAACCAGCTCGTTGCTGTTGCACCGTGCCAATGTTTGACTTCAGGGGCAATATTGACAACATCACCAGCCTTTAAGCGCTGAGGGGCTTTGCCCCACTCTTGATAAAAACCCTCTCCACCCGTGACTAACAGAATTTGTCCGCCATTGTGATGAATATGCCAGTTGTTGCGGCATCCCGGCTCAAAGGTCACGTTAGCGGTTGATACACCTTGTGTTGTGAGACGATTTAAGTAGCTATTGCCGGTGAAGTACTGGGCATAAGCCGTGTTAGGCTCTCCTACGGCAAAGGGACCGACTTGTTGAGGTTCAGCGGCCATCGCGCTGGATGCCCCGACGGAGGCCGAGCAGGCTGCACAGATTTCCATTTTCATAGTATTCCTTTGTTTGTGATTGGAGAAAAACATTGGAGTTTGGCGTTAATGTAGGCCAATTTCTCCGGAAAAGTCTGCAAAAAGTCATCGCATATTTGCCTGAAACTCTATAGAGAAAGTTTCAGGCAAAAAAGAAAGAAAAAATGGAAAGCGCTGTTGAGGCAATAACGCTGGCGAGGACGAAGCCTGCCCGTTTTAAGGTTAATGGGGCAGAGCGTTAAGACGTTGAATCATCTTGACAAAAACCTCCAGGCCGATCGGTAGGCTTTCCGTGTCTTGGATTTCGAAGTTGGCTCTGTGATGTCCTGGATGATTGCAGCCACAATAGAAAAAAACACTCTTGCCACCGTGAGATTGCACCTTCTGAGCCAGCAAAGAAAAGTCTTCGCTACCGGCTTTTTGGACGTGATCAAAGGCGCGGTAAACACCCGGGACGGTTTTGCAAACTTCGTGCAATAACAAGCACATGTCATCATCGCTGTGTATATCAACGGCCATGCCGACGATGTCAATTTTGGATTCAACACCGTAACTTTCAGCAGCGCCGTGTACCATACGTTGAGCAGTTTCTTGCATGTAACGATTAATGTCTTGAGTTTCGCCTCGAACTTCAAATTCAATTTGACCGTTAACCGGTACGACATTGCGGCCTTCGCCGGCATGAATGGTGCCGACATTAACATTGGAGTTGCCGCTGCCGTGACGCGCAATCCCCATCAACTGTAAAGACGCTGTGCAAGCGGCCAATAAGGCGTTGCGTCCTTTTTCTGCACAAGATCCTGAGTGAGCCGGCGTGCCTTTAAAAGTTGCGTTCATTTTGGTGGTATTTAAAAAGCCCGAACGAACGATCGCGATTTCATGAAGCTTTGCGGTAATGCCGAGGTGAGCACCTAAAATGAAATCGACATCATCAAGATTGTCAGAGTAGGCAATGCCGGCTGCGCCTTTCGTACCTTCTTCGGCCGGCTGGAAGATAAGTTTTATTGTGCCGCAAAGCTCCTTGGCATTGTCTTTAACCCAATGCGCTACAGCCAGCCCCATAGCCGCGTGTCCGTCATGGCCGCAAGCGTGCATTAAACCGCGTCGAATAGAATCAAAACCCTCGCGATGCGCTTCGTTGTTGTCGGTATGGTCTTCCTCAACATTGACGCAATCAATATCAAAACGAAGGGCTGTTACAGGGCCCGGGCGAGGAGTTTCCCAAATGGCAAGACAGCCAGTAAACCCGTCGATTTCTCGTGCAATTTGCGGATCTAAACCTTGTTCAAGTGCCTCTTGTAAGGCGGCTTGAATCTGTTTTTCATCACGACCGAAAGCGTGCTTAATATCAAATAACGCTTTGCCAACCACGGTTTTGAAGCCAAGCTCGCGAACACGTTGAATGATCGTTTGAGTTGTCAAAAACTCCGTCCAAGCAACTTCAGGATAACGGTGAAAGTGCCGACGCGCCTCAATCATTTCAGGGAAATAGCGGGATAACTCAGTCATATTTATCACCTCTCAATTAGTCGAAGTCTTTAACGAATATTGTGTCTCTTTTGGACGTTAAATGGAAAATTTTTTGATGAGTTGGAGAAATGTGCCGATAAAAGAAAAGACCTCTGTTTGATTGTCAAACAGAGGTCGAAAATGGACAAAAGACTTACTTTTTACAAACCACGGGCGGCGTTGATTGCGTCTCGAGTTTGTTTTGCTACGTTGGCAGCTGCTTCGCGGAAGTCTTCTCCTGAGGATGCATAAAGAATGGCCCGACTGGAGTTAATCATCATGCCGCATCGATCAGCCGTCATACCGGCATTAACACAAGCATTAATATCGCCGCCTTGAGCGCCAACGCCGGGTACAAGTAAAGGCATATCTCCTACGATGGCGCGCACTTGTGCTATTTCATTGGGATAGGTTGCTCCGACCACCAAGCCTAATTGACCGTTCAGATTCCAAGGACCGCTGGCCAACTCCGCTACGCGTTGATAGATGGGTTTACCATCGACTTGCAACATTTGAATGTCGTTGCCACCGCGGTTGGAAGTGCGACAGAGCAAGATTGCTCCCTTGTCGCGATACTCTAAGTACGGTTCAACAGAGTCAAAACCCATGTAGGGTGATAATGTGACAGCATCGGCTTTGAAGCGTTCAAAAGCTTCCTTAGCGTAGTGTTTTGCCGTTGATCCGATGTCGCCTCGTTTGGCATCAAGGACGACCGGAATATCGGGATAGTTTTTGTGAATGTACTCAATGATACCTTCGAGTTCTTCTTCGGCACCGCGCGAGGCAAAGTAGGCGATTTGGGGTTTGAAGCTACAGGCATAGTGAGCCGTTGCGTCAACGATGGCAGTACAGAAGTCAAAAAAGCACGTTTTGCTATCGGCCACGGATTGCGGAAGGCGATTGATATCAGGATCTAGCCCGACGCACAGTAATGATTGGCTTTGGTTCCAACGCTGTTTTAAAGACGCAATAAAAGACATAACAAAAACCTCGAGAAACAATTTTCTAAATTTTAGTCGAATGTCCTTAAAGATTGCGTTCTGAAACTAAAATTTAAACCAAACGGTGGTCTTTAATTTGTGCAACAGCGTGCAAAAGCGTGTAACCTGAAAAGAAAACTTTAAACCCCTCCCCACGATTTTTTGAGGAGAGAAATGCCATGACAAATCGACGACTTTTCTTAGGTGCTGCACTGGCTTCTTTTGCCTTGGTAGCGTGCGATTCTAAAACAGAAACGTTGCAACCTAAGTATCAAACGCCCTCATCAGCGTATCAAAAAAATATGCCGGAAGTGCCCACTGATTGGGATGCAGAGCGTATGTATACCGAATTTATGGAAAGCGCCGAAGGAGTGCATTTCCCAGGGCCGGCAGGCCGCCCCATGGCCTTTATCGTTTTTGATACGCAGTGTTCATACTGTTTGCGTTTGCTCGATCAAACGATGCCATTGAAGGATAAAATCGATTTCGTTTGGGTGCCCGTTGCTGTCTTAAATCCTCACAGCGAACCGCAAGGTGCTGCTATTTTGTCGAGCTTAAATCGCGTCGAGATGTTTGAGCGGCATCATGCTCAGTTTTCCAATCAGCCTGTGCGTGGCATTGATACGGAAAATATGATCATTCCGTTTGACAAGCGGCAAGCCGTTTGGACAAATACTCGCATTTTTAGACTGACCGGCGGGCGTGAGGTGCCGTTTGGTGTCATGAAGGACAAAGACGGTAATTTCCATCCTATTCTTTCCGGGATGAAGACAACAGACATTGAAAAACTGTTCGATCTTTAAGATTCAGATTGTCAACACTTCAATGGCCGATGAGAGGATTTAACCGTATCGTCGGCCATTTTTTGTCAAATTTGTGACCGTCTGCAACGTTAAGAGAATCAGACAAAATTTTGGATATCTTGAGATAAAAGCCGAGCGTTGGTGTTGCTATAAATAGATAACAAAGTAATCACTTTGCGAGGTTTGTGATGAGTAGCTTAAAGAAAAATTCTCAATTAATTTCCAGACGCGCCACCTTGAAAGCTACGGCGACTGCTTTACTGACGGCCATGGCGGGAGCTCCTGTCTTAGCTCAAGCTCAAACTCAAACAGCCGGATCAAATAAGGTGCTCATTGTGTATTTCTCAAAGACGGGAAATACTCGTACTATTGCCCAAGAGATTCATCGTGTTATCGGTGGCGACATTTTTGAAGTCCGCACTGCTCAGCCGTATCCGGAGTCGTATCGAGCAACGGTTGATATTGCCCGTAAGGAGCAAGATGAGAACGCTAGACCGGTACTTGTAGCCGATATGGATTCGTTAGCTCAATACGATACGATTTTTATCGGTTATCCCAACTGGTGGGGCACGCTACCGATGGCCATGTTCACGTTCTTGGAAAGCAAAGATTTTAACGGCAAAACCGTTGTGCCGTTTTGTACGCATGAAGGCAGCGGTTTGGGACGAGGCCCGAATGATTTAAGACGGAGGTGTGCCGACGCAACGTTACTTGACGGTTTGGCAGTACGAGGTTCTCGCGCAAGTCGTGCTCAGGAAGACGTGAGCGATTGGCTTAAGGCGTTGAAGTTCATTTAATTCATGCCTACAAGGAAGGGCAAAATGTTTGTTCGATTGATACATTATTTGTTGATGGAAGCACTCATTTTGCTTTCCTTTGCATTCGGATTGACAGGACCTGAGTGGCATGAATTGGCGGGGTTGGGATTTATTGCCGTTGCCGTGTCGCATTCAGTGCTCAATCGCTGGTGGTTTCAAATGATCATCAACGGACGTGCCATTATTCAACCTGCCGTTCAAGTAACAAATGCATTACTTTTGATCGCAACCGTTGTGATGCTTGTCACCGGTCTGATGCAATCGCATTTGTTGAGTGCTTTAGCCGATCAAAGTGCAGGGCTTAATTTGCGTCGTTATCACACGATTGCTGCGTATTGGATGTTTGTTTTGTCAGCTTGGCATATCGGGCTTCATGCCTTGGTTTGGGTAGCGCTTAAAAATCGGTTGTTGTCTGACAAGCCTGTTATCGCTTCGATCATTAACGCAGCTTTGTGGCCAACGCTGACAGTGGTGTCACTTTATGGTGTATTTTTTGTATTCATCCGCGACTTCGTTCATAAGCTTTTGGGTTTGTCTACATTTGATTTTTGGGACTTTCAGAGTGCTCCGGTCGGCTTTTTTATCGGCTATATCAGTACGGCTGTTTTTATTGCTGTGTTGCCGACACTATGGTTTAAAGCTAAAACTCAGTGGTTAAATTGATGTCAATTTTTCAGGAGAATATTATGCAAAGTTCTTTGCCGCATGTAACTTGTCACATGATGGTTTCGATTGACGGCAAAATCGATGGCGATTTCATTGAGTCACCGGCTAACGCTCATATCGCTCGGTATTATGATGATGAGCTTTTTAAGCTTGGTACGGCTTGGGGAAACGGTAGCACCACTCACAAGATGTATTTTTCCGATGACTCGGTGGACTTAAGTCGATATCGGGGGCAAGCAGTTTTGCGCGAAGATAAAACATTTGAGGCAACGGGGCCTTTTTGCGTGACTTTTGATACGCACGGCATTGTTTTTTGGCCTCAAAATACCAATGAGTACCCCGAAGGAGTACACAATCGAGTCATTGAAATTGTGACGCAAAGCGTATCGGACGAGTTTATTGCGTATTTGGATGATAAAAAAATTCCACGAATTTTTGCCGGGACCGACTCAATCGATCTTAGTCTTGCTTTAAGCAAATTAAAAGTGCTTTTCGGAGTACAACAATTCGTAATCACTGGTGGGGCAAAAATTAACGGAGCATTTTTCCAAGCTGGGTTAGTGGATGCTGTCTCGCTAGTTATTGCGCCAAGTATTGATGGGTCGAAAGAGCACAAAACCATTGCAGAACTGATGACTCAAAGCTCAACGTCTTGGAAACTGAAGGCATCAACGGCAGTCGATGCCGGTTTGCATCTCATTTGGCAGAAGGTTTGTTAAGTCGTTTTGTTGATATTCCGATTTTATGGTCAACAGATGTCGGTAACGAGACACGGGCTGACTTAGCCCGTGTCTCAGAGACCGATCTTCATCATAATCTTGGTACTACACACATTAGTGGTTTAACCTCAGCTCAATTAGCTTTGGCTTGGATGCTTAAGAAACACGATTGGATCGTGCCGATTCCCAGTGCGATTAAGTCTGTGTACCTATACGAAAATTTAGAGTCGACACAACTCAAACTGAGTGCTGAACAAATGAGGATGTTGGAAAATGCCGTAAATGGCATTGAAATTGCAGGAGAGCGCTATCCGGCCAAAGAGCAACGTCAAGTGCTTGGTGAAGAGCGCAATCCGCAGATCCCACTATACGGGCTCGCCGTGATTGGCTCAGGCCCGTATGGTTTATGAGAATTAACGATTGTGATAGTCGTCGATCGGAATGTATTTCAATTCTTGAGTGTCTCTAAACACTTTTGGTGCGGGCAAGTCCGGCATGATATCCGGTAATTTGGCGTCGGATTTTCCTAAAAGGTTTTTAAGTTTTTCCTCATCGAGTTCGCCGCACCACTTGCCAACCACGATTGTGGCAATGCCGTTGCCGATGATGTTGGTTAAAGCGCGCGCTTCTGACATAAAGCGGTCAATGCCCAAAATGAGTGCCAGACCGGCAACTGGCACATGGCCTACGGCAGAAAGAGTTGCTGCCAAAACAATAAAGCCGGAACCGGTCACGCCGGCCGCACCTTTACTTGTCAGAAGCAAGACACCTAAAAGCGTAAGCTCTTGCATCAGCGTCATTTCAACGTCACAAGCTTGAGCGATAAAGACGGCGGCCATTGTCAGATAAATCGCCGTGCCGTCTAAGTTAAAGGAGTAACCGGTGGGAACCACGAGTCCTACGACAGACTTGCTGACGCCGGCTTTTTCGAGTTTGTCCATGAGTTTCGGGAGAGCAGACTCTGACGAAGAGGTTCCTAACACAATCAGCAATTCTTCTTTGATGTAGCAGATATATTTCCAGACAGAAAAACCGGCCCATCGGCAGATTGCGCCGAGCACGACAAAAATAAAGAGTAAGCAGGTTAGGTAAAAAGTGGCCATAAGCTCGGCCAATGGCAATAAAGAGCCGACTCCGTATTTGCCGATGGTAAATGCCATAGCGCCGAACGCACCGATCGGCGCTACACGCATGATCATGTTGACGATTTGGAAAAGAATATGAGAGCTCTTTTCGATGACGTCAAATATGAGCGTGCCACGACCGCCGAATTTATGCAGTGCAATACCGAATAAGATCGAGAAAAAGAGCACTTGCAAAATGTTGCCCGAGGCAAAAGCTCCCACGACCGTATCCGGAATGATATGCATCAAAAACTCTGCCGTGGATTCCATTTTGCCGCCGTTTGTATAGGCTGAGACGGCACCGGCATCGAGCGAGGTCGCGTCAATGTGCATGCCGCGGCCCGGTCCGAACCAGTTCACCAGCACGAGTCCCACGATCAATGCGATGGTGCTGACGATCTCAAAGTACAGGACGGCCAAGCCGCCAGTTTTGCCCACGGTCTTCATGTCCTCCATGCCGGCAATGCCGACCACGACCGTGCAGAAAATCACCGGAGCGATGATCATTTTGATTAATTTGATGAAGCCATCGCCCAGGGGTTTCATCGAGGCTCCGAGTTCGGGATAGAAGTAGCCAAGAAGTACGCCGACAATGATGGCGCAGATGACTTGGAAATACAGAACCGTGTAGATAGGTTTTTTCATCGTGTCCGTCCATAAAAAAAGGGCGGGCAGCTGCGATCACTTCTTGTGGTATAGAGAGATCTGGCCCACGTTTTTAGAATAATTGGTGTGTGTCGCGTGGGTGCGCGCGCACATCAGCTCCAACATTTTACTGAAAATCTCAGGGTAAACCAGAGGTATTTCAAAAGAACGGCCACCTCAAAGGTGGCCGAAGGCAATAGTTGGCTTTGGGCTATCGATTTTGATAATCATCGATTGGAATGTACTTCAGTTCATGCGTATCGCGGAAAACTTTGGGGGCCGGCAAATCCGGCATTTTGTCCGGTAACGTCGCGGTGGATTTGCCAAGCAGGTGATGAAGCTTTTCTTGATTGAGTTCACCACACCACTTGCCCACTACGATTGTGGCAATGCCGTTACCGATGATGTTTGTCAAGGCGCGGGCTTCGGACATGAAGCGATCAATGCCTAAAATTAGTGCCAGACCGGCAACCGGCACGTGGCCGACGGCCGACAGCGTTGCGGCTAATACGATAAAGCCCGAACCGGTTACGCCCGCAGCTCCTTTGCTCGTTAAAAGCAACACGGCAAGAAGCGTCAACTCTTGAGTCAAAGTCATATTGACATCGCAGGCTTGAGCAATAAAAACAGATGCCATTGTCAAATAAATAGCCGTGCCGTCCAGATTAAACGAGTAGCCAGTCGGTACCACAAGGCCGACAACGGATTTGCTCACGCCGGCGTTTTCCAATTTTTCCATCAATTTCGGCAATGCTGACTCAGAAGACGAGGTACCGAGTACGATCAGCAACTCTTCTTTGATGTAACAGATGTATTTCCAAACGGAAAAACCGGCATAGTGGCAAATGGAGCCTAAGACGACAAAGATAAAGATTAGGCACGTCAGGTAGAACGTCCCCATTAGTTCTGCCAGCGGCAATAGGGATCCGACGCCGTATTTGCCGATCGTAAAGGCCATCGCACCGAAGGCACCGACCGGTGCCACTCGCATGATCATGTTGACGATCTGAAAGAGGATGTGTGAGCTTTTTTCGATCATGTCAAACACAAGCGTGCCGCGACCGCCGAACTTGTGCAATGCGATGCCGAATAAAATGGAGAAAAAGAGCACTTGAAGAATATTGCCCGTTGCAAAAGCACCCACGACCGTGTCGGGGATGACGTGCAGTAAAAAGTCTGCCGTACTGCCGAGTTTGTCACCGGTGGTGTAGATGGAAACGGCACCGGTATCAAGGGTAGCGGGATCAACGTGCATGCCACGGCCTGGCCCGAACCAGTTTACGAGCACAAGGCCCACGATGAGTGCGATGGTACTGACCACTTCAAAATACAAAACGGCCAGCCCGCCCGTTTTACCGACCTTTTTCATGTCCTCCATGCCGGCAATGCCGACTACGACCGTGCAGAAAATCACCGGAGCAATGATCATTTTGATCAATTTGATGAAACCGTCTCCGAATGGTTTCATCGAAGCGCCCACTTCAGGGTAAAAGTAGCCGAGTAGAACTCCTATAATAATGGCGCAAATGACTTGAAAGTACAGAACTTTGTAAATCGGTTTCTTCATGATCAATCCTTTCAAAATCTCTTGGATGTGCTAACGATGTGTTTGGTGTATTAGGGTTAACACGAACCTTCGACTATTTTTGTGCCTATTGAAAGACTGACGCAATCAGACAGAATGCTTAGGCTAGGATTTTTGTCTTAGGAATTGCGCGTTTTTGAGAAAGCTACTGGAGAGTTTCGATTAACACGGCCCCTGAGCTTATTTCCGTTAAGGCGTGCGTGAGTGCTTGAAGTTGCGTGTCGGGGACTTCCAATTGAAAGACAGCATCCATGCCGAAATCTTTGTCAGCGATGATGCAGCGGTGATCGTCAAAGAGTCTTAAGGCTTGATTGACAAATCGATGCTCAAGCGTCACTTCGATCGAAGTTGCGGGGACCTTGACAGTCACAGGTAGTGTCTCAAGCGCGAGTTTGACAGAGCCTTGGTAGGCGCGAACCAGTCCTCCAGTACCAAGCAGTATGCCGCCGAAGTAGCGAGTGACAACTGCGGCAATTTCTCCAACACCGCAGTGAAGTAAAACCGTGAGCATGGGGCGACCGGCAGTTCCCTTAGGTTCACCGTCATCACTAGCTCCGACTTGAGCTGTACTGGCGGGCTCGGCTGCTTGAAATGCCCAGCAATTGTGCGTAGCCTGAGGATGTTCGGCGCGCACTGAATCAATAAATGCTTTGGCCTCTTGAGGATTTCTCACACGTGCAATGGTCGTGATAAAGCGCGAGCGGTGAATGATTTGCCCGACTTGATGTGTTTGACCGGGTTTGAGATCCGGGACTGTGTAGCTTTGTGCCATAGCCTTTGAGATTAACGAAAAAGCGGCTTTCGATCAATGCCGAAAGCCGCCTCAATTATACGGTTAAAGAACCGATTACATCATGGGCATGCCGTCCATGCCGCCCATAGCCGGAGCTACCGGTTGCTTGTCTTCGGGAAGATCGCCGATCATGCAGTCGGTCGTGAGGATCAAGCTGGCAACGGAAGCGGCGTTTTGCAATGCCGTGCGCGTTACCTTCGTCGGATCGAGCACGCCCATAGCAACCATGTCGCCGTATTCGCTTGTTTGAGCGTTAAAGCCGTAGTTGCCTACACCGTTAGCGACAGCGTTCACCACTACGCTCGGTTCTACACCGGCGTTGGAGACGATTTGACGCATCGGTTCTTCCATGGCGCGCAAGACGATCTTGATACCGGCGGTTTGTTCTTCGTTGTCGCCCTTTAAGCCTGCCACAGCCTTTTGAGCGCGAACCAAGGCAACGCCACCGCCCGGGACCACACCTTCTTCCACAGCAGCACGTGTAGCATGCAAGGCGTCATCAACACGAGCCTTCTTTTCCTTCATTTCGACTTCGGTTGCGGCACCGACCTTGATCAAGGCTACACCGCCGGCCAACTTGGCCACGCGTTCTTGCAATTTTTCGCGGTCGTAGTCACTCGTGACAGCTTCCATTTGCGTGCGGATGTTCTTCACACGTGCTTCGATCAACGCAGGATCGCCGGCGCCGTTGATAATCGTGGTGTTTTCCTTGTTGACTTCAACTCGCTTGGCTTGGCCCAAGTGTTCAAGCGTAGCCTTATCGAGCGACAAACCGACATCCTTGGTCACCAACGTGCCACCCGTGAGGATGGCGATATCTTCGAGCGTTGCCTTACGACGATCGCCAAAGCCCGGAGCCTTAACAGCGCACACCTTCAAGATGCCGCGCAAGCTGTTGACCACCAACGTAGCAAGGGCTTCGCCTTCCAAGTCTTCGGTGATAATCAACAACGGACGACCGGCCTTAGCCACTTGTTCAAGAATCGGCAACAAGTCGCGGATGTTGCTGATCTTTTGGTCGTGCAAAAGGATATAGGGATTATCCAACACGGCCACTTGCTTGTCGGGGTTGGTGATGAAGTACGGAGAGAGATAGCCGCGGTCAAATTGCATACCTTCGACCACGTCGAGTTCGTTTTTCAAAGACTTACCGTCTTCAACCGTGATAACGCCTTCCTTGCCGACCTTTTCCATGGCTTCGGCGATGATTTCACCGATTTCGCGGTCACTGTTGGCAGAAATAGAACCGACTTGAGCGATTTCTTTGGTTGTCGTGACCGGCTTGCTGATTTTCTTTAATTCTTCAATGGCGCATTCAACAGCCTTGTCGATGCCGCGCTTTAAGTCCATCGGATTCATGCCAGCGGCGACAAACTTCATGCCTTCCACGACGATGGCTTGAGCCAACACGGTAGCAGTGGTCGTACCGTCACCGGCGTTGTCGTTCGTTTTGGAGGCAACTTCGCGGACCATTTGAGCGCCCATGTTTTCGAACTTATCCTTGAGTTCGATTTCACGAGCAACGGTCACGCCGTCTTTTGTAACGAGCGGAGCACCAAAGTTGCGGTCGAGCACAACGTTACGACCCTTCGGGCCCAACGTGACTTTAACGGCATTGGCAAGAGTGTTGATGCCGCGGACCATACGAACGCGGGCGTCATCACCGAACAAAACTTGTTTAGCAGACATGGGTAATTACTCCAAATTCAAAAAATCTTTTCAACTGTTTGACTCGATTATTCGAGCACGCCCATGATGTCTTCTTCGCGCATCACGAGCAATTCCTGACCGTCAACCTTGACGGTTTGACCTGCGTACTTACCGAAGAGCACGCGATCGCCCACCTTGACATCCATCGGGATGAGCTTGCCGGCTTCGTCGCGCTTGCCCGGGCCGACGGCCAACACTTCACCTTGGTCGGGCTTTTCACCGGCGCTGTCAGGAAGGACAATGCCGCCGGCAGTCATACGTTCGACTTCCAAGCGCTTGACGATAACGCGGTCGTGCAGAGGACGGATTTGCATTTGGAATTTCTCCTAATTATTGAATTCAATCAATCGTTGTTTATAAACCTTCTCGGTTTCCTTCATCGGGTAATTTCTTCTCGTTTGAGGGACAATATCGACATCAAACAAGAGAACTGCCCTTGGAACTAATGCAGAATATGGGGATGCATTTCTGGATTTCAAGGGGTAAAGAAAAAAAAGATGAAATTTCCGTTTATTGCACGCTTGGTTGTGATTATAACTCTTTGTTTTTTAACGACAATGAGTTTTTGTCAGGAAATGTTGCCCGTTAGCGTACTCAAGGCTCTCGACGATAGTGGGCAGAAGCGCGAGCAACTTGTTGCCAAGGTTGTTGCCCTCGATGAGGGGCCTCTGAGCTTGAGCTGGCAGGCCGATAAGTCCGTGAGTCCGGCCTCGACCGAGAAAATGATTACTACTCTGGCAGCGCTTGAAATGTTGGGGCCGGCCTATCGATGGAAAACCTCTTATGCCTATCGTGGGAAAATTGTCTCGGGCACTTTGAAAGGAACACTTTATGTCAAGGGCAACGGCGATCCCAAATACGTTGTTGAAAATCTTTGGCGCGATTTGGCGCGCTTGAAGTCCCTAGGCATCTATCGCATTGAGGGCAATGTTGCCATCGATCGCTCGCGTTTTATGCACGAGCGTCAGGATCCGGAATTTAAAGAAGATTGGGATCGTCCGTACACGGCTACGGCCGATGCTGCGTTGCTGAATTTCCAGTCGGTCAGTTTGACACTTAAACCCGATTACAAGCGTTTGGTTGCCGAGGTTTTCGCTCAACCGACAATGAGCGATCTGCGGGTTCCAGAATCGATTCCGCTGATTAACGGGCAGGCTTGTGTGAGATGGCGCCAGGCGTTACAAGCCGATGTTAAAAATGGTCTCAGGCCGATTATTCGTGGCGGGCTACCCGGCACTTGTGAAGAAAAAAACTTTTCGTATTTGTTTGCTGACAGCAATCTGTATTGGGAGTCCGTATTCAGGAGCACGGCCGCGCAGCTCTCTATTTTGTGGAGCGGTAAAGTGATTGAGGCCAAGGTCCCCGAGGATGCCGTATTGCTTTTTGATGCGTGGTCGGAGGAGTTGGCACAACTTGTTCGGCAGACAAATAAATTTAGTAATAATGTGTTTGCCAAACACATGATGCTGACGTTGGCTGCTGAGGCGCAGCCAGAAAAGCCTGCCGGTTATACACTTGCCCGTCAGGTGATTGATTCTTGGCTTATCAATCGTGTAGGAATCAAAGCCGGGGATGTATTTATTGATAACGGATCAGGCCTGTCCAGAAAAAGTCGGGTGAGCGCACAAGCGATGACTGCGCTAATTGAATACGGTTGGAAAAGCCCGAGAATGCCTGACTGGGTAAGCTCATTTCCCATTGCCGGGGTTGACGGCACGATGAAAAAACGCCAGGCTGCCGCAGGTTCTGCCTACGTCAAAACGGGTTTACTCAACGGTGTGAAGTCTGCCGGTGGTATTGTTCAAGCTGCCAGCGGCAAGCGTTACGGTTTTTTCTGTGCGATTGAAGGGGCTCGGGCAACGGAAAGTGATCGACCGATTGATTCCCTGATCGAGTGGATTTTTATAAACGGTTAAGTTCAGCGTTATTACTCGCTCGATCAACAATTAGTCGAAGTGTGTACTGATTTGTCGATTTACGAAGCGTTTTTATGAAAAAAGTTTGAGCTAACGCAAAAGAGTTTTTAGTCGACAATACACAAAATCGGTTTTTTGGGAATGGGGAAAATAGGATTTTTGTAATTATTTGATTTATATGGGAAAAATATTAAAACATGTGAAAGATAATCGGTATGTTTTAAGAATATGCAGTGATGAAGAAATCCGTTAATTTTAGAAATAAGCCAAAATCCCTAGAAGATCAATGAAATTTAATAAAGACGAACTTGTGTGAGTTTTTCCAATAAAAGTGGCTATTTTTCCGAAGTTTTCTGATTTGTGTTGCTAATGAAACGTTCTTAAACTGTATTTTGTCGACTAGTTGTTGAAAGTATTCGACAGAAGTGAGAGTTTTAGTGGCGGTTATCTCGCTTGCCTCAAGAGGGTATTTCAATAAACTGTCATCCACGGCGGCCCGTCAAGGGGCGACATTTTTATGAGAAAGGGACTCGATTATGGTCAAGAAAATCGTAGCAACGATGCTCGCATCTGCGCTCATTGGTGGCACGGTTTGTGCGGCAACGCTCAATGTCGGCACCGAAGCAACGTTTGCTCCGTTTGAATTTATGGATGAAAAATCCAAAGAGATAACGGGCTTCGATATGGAGATCATCGAAGCAGTGGCCAAGGCGACGGGGGACAAGGTGCAGTTGCACAATATGGGCTTTGACGGACTGATTCCGTCGTTGCAAGCTGGCATTATCGATGTGACGGTGGCTGCAATGACGATTACGCCGGAGCGGCAAAAGCGAGTGGACTTTACCGATCCGTATTACCAATCGGGTTTAACAGTGCTGATTCGCAAGGCAGATGCTGTCGAGTATAAAGATTTGAAGGCTCTCGAAGGCAAGCGTCTTTGTGCTCAGATCGGTACGACCGGTGCCATGATGGCCAATCGTGTCAAAGATGCTAAGGTCACAGAATTCAACAGCATCACCGAAGCCTTTATGGAATTGAAGGCCGGCGGATGCGCAGCCGTTATTAATGATAAACCGGTGGTCGATTACTACCTCGTGCGCCGTGGTGACGACTCCGTGATGACTCTGCCGCAAGTTTTTGATGCTGAAAACTACGGTATGGCTGTCAAAAAGGGCAATAAGGCGCTTTTGGAAAAACTCAACAAAGGCTTAAAGGAAATTAAAGCCAACGGTGAGTACGACCGTATTTACGCCAAATGGTTTGGCGCTAAACAATAATTAACAAGAGACGAAGTTCGGGATATGTACGACTTTCAATTAATCATCGACTCTCTACCCCTGTTAATTCAGGGGGCTGGAGTCACGCTCCAAATTACGATCATCAGTGTCGGTTTGGGTTTGATTTTCGGTCTGTTTATTGGGATTGCTCAAATTTCGCATATGGCGATTTTCCGCGTTCCGGCCAAGGTTTATGTCGACTTTCTGCGCGGCACCCCGCTTTTGGTACAGATCTTCATGATTTACTTTGCTCTGCCGATGTTAATCGGTACGCGCATTGATCCTTTCGTGGCTGCCATTGTTGCGTGTTCTGTCAACAGTAGCGCCTACGTCGCGGAAATCTTCCGTGCTGGTATCCAGTCAATCGACAAGGGGCAAATGGAAGCCGGACGTTCGTTAGGACTAAATTGGTCTCAAACGATGCGTTTTATCATCATCCCACAAGCGTTCAAGCGCATTATTCCGCCGCTTGGCAATGAATTTATTGCCATGTTGAAGGACTCGTCCTTGGTTTCGGTCATCGGGTTCGAGGAATTGACACGCCAAGGTCAGTTGGTGATTGCCAGCACGTACGGTGCTATGGAAATTTGGACGGCCGTGGCTTTGATTTACTTAATGATGACGTTACCCATCACGCGTTTGGTGGCCTATTTGGAAAAGAGGTTTAAGACGAATGATCGTAATTAAGAATTTGAAGAAGGCTTTCGGGGATCACGTGGTGTTGCCTGATGTCAATCTGGAGATTAAGGCCCAAGAAGTGGTGGTGATTATTGGTCCTTCGGGGTCGGGTAAAAGTACGCTTTTGCGTAGTATCACGCACTTGGAGCAACCCACGGCTGGTCATATTTTGATTGATGGTGAAGAAATTGATGATGAGAAGAATATTGACCGAATTCGTGCAGAAGTCGGCATGGTATTTCAACACTTCAATTTGTTTGAAAATATGACGGTAATGCAAAATCTAACTTTGGCACCGATTCAAGTGCGAAAGATGGAGCCGTCGAAAGCTGAAGAAATTGCCTACAACCTTTTGGACAAGGTCGGTTTGCGTGAGAAGGCCAATCAATATCCGTCTCAGCTCTCAGGTGGGCAAAAACAACGTGTAGCAATTGCCCGCGCTTTGGCAATGCGTCCGAAAGCGTTGTTGTTTGATGAACCAACCTCGGCGCTGGACCCCGAAATGGTCAAAGAAGTGCTCGATGTGATGAAGCAATTGGCCAAAGAAGGGATGACGATGGTTGTGGTGACCCACGAAATGGGATTCGCCCGTGAAGTGGGTGATCGGGTGATTTTCATGGATGGCGGCAACATTGTTGAAGAAGGTACGCCGGAACAAATCTTCAATAACCCGCAACACAATCGCACGAAACTCTTTCTCTCCAAAGTGCTCTAGTGGCAATCTAGAGTAACTTTTTAAAGCGGTTCGGATGGTAGAGGCCAAATCGGACCGCTTTTTTTAGTTAGCCATTGACCGATTGACCGGCCAAATACTTAACCGAGTTGCACACATCCAACGCTTTCATCGCATGCAATGCACTGGCCATGTAGCGGCGATAAACGAGACCGCAACCAACGGTGGCACTGGAGATGCTAACCGTGGCGATATTTTGAAGGTAACGCACGAGCTCTCGCAATTGTTGACTGCTCAATGATAAAGATTTCTGAACCTTTTCAAGAAAACCGGGCTTTTTGCCGTTATACGAGTGACCTTCGCAGGCTTTCAAGATTACTTGTGTTTCGTCGGTGGAAAACTTAAACAACATGATCAACCTCGCAGGGAGTTTTTCTTTTTCTCGATCCCTAGTGTCTCAAATTCCTCGGACATGTGTTTTATCTTTTGGTCACGGTTTGTGTTAGCCGTAACAGATCGAAAAAAAGGTTGCAGCTTGCGCAGCAACCGAATTTCGCTAAAGATCGTTCAGAGACGATTATTTGAGGATTTCGTTGATAACCCCCAGCGCATTTAATGTTCGCGGAAAGCCGATAAAGGGCATGGCGCACATAATGGCATCGATTAAATCTTGTTTAGTGTTGCCGACCGTGATGTTGGCTACCGAGTGTGCACGTAACTGGGGCTCGCAGCCGCCGAGGCACATAATGGCGGTAAACGTGATAAGTTCACGGGCCTTAAGGTCGAGTCCGTTGCGGGTATAGAAGTCGCCGAAGCAGTAGGCCGTCAGCGCCTGCTTGCTGATGTAGGCTTGTTCAGGTGGGGTGTTGGCATGCGTTTTATCAATTGCCGACCCGAAAATGGCTTTTTGAACGGCCAATCCTTTTTCGAAACGATTTCGGGGGGTGACGGTGGCCTGCGCAACAGGCTTTGGGTCGCGTCCTGAAGCCTTAAGAGCAGTATTGACGGCCGATAACGCATCTTCAACTTTAGAAATACCGATATAGGGAGCACATTGATAAAGCGTTTCTTTAATTTCAACTACACTTAAATCGGCATTGAGTGCCTCCAGTGTTGCTTGACCTAAGCGTGAAGGCGTCTGAATCGTACACAGGGTGGCAAGTGTCACCATGCAACGATTCTTTGTACTCATTTGCCCTGCACGGGCCATTTCTTGTTTCAGAAGGTATTGTTCAATAGCAGAAAACTCCGGGTCAAGCTGCGTTTTGTCTGTACAGCCTGTCGTTTGCGCCAACGTATCAGATACTAATGCTGCCGGGAAAATTGTGCCGCTCATCAAAAGAGATCTCCTTTTCATAATTCAACCTTACGTATATGGTTAAGTTGAATATCAGTGTAGGGCGCTCGGATGTGTTTGGTGAGTGAAATTGCGGCGCATTATTGCCTGAAGCTATCAATGTGTTGAAGACGATTTAATAACAATTAGACAAAATTTGAAAGAGGTTTTTCCTGTTGGTAAGAGAAATAGGCAAGAATTGCATTATCTTGTGTTGGAAGCGCATGACAGGATGGCGTTAAATTTTAGACAAATAGGAGAACGAACTATGTCCGAATATCTTGAACGAATCAATCATGAATTGCGAAATATTGTTTTGGGCTATCTACCGAGGCCAGCGTTGAAGGAAACACCCGTAAAAGGCTTGAGTTTTTCGCATCGGGGTGATGATGTCGGAGCTCAGGGCTGTAGCATGTATAACCATGGTCTGACCTTTATAGTGAGTGGAACAAAACGATCCATTGTGGGCGATCGTGAGTATATTTATGGCAAGAATAATTGTTTGCTTGTGGGCGTAGATGTCCCGGCCAGTTATTGCACAATCGATGCCACTCGAGAAAATCCTTTCTTGGCTGTTTCTGTCTCCATTGATCGTTCAGTATTGTCGGAGTTAGTGGCCCAAATGCCAGAACCGGAAGGGTTTTCAAAGGATCAGGATAGCGATGACGGAGCGTTATGTGTCGGCGAAGTCTCGGAAGAGACCTGGGAAGCAGTACTGCGTTTATGTCGATTAGTTCAAAAGCCGAAGGAAGCTTCGGTTCTGGCGCCGATGACAATTCGAGAAATTTACTTCAGAGTTCTTCAATCTCCACTTGGTCGACACCTCTGGCGCTTTAATGCTCGCCAAGCCGTCGGAGCTCAAATTTCTACGGCTATTCGTTGGTTGAGAGAAAATTACACCGAGCCCTTGAGTGTTAAAAATTTAGCCGAACAAGTGCACATGGGTGTTTCAACATTTCATCGTCACTTCAAAGATGTCACTTGCATGACGCCTTTGCAGTATCATAAACGTTTGCGCCTTCACGAAGCAAAGCGATTGATGCTCTCGGAAAATATGGATGCCTCTACGGCTTGCTATGCCGTCGGCTATGAAAGTCCGAGTCAATTCAATCGAGAATATAAGCGTCAATTTGGCAATCCTCCTCATCGCGATGTCAAAGCACAGCGCGACAGTGGAACGGAATTTTAGGAGCCTGTGATGCGAAAAGTTATAAGGACGGCTTTAGTGGCTGTGTTAATTTCAATTATTGGGACAGCAATGGCTCAAGAAATACAAGTTAATTTTGCTAAGCAACGATGGATAGCGAAGTTGGAAGATAATGCGTTGGCACGCGAATTCGCTAAGACGTTGCCGAAAAATTTTTCACTTCAGCGTTTCCTTGAACAGGAGTATTACGCAGAAATTCCCAAGCTGTCTGTCAACGGAGTTCCCGAGGCTGAGAAGTTTGTTCCCGGAGGAATCTATTACTATGAGCCGTGGAGCACTTTTGTCGTGTTCTTTAAGAGCGGCGAGGCCCACTCGCTCTATAAAATTGGTGACTTTAGTAACAAAAGGGCCTTAGTTTCCTTGTTGAAAGAACAACCCGAGAGAATCCGTTTCAGTGTTAGCCTCATTGATGATGGCCACTAGTGATCTCTTTTAACGAAAGGATTGAGCTGTGACCACGGCCATGAGTATTTTTTGTTTGATTATTTCCGTCTATGCGGTAGTCAGTTTCGTATTGCCGCTCAAAGCGCGTCTGCCCGTCAAAATAGGGCTGGCAGTTTTTTTGCTGTTGTGTGGCCAAAAGTTCACCTTCTACAGCATGTTTGGTGGCAACATGTTCAATCCCCAATTGGACCAAACTGTATTAGTTATTTGGGAGTCTCTCTTTAATATCCTGCTCGTACTCGTACCGATTTTGGTCATTAAAGATGTGCTCTTTGTGGTGATTAAGGGTGTTAATTTTGCAACGCGCTCACACGTTCCTTGGCCTCTGGCTAAACAAGGCAACCGTTGGCTGATCTTGATTTTCTCACTTGCGGCGGCTGTCTCGGGGACGCATGCTGCTTTGACGACTCCCTCAGTGTACACGGTTGAAGTTTTGGTGGATCGTTTGCCTGGAGAGTTCGACGGCTACCGCATTGTGCAAATGGCCGATTTGCATGTCGGGCAGATGTTAAAACGTCCGTGGCTAGAGGAAGTTGTGGACATGGCCAATGAGCTAGACGCCGACATGGTGGTTTTAACCGGAGATATGGTTGAGGGATCGGCTTCAACGCTTAAGGACGAAGTGTCACCTTTCGCACGTTTAAAAGCAAAAGACGGTGTTTTCGGTGTTACGGGTAATCATGAGTTTTACCACGGAGCCCAGCCTTGGGTTGATTACTTTGAATCAATCGGTATTCATATGCTCGAAAATAAGCACCGAGTGATTGAGCGTGGCGATGCAAAACTCGTGATTGCCGGTACGGTTGATTTATCAGCGCTACGCTATGGTCTGTCGGGGCCGGATTTATACAAAGCGCTTGACGGCGCACCGGATACCGCTACGGTACTTATGGCTCATCAGCCCAAAGGAGCCCGTGAGGCAAAGGGCGTGGATTTGCAATTATCGGGGCATACACATGGCGGACTTTTTGTTCTTTACCAACCGCTTATTGCCTATGCTAACGACGGTTTTGTTGCAGGACTCTACAAAGTCAATGAGCGCATGAAGCTCTACGTTAGCCCGGGGACCGGTTTGTGGACTGGTATGGCTCTTCGAGTCGCCAACCCGAGTGAAATCACAGAAATTATTCTACGGGCGTCGGGCGATAAACGTCTGAAGGCTTACTAGGTGGCAAGTGCTAAAAAGCGAATCCTAAAATGTAAAGGATTCGCTTTTTTAATGTTTGCGACTTAGTGTTATTCGTGCCGATCGATCACATCTATAAAGCCGCCGCCCAAACAAACCTCACCATCATAAATGACTGCACTTTGTCCGGGGGTGACTGCCCACTGAGGCTCATCAAAGTCAAGAGTAAAAGCTTCGGAATCGCTTCGGCTGAACCGACAGGCACCGTCGTTTTGGCGGTAACGTGTTTTGACCGTCAGTTGATCACCGACCTGAGGCGCTACTGTCGAAACCCAGCTCGGCATAACGGCCGTTAAGTGGTGACTGAGCAACCACGGGTGATCGTGGCCCTGTGCAATCCAAAGCGTATTTGTTGCCAGATCCTTTTTAGCCACAAACCACGGTTCGCCGTTGCCGTCACGACTGCCACCCACGCCGATACCTTTGCGTTGGCCTAGTGTGTAAAAGGCTAATCCCATGTGCTCGCCAACGATTTTGCCATCAGGCGTTTTCATGGGGCCGGGGTGCGTGGGGAGGTAGCGGCTCAAGAACTCTCTAAAGGGGCGCTCACCGATAAAGCAGATGCCTGTAGAGTCTTTTTTCTTGGCATTGGGAAGCCCAATTTCTTCAGCGATACGGCGAACTTCAGTTTTTCTGAGTTCTCCGACCGGAAAAATGACTTTAGAGATTTGCTCTTGGGTGAGACGGTGTAAGAAATAACTTTGATCTTTTGTTTCATCCAGTCCACGCAAAAGCTGAGTTTTTCCGTCGGCATCTTTGCGCGTGCGAGCGTAGTGGCCGGTAGCGATATATTCTGCTCCCATGGCCATAGCGTGATCTAAGAACGCACGAAACTTAATTTCAGCGTTGCAAAGAACATCTGGATTAGGCGTACGGCCGGCAGAATATTCGCGAAGAAAATCGGCAAAGACGCGTTCTTTGTACTCTTTGGCAAAGTTGACGGCTTCGATATCAATGCCGATGACGTCTGCAACACTGGCAGCGTCGATAAAGTCTTGGCGAGAGCTGCAGTACTCGCTGTCATCATCGTCTTCCCAATTTTTCATGAAAAGCCCGATGACTTCGTAGCCTTGCTGTTTGAGTAAGTACGCTGAGACCGAGGAATCCACCCCGCCAGAAAGACCAACGACAACTCGCTTCCCCATTTTCAAAGTCCTTAAAAACGAATTTGATTGGGCAATTATAGAGGCGTTTGTTGCTTGCGTTGACATCGACTCTGCGACAGTTGTTACGGCCATGGTCTACAATGTGGGGATTATTTTTCGGGAAATTTCACCATGAGCATTCGAACACAAATCAGACGGCAAATTAAAACGTTTACTGAAACTTTGGGTATTACGGTGCCAGTGATGAGTGCGCCGATGACAGGGGCTGCAACGCCGCAATTGGTTGCGGAGGTTAGCCGAGCTGGCGGTTTGGGCGTTTTACCATGTGCTTTAATGACGCCGGAGCAAATTCTGGCTAGCGTTGCTCAAGTAAAAGCGTTAACGAACAGGCCCTTTGCCGTGAATCTTCGAATTGAGCCGAGAGAGGCTGAAGATTTACAAGCTACGCAAGCACTCTTTGACGCCTTAGAGCCGTTAAGAGACGAATTGGGGGTGCCTGAGGCTTTGTTTGAAGTTCCTGATTTTGAAGCACAATTTGAAGCGATACTGGCCGCTGATGTACCTGCTGTCAGCTTCAGTTTTGGCGGGCCTCGTGAAGTTTACGCTGAAGCGCTGGAGGCTAAAGGCATTTTGATGATCGGGGCAGTGAATTCGACCCGTGAGGCTAAGGTACTTAAAACGGCCGGCTGCCAGGTGATTGTGGCTCAAGGTTGTGAGGCGGCAGGACCGCGCGTGCATTTTGAAAATCCTGCCGAAGCTTCACAGGTTGGGTTAAGCGCATTGTTGCCGCCCGTTGTTCGGGTTTGCGGCGAAGTGCCAGTGGCTGCTGCCGGAGCAATGATGAGTGCTCGGGCAATGCTCTCGGCGATGTTGCTTGGGGCGGGTGGCACCGTGTTGGGGTCGTATTTGCTTCGAACAACAGAGTGCGCATGGCCACAGGTGTTAAAAAATCAGATTGCCTGGTGTGATGACGCTGCGACGCGCATGACAGCTCTTACCTCAGGTCGATTGTCTCGGGTATTGCCGACGGGGTTAAGTGAGGCACTTGGTGAGGCCGGACTCGACATTTCGGCCTATCCCGGCCAACTTCGTGTACTGGAGCCCATTTACCGTAAGGCGTTGGAGATCGGGCGATTGGACTTGCTTGAGGTACCTCTTGGACAAGCTGCACAAATGGCACCCGCGATGTCGGCTTTTGATGCGGTCAAGCGTTTAAGTGATGATTTGGATGCATTATTGGGAGAGATGTAATGCCGGTAAAGATTTTTACAGCCCTTTTGGTGCAAGATGTGCAAAATGACTTCATGCCCCAAGGCGCATGCCCGGTTAGTGGGGCTGAAAGTGTTTTGGACAATATTGCCGCCATGGCGGCAGGCTTTGATCGGGTCATTGTGACGCAAGAGTACCGTGCGGCCGATCACGTTTCTTTTTCTGACAAGCCTGCCTTTTGTGTCGAAGGGACGGTCGGGGCCGATTTAGCCCGAGGGTTGCGTCTGCCGATGTCTCGAGTCATTGCGATTTTGCGCGGAACGGATAAAACTCAAGAAAGTTATTCGGCGTTTTTAGAGGCTGATCGCGCAACACAAACGGGACTGAAATCGTATTGTGACGATCGATTCGTTAATCGTTTGTATCTTTGCGGTATTTCCCGCGACGGGTCTTTATTGCGTACGGCGCTCGATGCTCATCATTTCGGTATCGAAGTATTTTGGGTCTGTGATGCCGTGGTCGGGTTATCAGAGGCAGAGTGCTCGATGTTGGCGTCTTTTGCCGATAAATCCATAGTGAGAGTCACCACCAAGGATGTAATTAATCGTCCAGTCAAGTAATCAAAAGTTGTTAATTTGCTGTTATCTTGAAGTATTTTTTTGTTAACTTAATACTTTAGTTGTTAACGAGAAATTAGGTTTGATTGCTTAAACCTTTTCGAAAAAGTTTAGATTTTTTCGGGAATCCGCTTGTTTTTTGGTTTGAAAATTGATTAATATCAAGTAAACCGACCGACTTTACAATAGTCGATCGATGGCTGCAAGATGGCGGTCGTTGATTCGGTCAATCCGTGGGCCGGTGTTTGAGCATCCGGCTTGAGACATAGACCCATTTTGGGGAGACCATTATGACTCTACACCTGTCTCTTATACACATCTGACGCTGCCG
>USCE01000005.1 GCA_900553105.1 uncultured Sutterella sp.
CGTCGGCAGCGTCAGATGTGTATAAGAGACAGGAACCATAGCGTGTGCACAGGTCGCGCATCGCATGAATGAATTCTAGTTTACCGGGAACCATGTTCATATTGCCGGCGACGGCTTCAACAATTACGCAGGCAATATCCTCACCGTATTGTTTAAAAGCGTTTTCGAGTTGTTCAACGTTGTTGTATTCGAGCACCAAAGTGTGTTCGGTGACACTGGCCGGAACACCTGCCGAGCTCGGGTTGCCGAAGGTGAGCATGCCGGAGCCGGCTTTGACAAGAAGGCTGTCGCTGTGGCCGTGGTAGCAGCCTTCAAATTTGATGATTTTATTGCGCCCCGTGTAACCGCGAGCCAAACGGATTGCACTCATGCCGGCTTCGGTGCCGGAGCTCACTAAGCGCACCTCTTCAATGCTCGGGATAATACGACGGATTTCTTCGGCAATGAGAATTTCGCGTTGTGTTGCACAACCGAACGTTAAGCCCTGATCGACGGCATCATGAACGGCTCGAATGACTTCCGGGTGATTGTGTCCCAAAATCATAGGGCCCCAAGAGCCGATGTAGTCGATGTAGCGCTTGCCGTCTTCATCCCACATATAGGCGCCTTGGGCTTTTTTCATAAAGCGCGGTGAGCCGCCTACGCTACCGAAAGCGCGCACGGGGGAGTTCACTCCACCGGGAATGCTTTGACGAGCACGTTCAAACAAAATGTCATTGGTATCCATTCTCAAAATCCTTTTAATTAAAAAGCGTAACCGAGACCAAGGTTAAAGCTCGTATTGGCCGGCGTAAAACGATCGCCGATTCTTGTATCGGCATCCAGGGGTACGTCGTGGAAATGTGGATAATTTACCGTGATGTCTCCCATCACTCGTAAATGATCGGTCACAGCCCACGTAAAGCCTGTTTGCAGTACCACGTTAACCGTGCTGTCGCGATAGTCATATTCTTCGGAATTGAGCACGGAGTAGGCGGCGCCAGCGCCCACATGTAAGCGTGTATTGTCGAGTACTTCGAAGTGATATTGCAACATGAGGTTGATGTTGCTTAATTCAAAGTTGCCCTTGCGATGGCCGCTTAAGCGCAAGTCATGATCGCTTTCTTGGTAGCTTAAATCAACTGCCCAATGACGGTAAAAGAAGTGGCGTAAGCCGATTTTAAAGCCCTCAGCGGAACGGAATGTGTAGTCCTGACGATAGTCGCCATCACCGTCAGAAAGATCAGTTTTAACCCAAGAACCTTGAGCATAAATTTCCGTGTTGTTACGCCAAGGAGCACCTTCGGGCAATGGTGCAAAACGTCGAGCTTTGTCATCAAATTCAAATTTCGAGAAAAAGAAAAAGACGTTGCTGATCGGAATATAGGTCATGTAGACATTAAATTTGTCCGTTCCGGCACTAACCAAAGGAAGCGGTACAGGAATGGGCAACCACATCATGTCATTGCGGAAGGTGACGCCGGCAGTGTACCCGGCGCCGACATGCATACCTGTTTGAGCGATCGGGAAGCGTGCAACCCACGCATAGCCGAAAATGGGTTCGGGTTCGTAGTTCGAGTCCCGAAACAGCATCGCGTAGACCATCCTTTCATTGCCGCGCTCATCAATGACGGTACGCACGAGCCCCGCGCCCGCGGGAAAAGCATTTTGTTCGTAGCGATTGTCGTAGTCCCAGCTGGGGTGATTGGTATAAAAAGGCAATATGATGCCGGTGCGGCCGTTTTCAATGATGTCATGCATGCCGTTGAGTTGATTGCCGATAAAACCTGCATCGGGATACGGTGACCACCCTCCGGGCAGTGTGTTAACGAAGGAATCGACAAAGCCGGCCTGTGCAACGGAAACTGCAGATGTCATGCAGGCAGCCACGGCAAACTGTTTAAAAGAAATCACGGTAAGCACCTTTCTGTATGGTGTTTTGAGCTTGAAATAAGAGGAAAAATCTTAGCACGTTTTGGCGTCATTGCTCTTAAAACGTTACAATGCTTGCCGGATAAAGTTCGCCACGACAATCGCGGGGATCCGTCAGGAAACACGAGGAAAGTCCGGACTCCACAGAGCACCGTAGCAGTTAACGACTGTCTGCCGCAAGGTACGGATTAGAGCAACAGAGACGAGCCGACTTCGGGTCGGGTGAAACGGGCAATCTCTACGGGGAGCAACATCAAATAGGCAACCGCAGATCCTGCTCGGGGAGGTTGCGGGTAGATGGCTTGAGACGTAGCGCAAGTTGCGTTCTAGATGAATGATTGTCGGTCACATTCTTTCGGAGTGCGAAACAGAATCCGGCTTATCGGCGAACTTTATCTTTTCTTTCATTGCTCTTTCAAATTCCCACTTGAAAAAAGAGCCGCAAAACAGCTGTTTCGCGGCGAAGTTGAGCGGCTCGGTGCCGTAGAGCCGCTCGGGACTTAGGAAACTTTAAGCCACTGGAATAATGGGGATGATTCTCGGACCTTTACCGGCATCTTTCTTTGCGAAAGTTTTCATCCAGCAGTACATGCCGAAGAGAATGCCCAGTGAGACGATGATGCAGACGGTAGAGTAAACCGGGGCTTGTGCGAAGTTGACGACGCGGTAGAAGATTGTGGCGACGCTGTAGCCTAAGGCCAACGTCCATGCGCAGGCAAAGATCGTCCACTTCGTTCCCACTTCTCGATAAATGGCAGCCACGGCAGCTACGCAAGGCACGTAAAGCAGAACCATTAAGAGGTACGCAAAGACCGCAGAAGTCGAACCGAACAAGGTTTGGATCGTGGTAATCGTACCGAGCGATACACCTTGTTCTTCGGCCGCGGCAGCGCTGTCGGATAAGTCATCGACGGAAATACCGAGTGGGTCACTGAATGCTCCGGTAAGTCCTGCGAAATTTTCACCGATCGTGCCGACGGCTTCGGAGAATGTATCGGCTAGCGAGAATCCACTTTCTTCTGCCTCGGCTTCTTCAGCGTTGCCTTCGGCTACTACTGCGACTGCTTCATTGACAGCCATGGTGTCGTAGAGAGAGTTCAAGGTGCCAACCACGGCTTCCTTGGCGAAAATACCGGTAAACACACCGACGGCAGCCGGCCAGTTTTCTTCTTGAATACCCATTGGTTCAAAGACAGGAACAATGGTCTTACCGATTTGTGAGAGAACGGATTTTTCCGTGTCTTCGTTACCGAAAGAGCCATCGGTACCCATGGAGTTCAAGAATGCCAAGCAACCGACAATCACAACGATCACTTTACCGGCGCGGAACATGAAGGTGCGCACGCGGTCCCAGGTGCGGGTCATCACACCTTTGAGTGTCGGAATGTGGTACGGTGGCATTTCCATGACAAAGGCTCCGGCAGCTCCCGGCAGAGCCGTACGCTTTAAGAGAAAACCCGTGAAGATGGCCGCGACAATACCGATAAGGTAGAGGCCGAAAACCAAGTTTTGACCGTTTGTCGGCCAGAAAGCGGTTGCAAAGAGCACGTAAACGGGCAGGCGAGCACCGCAACTCATAAACGGAGTCATCATAACCGTGATGATACGGTCAGTGGCACGATCCATCGTGCGCGTTGCCATGATGGCAGGTACATTACAGCCGAAGCCGACAAGAAGCGGTACAAAGGCTTTACCGGGCAAACCCAAGGCACGCATCAGGCGGTCCATGACAAACGCAGCACGGGCCATGTAACCGGACTCTTCCAAGATGGCCAAGAATAAGAACATGAAAAAGACGACCGGAATGAAGGTTGAAATCGTTTGCAAACCGCCGCCGATACCGCTTGAGAGAAACACGGTCAACCATTCCGGGAAGTGCCAGGAAGCCAAGAGTTGGCCTAATCCGTCAACAAAGATTCCGCCGACTAAAATGTCAAAGAAATCAATGAAAACAGCCCCAAAATTCTGTGTGAACAAGAACGTGATGTACATGATCAGCAAGAAAATGGGTAGGCCCAACCAACGGTGTAGAATCACTCGGTCAATACGGTCGGTAAGTGTGGCGCTAGCCTCGCCCTCGCGTACAATGGCTTTTTCGGCAATGCGCCCCACTAACTCGTAACGAGCGTTGGCAATTTCGATGTCGGTGTTTTCATCGAAGTGCTTATCAACCTCTGCAACAATGCTTTGAACCTTCGTTAAATCCACTTGCGCGAATTTTTCTTCAATGCCAGGGGCGTGCTCCAAGAATTGCACGGCAAGCCAAGCTTTTTGTTCCGCACGCTCGGTCGGCAACTCTTGAGCAATGGCCTTGATAGCTTCTGTGATGTGCTCGTTGAATTGCACTTGACAGGGGGCAATTTGGGGAGCTGCAACAAAGCGTGTGAGTGCACTTTTGACTTCGGCAATGCCTTTGTCACGGTTAGCGATTACGCCGATAACAGGGCAACCGAGTTCTTTTTCAAGCGCTTCGATATCAATGCGAATTTTGTGTTGACGGGCGATGTCGAGCATATTGAGTACTACAATCATCGGCACGTGCATTTCGGTTATTTGAGCCGTGAGGTAGAGATTGCGCTCGAGATTGGACGCATCGACAATATTGACAATCGCCTCAGCCTGACCGCTGAGCAGATAGTCACGGGCTACGATTTCGTCTTCACCGGAAATTGAAGAGGGCGTGACAGAGTAGATCCCTGGTAAGTCCACGACTTCAAAATCGGTACCTTCGTGGGAGAAGTTACCGGTCTTTTTATCTACCGTGACCCCGGGCCAGTTACCGACACGTTGGCGTGAACCAGTGAGGGCATTAAAAAGGGTTGTTTTCCCGCAATTGGGATTGCCGATTAGGGCAATAGTGTGTTGACTCATGTTGAATTCCTCTGCAATCTTTACGCCATGGGTTCGATGTCAAGAATGTCCGCTTCGTCTTTACGTACGGAAATCAAGCAACCGCGAACCCGAACTTCAATGGGATCACCCAGAGGGGCAATGCGTACAACTTCAAGCGTGCAACCCGGGGAAATACCCAACATCAAAAGTCGGCGACGGTATTCGGTAGAGCCGGCCTTAAAGGCTTTAATGCGGCACTTGGCACCAATGGGAAGATCTTTAAATTGCATGACAAACCTTTAATCAATAAACATAAATGCGTTCAGCAAGTTGGTAGTTAACCCCGATGCGACTGTCGCCTACGGCAAGCAACAACGGTTCGTTGAACGCGCAGTGGAGGACTTTGACAGAGCTGCCTCTCATCAAACCGAGCTGAAACAGACGTTCGTATTCGTCAGCGGGTAACTTGATCTTGACGACGGTGACCGGGCTGTCAAGAGCAATTTCAGTCAAAGGGCGCAGTTGAGACATATTCTTCTTTTCCATAGAAGCCAGGGGGCAAACTCCCTGTGTGTTTTTTCAATAAGTGAATGTTAATAAGAAGCGTTATCAATAACAAGAAATAAAAAATACGAAGGATTTCTTAGAATTCAAAATTTGAAAAACTAATAATGCTATGAAAAATAAGGATAATAGTCTGAATTAATGGCGTTTATAGAGTGAGATTAATGAGAATCTTTTATTTGATTTTAATCAAAAAAATTGTTCTTTTCATCCGTTATTGTTCTGAAGTTTTCTTTTTAACTGAATATATTAACGGGTCGAATAAACTCGACCCGTTAGTATAAGAGATTAATCAACAATAATTCTCAATCTAATTTGTGGACTTTACTGTCAACTCTCCGCTCATGCGAATATCTCTGATCGCATACGGGATTGAAATATTTTCCTCGTCAAAACGGGTAAGAATCTTCTTCATGATCGTTGATTTCAGTACGCTGACACCGTTTTCCGGATCCAGTACCCAAAAGTTCACACGCAAATTGACACCGTCAGCGCCAAACCCGGTCATAACAGCAGTCGGTTTACGGATGGGGTCAATGCGCGACATTCCGGAGACGATCTCAACCATAATGTTGCAGGCTTGTTCAACGTCACACTCGTAACCGATGGCCACTTCTACAAAATGAGACACAGCCCGTTCGGTACGAGAGAAGTTTTTAACGTTGGAAGTCACAAGGGTTTCATTTGGAATGATCATTTCTTCCCCCGTCAAGTTTCGCAACACTGAATAGCGAGTATTAATCTGAGATATCTTGCCGGAAAAGCCGCTCACTTCGATCATATCGCCAATTTTGACAGACTTATCGAACAAAATAATAAAGCCTGAGACGTAGTTTGAGGCAATCTTTTGTAAGCCGAAACCTAAGCCAACACCGAAGGCACCACCGAAGATCGAGAGGATTGTTAAATCAATGCCGACCGAAGAAAGCGAAAAAAGAATCGCTAAGGTGATTAGGCCGATGTAGGTTAAGCGAGACAGAACAACTTTTAAGTTCGGTTCAAGATCTTGGGCCGATTGAATGGTTTTGTCAATTAAGGAAGCAAGCCAACGAGCCACAATGACGGACAGGGCAACGGTAATTAATCCGTTAGTGAGTGTCCAGAGGTTTAATTTGTCACTGCCAATCGGCAATTGAATGGACTTCATGGTCTCAATAATGTCGGGCAGCACACCAAAAATATTCAATGCAGCCAGCGTCCAGAAGATTGTGTAGAAAACTTTGCGCACACGTGGGGAAAGTTGTTTTGTGCCCAGTAGCACGGCAAAAATTTCAATCAAGATAACGAGAATAGCCCAGGCATAGAAGATGCTGTAACCGATTCGAATAACGGTCAGCTTTGTCTCTGCGGGGATGAAATTGAGTGCCTGAACAACATAAACGCTAAAAGCAAGAACACTGGCAGCTACTAAAGAAAAAACCAAACGTCCGCTTAAGTCCAAACCGAATTGCCAAACATGATCCAGCCAACTTGTTGATTTAATGTGTTTACTCCAAATGGATAGAGATTTGCCGAAAGAGCTTGAGCAATAAGCGGCAATTAAGATGGCAAATACGATCAAGGCTAATTGAAACCAGAAGCTGAGCTGAAAGAATTCGCTTCCAAGCAGCTCAGTAATAGATTGAATCAAATGTTCAGACATCGGTGACATTTGGCAGATTAGGAAAAGGAGTAGGCAGTTTACCTTGCGACATAAAAACTGTAAAGAGAAATGGAGCAAGCGAAATATAACAAAAGTCCTTGTGTGGCAAATGTGAACAAATGGCTAACAATGATAGCTCCAAAATCCTTTACCACACGGTATGATAAGAGCGTTTCTCCCGCCTGCGGGTATCTCTTTTATATAGAAGGAATCGAATCCATGTCCGGTTTAGATAAAGTCATGAAGCCTCGCTCCATTGCCGTAATCGGAGCCTCCACCAAAGAGCACACCATTGGCTCGGATATTATGAAACGGTTAACCGACTACGGTTTTACCGGTTCGATTTATCCGATCAATCCCAAAGGCGGTGAAATTTTAGGGTTAAAGGTTTATCGCAATGTGTTAGAAATCGAGGGAGATGTCGATTTAGCTATCATTGTGGTCAATGCCAAGTTCGTTCTCGATACAATCGATCAATGTCATCAAAAAGGAGTGGGCGGTTTGTGTGTGATCTCGGCCGGCTTTAAGGAAACGGGTGCTCAGGGTGCCGAGCTTGAACGTGCCCTTTTGACGAAGGTTCGTGAATACAACATGCGTTGCGTGGGCCCCAATTGCCTCGGTGTTGTCAATACTCATCCCGACGTACGCATGGATGGTTGCTTTGCCGAAAGTCTTCCTGAGCGCGGAGATATCGGGTTTGTGTCCCAATCGGGCGCATTGGGCGGCGGTATTCTCAATATTTTAAAAGACCTTAATTTGGGTTTTGCCCAGTTTATCTCGATCGGTAATCAGGCTGATGTGAACGCTGAGACGGCATTGGAGTACTGGGAAAATGAAGAGGACGTGAAGCAAATTTTGCTTTACATGGAGTCGATTCAAAATCCAGCCAATTTCCGAGCACTGGCCTCTCGCATCTCGAAGAAAAAGCCGATTTTGGCTTTAAAGGCTGGTCGCAGTGCTGCTGGTGCCAGCGCCGCCTCGTCTCATACGGGGTCGTTAGCCGGGGCCGACAAAGCCGCGAATGCTCTTTTGATGCAAAGTGGTGTCATTCGAGAGTATTCACTTGAAAACCTTTTTGCAACGGCAAAAGTCTTTGCTAACTGCCCGATTCCTAAAGGCGATCGAGTGGCCATTATCACCAATTCCGGCGGCCCCGGCATCATGGCAACCGATGCCGTGTGTGAGTACGGAATGCAAATGGCTCAGCTCTCAGAGAGCACTAAGAAGACTTTGCGTAGCTTCTTACCTGCTGCCGCCTCTGTGAAAAATCCGGTAGACATGATCGCTTCGGCTCCGATCGAGCACTATAAGCAAACGCTTGAGACGGTCATTGCAGATGAAAATGTCGACATGATCGTTGTGATTTACTTACCTTTCTTGGGGTTAAAGGATATCGACGTGGCACGAGCCGTGATGGAAATCAAAGAGCAGCATCCGGAAAAACCCATTGTCGGTGTGTTCATGACAACGAATGGCTTTTTTGCTCAGTTGGCTGAAATGGACGTGACGGTGCCTTTCTTTATGTACGCTGAGCAGGCTGTTGACGGTTTAAATCGCCTCAATCAGCAACGCCTTTGGATTAACAAGCCCGTCGGTCAAATCCCGACCTTTACCGTGGACAAAGAACGAGCCGGTGTAATCATTCGTGAAAGCATCGCTCAAGGTCGTGAACAATTAACCACTCGAGAAAGTATCGATGTACTGCACGCTTATGGCGTGCGCGTGTGTCAGGCCGGTTTCGCAGTCAATGAAGATGAGGCCGTAGCTATTGCTGATAGTATCGGCTATCCGGTTGTCATGAAGATGACCTCCAAGACTACATCTCACAAGAGTGATGTGGGTGGCGTGCGCGTCAATATTCAAAGCGCTCAAGAGCTTCGTGCGCAATATCAAGATCTTGTTGAAAAACTCAAAGCGAGAGATCTGTTAGAGGGGCTCGAAGGGGTGATCATTCAAGAGATGGTTAAGGGAAGCCGAGAAATGGTTTGCGGAATCGCCAGTGATCCTCAATACGGTCATATGGTTATGTTCGGTTTGGGTGGTGTTTTCATTGAGGTCTTAAAAGACGTGGTTTTCCGTTTGGCTCCTTTGACGGACGTCGATGCCGAAGAAATGATTCGTAGTGTGAAAGCGTACAAACTTTTAGAAGGCGCTCGCGGTACCACGCCGGCGCAAATGGACCAATTGCGTGATTGCCTGTTGCGCATCTCTCAATTGGTGACGGATTTCCCCTGTATTACGGAACTCGATATTAACCCCTTGATCATAAGCGAGAAGAATGGGGAAGGTATTGCCGTTGACGGCCGCGTCAAGGTAGACCTGAAAAAAGCCCTGGCGCAATTGACCTAACAGATAATTTTTGATCGCTTGGTAGAGTGATCGCCAACGTAAGCCTGAAGAGTGTATCACTTGACACTTTTCGGGCTTTTTTATTTCTTTCTGCATGGCAAAAAAGTTCTTTTTACTTACATCTAGTCCTACAAGATGTAGCGGTTAAAACAGAAAAAATCCTAACAGACAAGAATTGTTGAAAAAGCCTTGACTAAGTGAAACTATCACTTTAAATTTCAGTGTAAGAAAGTGGGAAAAAGTGGACAAATGTGGCGTAAAATTGCCATAAAGTCCCTTTTTGTCCTCAGTGTCGCACTAATAGGGTTTGATCACAATGTTCCAAGGTACGTCTTTACTGGCGCTTGATGCAAAAGGAAGACTCTCGTTACCTAGTCGGTATCGGGAGAGCCTTTTGTTGTCTTGCCAAGGTGATGTGACCTTAACGAGGCATCCGGACGGTTGCGTGCTGATTTATCCCCGTGCCGTTTGGTACGAGTTGCGTCCGCAGTTGGCGCAATTGCCGTATTCGGCCAGAGCGCTACAACGCATTTTGTTGGGCAGTGCCGTTGATGTCAGTGCAGATAGCTCTGGGCGACTCTTGATTCCGAGTGAGTTACGTAACTTATGTGGACTCGGTCGTGATGTGGCGTTAGTCGGTTTGGGTAATCGATTTGAGTTGTGGGATCAGGCGACGTACATTGAATTCGAAAAAGCTGTACTCGCGAAAGGGTTGCCTGCAGAAGTCGACAGCTTGAGACTATAAGGAGGGGTGAATGCCGACAAATTTTACACACCTCTCTGTGTTAGCTAAGAGAGCACCTCGCGAGTTGGTTACCAATGCCGATGGAATTTATGTTGATGCCACTTTCGGTCGAGGGGGGCACTCGCGTGAAATTCTTCAGTTATTAAGTCCTAAAGCACGTTTGATTGCTTTTGATCGTGATCCTCAGGCCGTCGAATGTGCCCAAGCAATTTCCGATACACGTTTTTGCATCATTCATGCGCCTTTTTCAGAAATGAAAGAGCGTTTAGCCGAGCTTGGCATTTCTGAAGTAGCCGGTATTTTTATGGATATCGGCGTATCAAGCCCTCAGATCGATGATGCCGCCAGAGGGTTTTCTTTCAGAAATGACGGTCCGTTGGATATGCGGATGGACACAACATCTGGAGTGACGGCAGCCGAATGGATCAACGAAGCTCAAGAGCGTGATATCGCTCGAGTGATTGATTTGTATGGGGAAGAGCGTTACGCACGTAAGATTGCTCGCGCAATTGTGACCGAGCGTGAGAAATCCCCCATCGTAACAACCAAGCAGTTGGCTGCCATTGTGGCCTCTTGCGTGCCTGTTAACAAAAAAGATCCGACACAAAATCCGGCTACGCGAACGTTCCAGGCAATTCGAATTCACATCAATGCAGAGCTCGAGGAACTTCAAAAAGCACTCAGTGCTGCGATGGATTTAAGTCAAAATGGTGCTCGCATTGCGGTTATTACCTTTCACTCGTTAGAAGACCGAATCGTTAAGCGTTTCTTCGATGACAAAGCCCATCCTGAGCGAGCCTTTGATGCTAGGTTGCCTTTGCGTGCGGATCAGTTGCCGCCGCCCGAACTTGTTAATATTTGTCGCATTCTGCCCGATGAAGCTGAGTGCGATGCGAACCCCCGTGCTCGAAGTGCAATATTGAGGGTTGCCACTCGCGTGCGTAAGGGAGGCCAATGATGAAATTGGGTCTCCTGAAACTCATTAGAACGCATAACGAGCCGGTATTGATTGCCGTGTTAACGGCAGCTGTTGTGCTCGTGGCATTGACGATTGTGACAAATCAGTATACGGTCAGAGCTTTGACTGTGGAAATTGAGCATGAACAGGAAGTTGCTCGTCGTCTTCAGGACGATCATCGGGAGATCAGCATTGAATTAGCCAAGGTTACATTGCCGGGGTATGTTGTTCAAGGTGCCCGAGAGTTGGGACTTGAAGTAGCTCGAAACGAAAATACCGTCATTTTGCAACCGAAACCCGTGCCGAGATTTGTCAGCCGAGAGGCCAAGGAGGAAGCCAATGAATAGAGCGTCCTTCTTTACCATGATTATTGAGTGGTGTAAGGCTCGAGGCCGGGAGTTCTGGGCTGAAGATACCTCGCCTCGTCAACCGTTACGCGATGAGGATCGCGAAAAAGAATGGCGTGCCCTTGAAGTCAGTCAGAAGCGCTCACACATGGTGCTCGCGTGCATGGTGGCCGTTTTTGTCTGTGTCTTTTTGCGGGCCGGTTATTTGCAATGTTTTAATACGGAGTTTTTGCAAAAACAAGGCGAGGTGCGTTACGCCAGAACCCTTGAAATTGCAGCTGGTCGTGGCGAAATCTACGACAGAAACGGTGTTGTGTTGGCTTCGTCGCTTCCCGCACGAAGCATTTGGGCTACGACCAATTTAATAAACGTGACCGAGCAACAAATTGCTCAATTGTCCAATCTTCTCGGCATATCTGAGCGTACGCTTGAAAAACGGCTTGCGCGTCCGAATGCTTTCGTAAATTTAGCCCGTCAGGTGGAAATGGACGTTGTGCGGCAAGTTCAAGCCATGCACATTGAGGGATTGACTTTTACGCCTGATGTGAAGCGTCACTATCCCGGTGGTGAAGTCTCGGCACACATTGTTGGCTTTAACAATCGGGATGATCGGGGTCAAGAAGGCATGGAATTGGCCAATGACAAGACGTTGACAGGTAAAAACGGTGAACGCCGTGTGATTCGCGACAGACTTGGTCACATTATTGAAGAAATCTGGACTCAAGAACCCGTTCCGGGGCAAGATTTGCATCTCTCGATTGATTCGCGAATCCAATACATCGCCTATAGTGCGGTTAAAAATGCAGTAGAAAAGCACCAGGCGAAAGCCGGCGCAGTTGTTGTGGCTGATTCGATAACAGGGGAAATCTTGGCGTTGGTCAGTTGGCCGGGATTTGATCCTAACGATCGAAGCACTTTTGCATTTGAGAAGATTCGCAATCGTGTGGTAACAGATACCTACGAGCCCGGCTCCATCATGAAGCCTTTTGCTATTGCTAAAGCTCTTGACATGGGCATTGTTCGCCCCGACAGTTTAATTCAGACAGCTCCGGGGAAAATCACCGTTGCCGACCGTACCATTAGCGATACGCGGGACTTCGGTCTATTGTCTGTTTCGCAGGTAATTGCCAAATCGTCAAACGTAGGTACAGTCAAGATTGCTTTGCAGATTCCGTCTCAAACGTTGTGGGAAACCTACAGCCGGTTAGGCTTCGGGCAAGCTCCTCAAGTGGGGTTCCCGGGGGCTGTGGCGGGACGTTTGCGTCCAGCAAAAACGTGGGGGCCAGTAGAACAGGCCACAATCTCTTACGGTTACGGTTTGTCGGCTTCTCTGATGCAAATCGCACAAGCCTATACGGTTTTTGCTCGTAATGGCGATGTCATTCCGTTAACGTTGATGAAACGGACTCATCCGGCTGCTGGCGAACAAGTTTATCGACCCGAAGTGGCTCGACAAATGCGTGCCATGATGATGACAACGGTGCACCGAGGTGGCACTGCCTCACGTTTGAAGGTGACAGGGTATACGGTGGCCGGTAAAACGGGTACGGTTTATAAAGTCAAAAATGGTGAATACGTCAAAGACTACGTTGCTTCCTTTGTGGGCGTGGCACCGGCAACGCAACCTCGCTTGGTAGTCGCAGTCATGATCGATGAACCGAAAGATGCCGGGCACGTGGGCGGCGTTGTAGCAGCACCGGTCTTTGGTGAAGTTGTTGAAGCGGCACTTCGCACATTGTTAGTCAATCCTGATGATCCGATGATGGTGGCTGGCGGCGGCCTCTTGACGAAGTCCGTGCATTGATTCACGTCTTACTAATTTCTGATCGGTCTTGCTGAGATTGGAGAAATAATGACCGAAAACATTAAATCCTATGTTGATCTTTTAAAACGTTTGGTCCCCGAGGCCAAACGTTTGGTGTTGGACTCTCGCAAAGTCAGCGAAGGCGACGTATTCATTGCCGTGCCGGGTTTGCATGTTGACGGCAGAGATTTCTTGCAAAAGGCTGCTCAAAAAGCTTGTGCAGTGGTCTACGAGGATGACGGTATTCGACGCACATTCGGGGTGCCTGCCATTGCAGTTCCGAATTTAGGACGCTATCTCGGTCGCTTCGCATCACTTTTTTATTGCAACCCGAGCGCTTCTATGTCAGGGGTCGCCATTACCGGAACCAACGGCAAAACAACATCGTCTCATTGGATCAGTCAGCTGCTAACGCTATTGGGTGAGCCGTGTGCGGCAATCGGTACGATTGGTTGCATGTTTGAGGGTAAGCCTTTTGAAGAAGGTTCCCTGACAACGCCGGATGCGGTTTCGCTTCAAGATCTGCTTTTCAGACTTTATAAGGCTAAAGCACGTTCGTTTGCACTTGAGGCAAGTTCTATCGGACTTGTGCAAGACCGTATGCAAGCACTTGACCTTGATGTTGCGCTTTTCACAAATCTTACGCGCGATCACTTGGATTATCACGGCGATATGGCCTCATATGAAAGAGCTAAGGCCATTCTTTTTGATTGGCCGGGACTCAAAAGCGCCGTCATCAATATCGATGATGAGGCCGGCGTAAGAATGGCAGAGCGATCAGTGCATCGAGGCTTAAAAACCATTGTCACGACAACAAAGGGCTCGATTGCGCTAGCTGGCTCTTGTGCTCTGGAGGCTCAAAACATTCGTGCATTGCCCGAGAGCATGCAGTTTGACCTCTGTTTCGCCTCTGAGCGTTATCGGGTGGAAATGCCCATTTTCGGTGAGTTTAATATCTCCAATCTTTTGGGAGTAGTCGGCGTTGCCCTGGTAAAAGGCTATGAATTAGCCGAAGTCGTTAAGTTATTGCCGCAGTTGGTGCCGCCTGTAGGTCGAATGCAATTGGTGTCGCGAAACGGTTGCGCGTTGGCTGTAATTGACTACAGCCACACGCCCGATGCCGTGAAAAATGCTCTTTTAGCTTTACGACCAGTTGCTCAAGCCCGACGAGGCAAGCTTTGGATTGTGATTGGGGCAGGCGGCGATCGTGACGCTGGTAAGCGCCCGATGATGGCTGAGATTGCTGAACGCTTTGCCGACCGAGTAGTTTTGACCAGTGACAACCCTCGTACAGAAGATCCGCAGGTCATCCTCGGTCACATGCTTCAAGGATTGGCCAATCGGCAAAGTGCCTATTGTATCGTAGATCGACGCCAGGCCATCGCACAAACGATGGCGGAAGCCGCTGCAGAGGATATTGTTCTTATTGCCGGGAAGGGTCACGAGTTTTATCAAGAAATCGAAGGGGTGAAGCACCCGTTTAGCGATTTGGTTGAAGCTC
Organism: uncultured Sutterella sp.; assembly: GCA_900553105.1. Taxonomy (GTDB): domain Bacteria; phylum Pseudomonadota; class Gammaproteobacteria; order Burkholderiales; family Burkholderiaceae_F; genus Aphodousia. The sequence continues at coordinate 14,654 of USCE01000005.1, forward strand.
GTAATGCCCAGTGGAAAAAAGTTCCTCTCAATGACACATTAATGAGTTGCCAACTTTTATCAAAATTGTTGCCAGGATCGAAATATTTGGGAAGCGACGTGTCGTTCACAAGTGTGTCTTCCGATACTCGAGAAGTCAAAGAGGGAGGGCTTTTCTTTGCATTAAAAGGGGAGCGCTTTGACGGGCATAATTTTGTCATGCAGGCCATGCGTGCGGGAGCGGCGGCATTAGTTGTCGATCATGAAGTGTACTGTCCGTTGCCGCAGATTGTTGTCAAGGATGTAAAGCTCGCTTTGGGGGCTAGTGCCGCTTATTGGCGTCGGCATCGTTCAATGCCCATTGCGGCAGTTGCCGGCAGCAATGGCAAGACCACGACAACGCAAATGATAGCCAGCATTCTTCAAGCCCGCTATGGTGATAAAGCGTTGGCTACCAAAGGCAATTTCAATAACGATATTGGGGTGCCCTTGATGTTGTGGTGCCTGCGCGATGCTCACGAGGCCGCTGTCATTGAAACCGGAATGAATCATCCTGGGGAAATGCGCTATTTGGCAGGTCTTGTACAACCGACGGTTGCAGTTGTGACTAATGCACAACGCGAACATCAGGAATTCTTGCAAACGGTGGAAGCCACGGCACGAGAAAACGGACAAATTATCAAAGCTTTGCCGAGTCAGGGAACGGCGATTATTCCTATTGATGACGCCTGTAAAGATATTTGGCTTGAGATGGCTGGTCACTGCAACGTGTTGACTTTTGGTTTAAGTGAGCATGCCGACGTTTCCGCCAAGGTTGTCTCGTACAAGCACGGGCAAATGGCAGTTCAAATCAAAACACCATCGGGCTTAGCCAATGTAATGATGCATATCAATGGTGAACACAATCTTCGTAATGCGTTAGCGGCCACAGCGACGGCGCTAGCAATGAATATTTCACTGGATCACATCATCAGGGGTTTGGAGAGTTTTGAACCGATTGCCGGCCGAGGAAAAATTTACAACCTTGAGCATTACACCCTAATTGATGACGCTTATAATGCCAACCCTGACAGCATGAGAGCTTGCATCAATGTGCTGGCCTCCTATCCCGGTCCTCATTTGCTGATTTTGGCAGATATGCGTGAACTTGGCGATAAAAGCCGTCAATATCACGAGGAGATAGGCGCATATGCTGCAGAACGTGGTATTGAAATAGTACTGGCAACCGGCCACGACATGCAGTTTGCCATTGATGCTTATAGAGCTCAAGGGGGTAAAGAATCCCTGTTTGAAGTCAATCGCAAACGCTTTATGGATGCCGTAAAAGCACACAGCGAATCGGCGCGAACCATTGCGGTCAAGGGCTCGAATTTTTATAAGCTCAATCAAGTGGTGACGGCACTGATTGATCCCGAAGAATGATTTTTTAGCGTGCGCAAACGTTAGTATCGAAGGACGCCCGAGATGTTATTGGAATTTTTCCGTTGGATGGGTCAGGAATATCCGGAATTCCTGGTCTTTAATTACTTGAGCCTACGTGCAGTTTTGGCGGCACTGACTGCGCTTTTTGTCGGTTTCTTTGCCGGCCCTACAACGATTCGCTATTTGCGGGATATGAAGATGGGGCAGGCTGTTCGTACGAATGGGCCGAAAACTCACTATGTTAAAGACGGCACGCCAACGATGGGAGGCGTGCTTATTTTGATTGCCATTGCGCTTTCTACGCTTTTGTGGATGGATTTAAGCAATCGTTACGTTTGGGTAGTGCTATTTGTCACGTTGGGCTTTGGCTGGATAGGTTGGGTCGATGATTATCGCAAGGTTGTGCGTCATGACCCCAAGGGAATGAGTGCTAAGGAAAAATTCGGTTGGCAGACATTAATCGGTTTAGTCGCCTCGGTTTATTTGGCCTTTGCCATCAGTATGCCGGCCAATATGAGCGTCTGGGAGATGATTGTCAGTTGGGCTGAATCGGGCTTTCCGATGCAATTGCCCTCGCACGCCGATTTGATTATTCCGTTTTTTAAGCACTTTGCTTATCCGTTGGGTATCTTTGGTTTTATTGCCTTAACATTCATCGTCATTGTGGGCACGAGCAATGCTGTCAATCTAACAGACGGTTTGGACGGTTTGGCCATTTTGCCTGCCGCCATGGTTGGAAGTGCTTTGGGCATTTTCGCCTATGTTGAAGGGCGTGTGGACTTTGCGCATTACCTGTTTTTCCCATACATTTCCGGTGCCGGCGAATTGGTGGTGATTTGTGCAGCATTGGCCGGAGCCGGACTTGCCTTTTTGTGGTTTAACGCTCATCCTGCTCAAGTCTTTATGGGCGATGTCGGAGCTTTAGCTTTGGGCGGTGCGCTGGGTACCGTGGCCGTTATTACTCGTCAAGAGTTTGTACTGGCCATCATGGGTGGCGTTTTTGTCGTTGAAACACTTTCAGTGATGATCCAAACAGTGTATTTCCGTCTATCGGGCGGCAAGCGCATTTTCTTGATGGCACCGATTCATCACCACTTTGAGTTAAAAGGTTGGAAAGAGACGCAAGTTGTGACGCGTTTCTGGATCATTACGTTCATTCTTGTTTTGATCGGTCTTTCAACGTTGAAGATTCGTTAACGTGTAGTGCTATAGGGTGGCACAAATGGAAAAGAAAGCTTTAGTTGTCGGATTGGGGGCTTCGGGAGAGGCCTGTGTGCGTTTTCTTTTGCGTCGTCATTGGACGGTAGTGGCCACTGATACACGTGAAGCTCCTCCTGCATTATCGAAACTTCAAGGGATAGACAATTTTTTATTTTGTCCCTTTGAGCAGGCTGTCGATGCATTGGAAGGGGCTTCGATTTTGGTGCTTTCTCCTGGCATTTCTCCTTTTCACTCTCCCGTTGCTCCGTTAGTGGAGCAAGCCCGCAAGGATGGTATTGATGTGGTGGGTGAAATTGAGCTTTTTGCTCGCGAATTGGCTCACCTTAAAGCCGAGCGCGGCTATGATCCTAAGGTAATTGCAATCACCGGAACCAATGGCAAAACCACCACCACGGTGCTCACATCTTTAATGGCAGCTGCCGGCGGGAAAAAAGCTGTGGCTGCCGGCAATATTGGGCCTAATGCAGTTACCGAACTTGATCGTTATTTGGACAAAGACGATTTACCGCAAGTGTGGGTACTTGAGCTGTCAAGTTTTCAGTTGCAAACTACTTCCAGCTTAGCGCCGGATGCCGCCACCATTCTTAACATCACACAGGATCACTTGGATTGGCACGGTTCAATGCAAGGGTATTGCGAAGCCAAGGGTCGGATTTTTATGCATGAAAAAACCGTCCGTGTGCTTAATCGTGACGATGGCAGTGTGATGAACTTTTTGACTGAGGGCGCGAAAGCTTGCACTTTCGGGGCCTCGGCACCGACGATTGCCAATGATTGGGGCTTGGTGACTGAAGACGGATTAGTGTGGCTGGCTTTCAATGAAGACGATTCGGTGTCATTGTCCAAGCGTAAGGTTTTGGAAGGCCATTTGACTCAGCGATTAATGCCTGTGGCTGCACTTCATATTCGGGGACAGCACAATGCAATGAATGCATTGGCCGCATTGGCTCTTATTCGTTCTGTCGGGCTGCCTATTGCTGATGCCTTGCGCGCTCTTTCTCAATACAAAGGCGAGCCGCATCGCGTGCAATACGTGATGACGGTTGATGGCGTGGATTACATTGATGACAGTAAAGGGACTAATGTCGGCGCTACGGTTGCCGCGTTAGATGGACTTGGAGCCGACGGCACAAAAATTGTCATTATTTTGGGTGGCGATGGTAAAGGTCAGGATTTCTCGCCCATTGCCCAGGCAATGGCTCGTCATGCTCGTGCGGCCGTTTTAATCGGACGTGATGCTCCGTATATTGAAAAGGCGCTTGCAGGAGCAACTTATCCGATTGAGCACGCAAAAACATTACCCGAAGCGGTTCAAAAATGTGCTGAAATGGCTAAGGCCGGAGATGCAGTTCTTTTGTCACCGGCGTGTGCTAGTTGGGATATGTTTCGAGACTATGCTCAGCGCTCGCAAATCTTTATCGACAGTGTGCGTGAACTAGCACAGAAGTCCAATGATCGGTCGGGGTAAATGAGTGTAATGATAGACATAAGCCGATTTTTATCGTTTCTATCTTTAGGTCGTAAGCACGAAGATAGCTTAGGTCGGCGTTCGTCTTTCGGAACCACGGCTCCCATTGACTACAGCGTAATTGCTTGTGGACTAGCCCTGCTGATTATCGGGCTTGTGATGGTGTATTCAGCATCGATTTCATTAGGTGATTCGCCCAAATACAACACCTCAGAAGCCTATTTTGCAACGCGTCAGGCGATTTTTATTTTGATAGGCCTTTTTGTCTCAGGAATACTTTTCAAAATATCGGTCGATACGTGGTACCGTTTTTCCTACATTCTCGGCGTGTTCGGTATTTTGCTTTTGGGGGCGGTATTTATCCCCGGGCTCGGGGTTACGGTAAACGGCTCCGTGCGCTGGATCGGATTGGGGCCCATCAATGTGCAAGTCTCCGAAATCGTAAAATATGTTTCGGTGCTTGTGATTGCGCGTTTTGTGGTTAACCGTCAGTATTACATGCACTCGTATACGCGAGGACTGATTCCGGTGATGCTTTACATCGGCTTGGTTGCCGGTCTTTTGTCGTTGCAACCAGACTTGGGAGCCACGGTTGTCATCAGTGCCATTGTGCTCGGGGTGGCATTTTTAGGTGGATTGCGTTGGCGCGTAATTGTTCCTTTAGCTATAGCGTTAGGCATTGCAATCATTTCTTCCATCGTCTTGTCCCCATGGCGAACAGCGCGTGTTTTTGCCTACCTGAATCCCTGGGATATTGAGAATCAACTCGGCAAGGCTTATCAGTTGACACACTCACTGATCGCTTTCGGTCGTGGAGAACTTTTCGGCGTTGGATTGGGTGCCAGTGTTGAAAAAATGCACTATTTACCGGAAGCCCATACAGACTTTATTTTGGCCGTTATTGGTGAGGAATTGGGACTTGTAGGTTTTACGTTGGTGTTGGCCTTATTTTATTGGCTTGTTCGTCGTTCTTTTGAAATCGGACGACAGGCAGTGCGATTGGAATCGGTATTTGCTGGGTTGGTTGCCCAAGGGGTTGGTCTTTGGATTGGTGTTCAAGCTCTGATCAATATCGGTGTAGCATTGGGACTTTTGCCAACCAAAGGATTGACATTGCCGCTTGTGAGCTATGGTGGTTCTTCAATCGTTATTACGCTTGCAGCGTTGGCATTGCTTTTAAGAGTCGATTATGAAAACCGCCTGTTGATGCGCGGAAAGAGGAAAAGATAGTGACGTCAAAACATTTGATCATTGCGGCAGCTGGCACCGGCGGTCATGTGATGCCGGGATTGGCAGTTGCCGATGAAATGAAAAAGCGCGGTTGGACCGTTTCTTGGTTGGGTACCGAAGTCGGGATGGAATCGCGTTTGGTGGCCACTCGCAATATCGCTTTTGATGCGTTGGATTTTACCGGCATGCGAGGTAAGGGATTTAGGCACGCTATCAAAGGTGCTGTTAAGCTTATCGGAGCCTGTTTTAAAGCCAAATCGATTGTCTGCGAACGTCGCGCTGATGCTGTTTTTTCAACCGGCGGCTATATTGCCGTCCCGGCAGCTTTCGGGGCTCGCGCCAACGCGAAGGCTCTTGTCATGATGAATTGTGATGCGGGCAGTCTCATGAGTGTTCGCGTAGTGATGCCTTGGGCACAAGCCGTTATGTGTGGTTTTGACGGTGAATGTGCTCATCGTGCCGGTGCTAAAGCCATTGTTTCGGGCAATCCTGTCAGAGAGGATATTTTGTCGTTGCCCGAACCGGCACAGCGCTATGAAGGTCGTAACGGACGGCTGAACTTACTAGTATTTGGCGGATCTTTAGGGGCTCAGGTGCTCAATGAAACGTTGCCGCAAGCTTTAGCAAAATTTGATCATGCTACGAGACCGATTGTGACCCATCAATGCGGTCAGAAGCAGCTTGCAGCAGTAAAGGCTCGTTACGAAGAGTTGGGTATTGAAGCTCATGTCGTGTCTTTCATCGATGATATGGCATCGGCTTATGCCAAGGCCGATGTGGTGGTTTGCCGTGCTGGTGCGACCACAGTAAGTGAACTAACGGCCGCAGGCGTGGCAGCTATTCTGGTGCCTTTTGTTGTTTCAACCACCGCTCATCAGTTAGGTAACGCTCGTTATCTTGAAAGTCACCGTGCAGGAATTTTGCTCGAGCAAAAGCATTTAACCGCACAAAATCTCTACGATAAGCTCTGCGCTCTTGATCGTGCACAGTTATTAGAAATTGCACAAAACGCGCACGCTTTAGCCAAACGTGATGCGGCAAAAACGGTGGCTGATGCCATAGAGCGATTGTGTGCTTAATGCATTAAACTTTATCTTCTGTGCTTCTTGAGTTGGTCAGATACGTATGAAATTTGCTGTTAATAAGATTCATTTTGTCGGTATTGGTGGCACCGGTATGAACGGGATTGCCGAGGTACTGGTGACACTCGGCTACAACGTGACGGGTTCGGATATGGCCGATAACGCCGCAACGCAACGTTTGAAAGGGTTGGGCGTACAAATTTTCCAAGAGCATTGCGCAGAAAATGTGCAAGGTGCCGATGTGGTTGTCATTTCTTCAGCCATCAAGCCCGATAATCCTGAGGTGGTTGCAGCACGACAGGCACGCATCCCCGTTGTTCCCCGAGCCGTGATGTTGGCCGAACTAATGCGCTTCAGAAGCGGTATCGCCATTGCGGGGGCTCACGGTAAAACCACGACCACTTCTTTGGTTGCCAGTGTGTTGGGGGCCGGCGGTCTTGATCCCACGTTCGTGATCGGCGGACGATTAAATTCTGCCGGGGCCAATGCTCGCCTGGGGCGCGGTGAATTTTTGGTGGCTGAGGCCGATGAATCGGATGCATCCTTTTTATATCTTTCTCCGGTTATTGCGGCGGTCACCAATATTGATGCCGATCATATGGACACCTATGGTCACGATTTCGAGAAGCTCAAAGATGCTTTTGTGGCATTTTTAACGCGTTTGCCGTTTTACGGCAAAGCAGTGCTTTGCTACGATGACGAAAATGTGCGTTCTATTATCTCCCGCGTGCCGCGATCGGTAGTGACTTATGGTTTGAGCAAAGAGGCCGATGTGCGCGCCATTGATGTTCGTGCCGTTGGGACCCAGATGCATTTTACGGTGTTACGCAATGGGTACGATCCCTTGCCTGTGCGCTTGAACTTACCGGGTTTGCACAACGTTTGCAATTCATTGGCCGCCATAGCGATAGCGACGATGGCTGAGGTTGACGATGCGAGTATTGTCAAAGCATTGGAAAACTTTACAGGTGTTGGTCGGCGCTTTAGTCAGTATGGTGAAATTGCTTTGCCCGACGGCGGCCATTTCACCTTGATTGACGACTACGGTCACCATCCTCACGAAATGGCAGCAACAATTGCTGCAGTGCGTGGAGCTTATCCTGGTCGTCGGTTGCTTGTGGCGTTTCAACCGCATCGTTATACAAGAACGAGAGACTGTTTCGAGGACTTCGTTAAAGTACTCTCCGGCGTGGAAGCCTTAGTGTTGGCTGATGTGTATCCGGCTGGTGAAACTCCGATTGTTGGTGCTGATGGTCGCTCTTTGGCTCGTGCCATTCGACTAGTCGGTCAAACGGAATTGGTTTTTGCCGATAAACCCACGGAAATTGATGATGCGATCATGAAGATTGCTCGTGACGGTGATGTGGTGGTGACAATGGGTGCTGGCAGCGTCGGTGCGGTTCCTGCTCGATTAAAGAGTCGAGCTGGTAAGCAATAATTGGAAGGATTTTTTGAAAATGGATAAAGCACAAAAGTCGATTGATCCCAAGTCTTTGGGCAAGGTTGTTTTGTTGTTGGGCGGCCGCTCTAGTGAACGAGAAGTTTCGTTGATGAGCGGCAAAGGGGTTTTTGATGCCTTGCAAGGCGCCGGCGTTGATGTCACGCGTTTTGACCCGCAAGAACAACCGCTTTCCGAACTTGAAAAAGGCGACTATGATCGCGCGGTGATCTCTCTTCACGGCCGATTCGGCGAAGACGGTACGATTCAAGGTGTGCTTGAGTATTTGAATATTCCGTACACCGGCCCCGGTGTACGTGCCAGTGCGATTGCCATTGATAAGAATCTAACCAAGTTGGTTTGGAGAGAACGCCAAATTCCTACGCCCAACGGCATGCTGGTCACCAAAGATAGCGATATGAGTTTCGTCATTCAGGAGTTGGGGGTTAATTTGGTGGTCAAACCCTCTCGTGAAGGCTCCAGTATCGGCTTGACAAAGCTTGAGTATGCAAACGTACAAACACTTCGCGAGGCCGTCGAGAAGGCCGCTCAACTTGATCCTCAGGTATTGGTTGAGGAGCGAATTTACGGGAGAGAGCTGACCGTTGCGATTTTAGGCGAAGGTCAAGATGCACGAGTGTTGCCGATTATCGAAATTGTGGCCCCTGATGGCGACTACGATTACCAAAATAAATATTTCACGGATGTAGTCCGTTATGAGTGCCCAGCGGATTTATCCGAAGAGCTTCGTGACGACATTTCAGCAACGTGTTTGCGTGCTTATCGTGCCTTGGGGGCGAGAGGTTGGAGTCGAATCGATGTGATGTTGGCCGAAGATGGGCGCTTTGTTTTGTTGGAAATGAACACTTCGCCCGGTATGACAGCACACTCGTTGGTTCCTTTGGCCGCGAAAAATGCCGGGATGAGTTACGAAGATTTGGTTCTTCAGGTTGCCGCCTCTGCAACGTTGGATACAGCTGATCGCTAAACTTTCTGGCAAATGTCCGCTAGCAACGTTCGTCTGAGACGTGTTTTAAAGATGATGCTTATTGGCATCGCTGGGGCCTTTCTGGTTGCAGCGGTGGCAGTGAGTAGCTTTCCGTCTTATTTTGGGCATTTTTTTAAAATCCGTGCAGTTGAACTCTCCGGCGAAATTGACCATATTTCATCGTTGCATTTCAGACGAGCTTTAGGTGATACAACAGAAGGAACGTTTTTTAATGTTGATTTGACCGCCGTTCGTGAAGCGGCACTGAAAGCACCTTGGGTTAAAGATGTGTTTGTCAGACGCGTTTGGCCGGATCGATTAAACATTGAAATCGTTGAGTACAAGGCTTTGGCGCTTTGGGAAGATGGTCGATTGGTTTCAGTCGACGGCGAGCTTTTTGCAGCCAATCCTGAAGAGGTCGATAACCCGATGGCATTGCCGGAATTTTTCGGTCGTGCCGACATGGCCAAAGAAGTGACGCGTCGCTACAAACGCTTCAACAAGATGCTTGAGACCGTCAAACTCAATGCGCGGGTCACTGAAATTAGTGTGACAGACCGAGACAGTTGGGCAGTTGCTATTGCCGGTAAAGACATTCCACCGACTCGTATTGAATTAGGAGTCGAGCAGGAGGATTGGACACTTGAAGATCGATTCGGTGTTGTTATCGTACAATATCCGGACGTCGTGAAATTAATGAAGGGGCCGCCCTCAAGTATTGACGCTCGCTATGAGCTGGCGTTCTCGGCCACGTTACCTGAGAAAAGTTTGCAACGGTATCGCTCCGAAGAAACGCGTCGTAGGGTGGCAGAGTCGATTGCAGAATCTAATCGTGCACAATGAAAGAGATTAAGAAAACTGTAGCCGCGATTGACCTTGGTTCAAGCAAAGTATTGGTGGTAGTCGCAGAAGTGTACAAAGACGGCACATTCCGAGTTCTTGGTCAGGGGAGGGCCGACTCGCGTGCTGTAGCTAACGGTATAGTTGGAGACGTTCCGGAAGCCCAGATGGCAGTTAAAGCCGCCCTTGACGAGGCTTCGCAAATCGCTGGTACCGCCAAAGTGGCCGAGGTGGCGACCAATGTATCTGCCGCCTCACTTCATGGTGTTGACTCTCGAGCGGAAATGCCGATCAAAGGTCGATACGTCACTCAGGAAGACATGACCACTGTTCAGAAGTTAGCCAAAGATGCGGTTGAGATGCACGACGATGAAGTGCAGGTGAAGTCGGAACTGTTGTGCTATATGATTGACGGCCAAATGGAAGGAAGCGGAAGCCTTAATCCGGAAGGAGTGCAGTGCTCGCGCATTGCAGCTCACATGCATTCGGCCGTGGCAGGACATCTCTCAACAACAAATCGGATGAAGACTCTCGTTCGAGCTGGCGTCACGCCCGAGATTTATATCCCGGAAGGCTGGGCAAGCGGTTATGCAGCCCTAACTGAAGACGAACGTCAAAACGGGGTATTACTCATCGATATCGGCGCTGGGACAACCGATGTTGCAGTGTTTTTAAACGATAAGCCACGCTATACAAAAACTTATCAATTCGGCGGTGAATTAATCACAAAAAAGATTGCGGGCTTTTTACACTGCACCAATTTTGAAGCTGAGGTCTTAAAGCCCCGTCTGGATTTGCGCTGTTTGCCGGAACACAAAGACGTGATTTTGTTCAAAACCCCTATCGAGGAAGGCGGTCGGAGATTTTCCAAGTACGACATTTCTCAGGTGGCTGCCGGCGAGCTGATAACACTCATTGATGTTATTGGTCGAGACTTGTTTCATGCCGGGTGGTTTTGTGTCGATGACATGGGCAACCCGTATAATAAGCTTCCCGGGGGGATCGTCGTGACCGGTGGCACGGCACTTTTACTCGGTATCACGGAGCTTTTTGATGTGCCCGGTGCAAAAGCCTATACATTCAGCGCCCGTTTAGGCCGCTCACGCTATAGCGGTGATGCCTGTATAGGGCTTAACTCACCGAAGGAAAGTGCGGTTATGGGTATGATTTCCTACATGGCTAAGCGATTCCAAGATGGTGATGACGAAGAAAGCACAGCAACGGACGATTCGTTGGTTAATCGAATGAAGCGATTTGCCAAAGAGTTTTTTACCGGTCAGTATTAACCGATAACTCAAAACTTCTCCCTATGAATGCCTTGTCTTATCTCATCATTGCTTTTTTATTGGCTTTGACGTACTTGAGTCTTTCAAATCCTAACCGAGCAAAGGGGCTTCAAGATTTCGCCACGGCTGGTGGCACCATAAGCAGCCTTTTATGCGCATTGTCTCTTGTCAGTACTATTATTGGCGGCTCCGCGACGCTGGGGATGGGGGCTTTTGCGCAAAAGGTTGGAGAAGCTGCATTTTGGTGGCTTGGTGTCGGAGCAATAGGTTTGATTGTTCACGGTTGGGCCGTTGCGCCTTTGATTCGCAAGATGCCGGCGATGACGTTACCAGAAGTGGCAGCAGTACGAGTGGGTGAGAAAGCAAAATTGTGGAGTGCCGTCATTATCGGTGTGTCTTGGGTTGCTGTTACCGCGGCGCAATTTGTGGCGTTATGGGCACTGCTCAATAGTTTAATGTCTGCCTCGATTGCAACGTTTTTTTACGGCGCAATTGCTTTGGCAGTGATTTTGCATACAGCCATGGGCGGGCAACGAGCTGTTATTAAAACGGATGCGTTGCAAGCGGTTCTTTTATTGGGTGGCTTTATTGCGGCCGCTCTTTGGTGCGTAAATTTCGCTCCCGTTAATAACATCAGCTGGGTTCCTTTTAACGAAAACTTTGCATTTTTGGATTGGGTAACGCTTATGTTATTGGTCGGAATTACGTATATCGTGGGCCCTGACATGTTCTCCCGATCTTTTGCAGCCAGAGATGCTCGTTCAGCCCGTCGAGCTACATGGATCGCCTCGCCTTTACTGGTGGTGTTCGGTGTGTCAATTACGTACATGGCGTTAGCCAATATTGAAGCGAATTCGCCGATTGCAGAGTGGTTATCTGAGGGCAGTTCTATGCCATGGTTGCTGAAGGCGATTTTGGCCTTAGGATTAATCAGTGCATTGTGCGGCACGGTTGATACGGTATTGTTGTCGGCGGCTACGATTGCAGAACGAGATATTTTTGGTAAGAATCGCTTGCCAGCCGTGCGACTATTGGTGATTTTCATCGGATTGATGTGTGCTCTAGTTGTTTTTGTTTCTGCTGACATTATTCGTTTGTTGCTAATCGCGTACAGTTTCTTTGTCCCTGGTGTAGCAGCTCCACTATTAGTGACGCTTTTGATGAAAAAATATCGATTTATTGAGCGTTATTGGATGTTTGCCGCGGTATCCGGAGGTCTATTGGGTTTGAGTGCCAACTTAACGGGTATTCAAAATTTGGCGATACTGGGTGTGTTTGTGTCCGTCAGCGGCGCTGTTTTAAGTGTTCGGATTCGAGCTCCTCTTTCAAAGTCTACAGATTGCGCACAATAGACATAATCGAGGTTATCAAATCTTCGTCTAAGAATTGGGGATCACATAAGTATGCGTACCCTGGTTATTGCTCTTAGGGGGCATTAAGTCTCACTAGTACCATCTTTTTGGGATTTTTGTTCCGTCTTGCGATCCGGTACTTGTACGATTTATTACTCATCGGTGGCCATGTCGATTTTTTTATGGTAGAAAGTTGCCGTCAGGTTTTGCGCGTTCCAATGTGCTTAACCAACGTGTGTTTGCCGTACTTTGGCATCGTATAGATCAAGTCAATATGGCTTGATCGATGGTGAGATCGGTCGAAGCAAAATGTTCAAATTTGGCATTGTGGGCATTGAAGCGGCAACGTCGGCACAATCGCACTCAATTGACATGTTGCGAAGAACATTAGTGTCGATAATCTTATTTTTCGAATTGATTCGCGATGCCTTTGTCGGTATCGGTCTTCTGTTGTTGGAAAATTTCTCCTCTGGACTATGTGTCGTCTTTTTTCACATGCGAGTCGCTGGAGTTGTCCATACTGAGTTTCTTAAAATGCGACAGCACCTCCATGGAGTCATTGGTACAAAGTGCTGGCCGACCATGAATACTCTCAGGCCTAGACCACTTTTAACGTGTAAGGGCGCATCATGTCTTCATTCATGATGCCAAGTGATGAGAACAAATAACCATTTTGTTCTAACGCCTTGCGATGACCGACCGTGGTTTGGCGAGGGCTTTTATAAAGTACATTGCATTCGACAATGGTGCTGTTGGGAATTGTGGCCTGAAGTTCTTTGATCCAATCTCGTGGCCGAATAAAGGGGCCGTCGGACTTGCCTGTGTGTAACCCCAGAGCAACCTTGCTGCTGATATTTTTATTGATCAGTTAGTACATTCGCTGCAAAGAAGCGCTGGAGATTTTGGCGTCCAATACACGACGGACTTGGCTCGAGTTGTTGCTTAAGCAGCATGAGCCGCCATGGCCGGTGCACCTGTAGTAGCTAGAGTCTGTACGGAAGACTCTAGCAATTGTCTTCTTGATAATGTTGTCGCGGCAAATCTTCTTTAAAAAGTCTTGTCAGAACAATGAGTTGTTAATTGATTTATAAAACGCGCAAATGGCATTCAATTGCGAAATCACTGAGAGTATTTGCCAAAAAAATCAAATGGAAATTAACAAGTAGAGCACGGAAAATCGTACCAGAACACCCTTGTTAGTGCTTAACAGCGGATTGAAAAGTTTTGCAATGAATAATCTCAAAATGATTATTTTTTAGATAAGCAAAATGCTTAACTTTCAGACATAATTAACAGGTTAGATTTGGAGGCCCTATTTCTATGTTCGAATTTGTCAGTGACAATCAACCCCGTGAAACGGTTATTAAGGTAATCGGCGTGGGCGGCGGTGGCGGAAACGCTGTCGAGCACATGATTGAGCGCGGTGCTCAAGGTATTGAATTTATTGCTATTAATACCGACTACACGGCGCTTTCACATTCCAGAGCTCACGCAACGTTGCAAATCGGTAAGACCGGTTTGGGGGCTGGTGCACAGCCCGAAGTTGGGGAGGCTGCTGCTATTGAGGCTAAGGACCGAATTGTTGAATTGCTCAAGGGGGCTAATCTGGTCTTTATTACCGCGGGTATGGGTGGCGGTACCGGGACGGGGGCTGCTCCGATCGTGGCGCAAATTGCTCGAGAAATGGGCATTTTGACTGTTGCTGTGGTCACTAAGCCCTTTAGTTTTGAAGGGCCTTTGCGTATGCAACGTGCTGAAGAAGGTTTGGTTAAGCTCAAAGAGGCTGTTGATTGCCAAATTGTCATTTTGAATGACAAATTGGAAGATGAGTTGGGCGAAGATGCTTCGATGAGTGAGTGCTTTGCGGCTGCTGACGATGTTTTGTTTAAAGCTTGTGCGGGAATTTCAGAAATCATCAAGACACCGGGTTTGATCGGCTTGGACTTTGAAGACCTTCGTACGGTGATGAGCGCTCGCGGAACGGCCATGATGGGCTCTGCCATTGCCAGTGGTCCCGATCGTGCTCGCTTGGCCGCAGAGCAAGCCGTCGCTTGTCCTTTGCTTGAAGGTGTGACATTAAATGGTGCACGCGGCGTTTTGGTCTACATTACCGCCAGCGAAGAAAGCATGAAGATGAAGGAAACGAAGACCGTGATGAATCTCATCACGAACTTCACGGCCAAGGGAGCTAAGGTCATTTATGGGACGGCCTATGATGACAGCATGGGAGACTCCATGCGTGTTACCGTGGTCGCGACCGGCTTGGACAACGGTTTAGACCAAGGCGTTCCGGCTCTTGAGAAAAAAGAAGAGCCGCAACGAGTTATTTTCACGCCGAATCCCGCGCCTAAAACGGATCTGCCTGATGTATTGGCCGATTGGGGGCCGAGAAATCGTGGTGTAGCCGCAACGGCTCAACAGCCTGTCTCGCCCTCAGAACCTTCGGTGTTGCAACCGCAACAAAATGCGCCGGTGGACTTTTCGCTCAATTCAGCTGCTGCGGCACCGTCAACCGGAGCTCAAGAGTCCGAACCCGCAGCTCAACCTCAAACCAGCTGGCATACTCAAGAACCTGAAAAGAGTAACGACGGTGTTTGGGACTCGCCGCGTCGTAAGACCGGTTGGTGGGATCAACGCAAGGACAACAAGTAACAGCGCGAATGCTTAAACAACGCACGCTAAGAAAAGCGGTGGATATGGTCGGAATCGGATTGCATTCCGGCCGTAAAGTCCGCCTGACGCTCAAGCCGGCCCCGGTTAATACCGGCATTATCTATTCTCGTATCGATTTAGAGCCCGCAGTTGTCATGCCGGCAGAGGCCACGCGTGTCAACGATACGCGCATGGCAACAACATTAAACGAAGGCGATGTCAAAATTTCCACCATTGAGCACTTAATGAGTGCGCTTAATGGTCTCGGAATTGATAATTGCTACGTAGAGGTCGATGCACCTGAGATTCCGATTATGGACGGCTCGGCCGCCAGCTTTGTTTTTTTGATTCAAGCCGCTGGTATCATTGAGCAAAATGCACCCAAGCGCTTTGTTCGAGTCATTAAACCCGTGCAAGTGCACGACGGTGATAAGTGGGCTAAGCTTGAACCCCATGAAGGTTTCAGACTCGCCTTTTCAATTAATTTCGGTCACCCGGCAATCGACAGCACGGTACAGTTTACGGAAGTGGACTTTTCCCACACGACATTCGTTCAGGCTGTTAGCCGTGCACGCACATTCGGCTTTGTTCAGGATGTGGAAATGCTCCGCTCAATCGGATTGGCCCAAGGTGGCACGCTTGAGAACGCGGTGGTTATGGACGAGTATCGGGTGCTCAATCCCGAAGGGCTGAGAGCCGATGACGAGTTTGTCAAGCACAAAATTTTAGATGCTATGGGTGATCTTTACGTATTAGGTCACCCGCTTTTGGCCCGTTATAGTGCCTTTAAGTCCGGTCATGGGTTAAATAATCAACTGCTACGTGCTCTGTTGGCCGATGGCTCGGCTTGGGAGTGGGCGACGTTTGAAGATTGCAAGGGACCAGAGGACTTTGCTTTTGAGCGTGTTAATGCTGTCTGATGAGCGCTCAGTTTAGCGCTCAATGGACTTGGCTAAACGCTCAAGCGCTTGGCGCAATTCTGTGTCTATGACACGTTTTGCTTCTTTGTTGACGGCCTCTGAGGCACCAGCCTGTGCAATGCGTGGCTTATCGGTCGGGTAAGCGTCTTCTTCACTTTCACCTGAGATTGCGATTTTCCCCGCTCGAATTGAGAGGATGGGGGCATGTATGCCCTCATCAAAGAGCGCCTTGGCTAATGTGGGTTGAATTTGTTTGAGACGATTGGCAAGACTCGTAGATCGCGTATTAAACGTAATGCCGGCTTGAGTTGCCTGAACAAATACCTGAGATGCAAAATCAATTTTGAGCCCTTTTTTCCGTATGGCAGCGGCCAGGACGCGACTGATTTTCAGACTTTCAGAGAGTTGACCTAATGTTGAGTCCGGAGCAAATTTGCGTATGGTACTGGCTAAATCTTCAGGTCCGTTAGTGACGCGAATGCCGTCATACCGGTATACGGGCGTTGTGTCAGAAAAATCTGAATGACGATCGTATTGGGCCATACAATGATCTATAGAAAACGGTTGATAGCAAGTTTAATGTAATTGGTGTGCGAGCACTGTCGCAAATATTAACAACCTAGCGAAAATTCAGCAAAGGTCGAATGGGAAACAGGCCGAAAATCCAGCATAGATATGCGATAATTCAACGCTGTAATTCGAATCGAGATCGGATTGTCAATTGATTAATTAAGTCCCGCTTTCATCATTGAAACCGATGAAGGGGAGCAGGTATAAGAAAGATGTTTTCTGAGCTTTTAACCAAAATTTTCGGCAGTCGCAATGACCGCCTTATTCGTCAATATCGCCGCCAATGCGTTGCGGTCAATAAACTTGAAGATTCCATTAAGGCGCTCAGCGATGAGCAATTGAAGGCAAAGACGCAGGAATTTCGCGATCGATTGCAAAATGGTGAAACGTTGGAAAGCTTAATGCCGGAGGCGTTTGCCGTGGTGCGTGAAGCCAGTGTTCGTGTGCTCGGGATGCGTCATTTCGATGTGCAATTAATTGGCGCCATGGTGTTAAATGATGCCAAGATTGCCGAAATGCGCACCGGTGAAGGTAAGACGTTGACGGCAACGCTTGCTGTGTACTTGAATGCCTTGCCCGGTAAAGGCGTTCATGTGGTGACCGTCAACGACTATTTGGCCAAGCGTGACGCTGAATGGATGGGGCGTCTTTACAATTTTTTAGGCCTGACGGTGGGCACGATTTACAGTCAACAGCCTAACGAAGAAAAGCTTCAGGCGTACGCTGCCGACATTACTTACGGGACAAATAATGAATTCGGCTTCGATTATTTGCGTGACAATATGGAGTACGATCCCGCACAACGTCGTCAACGCGGTCTTCACTATGCCATTGTTGACGAAGTTGACTCCATTTTGATTGACGAAGCCAGAACGCCGTTAATTATTTCTGGTCCTGCCGATGATAATACGGAGCTTTATGCTCGCGTCAACGAAATCCCTTCCTTGCTTGTGCGTCAAGCCGATGAAAAAGGCGAAGGCGACTATTGGGTTGATGAAAAGGCTCGTCAAGTCTATATCTCTGAACAAGGTCACGAGCACATTGAGCAGATTTTGACCGAACGAGGCATGATCCCCCAAGGTCAAAGTCTTTACTCTGGTCAAAACATTCTTTTGATGCATCACTTACAAGCTGCATTGCGTGCGCATGCGCTCTTTAAGCGTGACCAGCACTACGTGGTCCAAAACGGCGAAGTGATTATCGTGGATGAATTTACGGGACGTTTGATGCCTGGACGTCGCTGGTCCGAAGGCTTGCACCAAGCCGTTGAAGCTAAAGAAGGTGTCAAGATTAACCAGGAAAACCAAACGTTTGCCTCTATTACGTTCCAAAACTACTTCCGTATGTACGAAAAGCTAGCAGGTATGACTGGTACGGCAGATACGGAAGCGTATGAATTCCAAGACATTTATGGTCTTGAAACAGTGGTCATTCCTACTCATAAGAAGATGATCCGTGACGACCAACAAGACAAGGTGTTCCGCACGGTCGAGGAAAAATATCGCGCCATTGTCGAAGACATTAAAGATTGCAATAAACGCGGTCAACCTGTTTTGCTCGGTACGACTTCCATCGAAAATTCTGAAGCTCTTAGCCAATTGCTTCACAAGGAAGGTATTGAACACAACGTGTTGAATGCCAAACAACATGAACGTGAAGCGCAAATTGTGCTGGAAGCCGGCCGCAGTGGTATGGTAACGATTGCGACCAATATGGCCGGTCGCGGTACGGATATCGTTTTGGGCGGCGGCATCAACAAGCATGTCGATGAAATCCGTATGAATGAGTCCTTAAGTGATGAACAAAAGGCCAAAATGATTGAAGAGCTGAAGGCTCAATGGCAAGTCGAACACGACAAAGTCATCCAGGCCGGCGGTCTTCGTATTATCGGTAGTGAACGCCATGAGTCGCGCCGTATCGATAACCAATTACGCGGTCGTGCTGGTCGTCAAGGTGACCCTGGATCCAGTTGCTTCTATTTATCGATGGAAGATCCCTTATTGCGTATTTTCGGCGGCGATCGCATGCGTGCTATTGCTGATAAGCTCAAACTTGAAGAGGGTGTAGCAATTGAGTCGAACATGCTCACGCGCATGATTGAGAGCGCCCAACGTAAGGTGGAAGGTCGCAACTACGATATTCGTAAGCAGTTGCTCGAATTTGATGACGTACAAAATGACCAACGCCGTGAAATCTACCGCTTGAGAAATGAAATTCTCGAGAGCACTGATCTGTCGGAGATGATCACCAATCTTCGTCACGGTTTCTTTACGGATTTGTTCCGTGCTCACGTGCCGGAAGATACGGTTGAAGAGCAATGGGATTTGCCGGCACTGACCGAAACGCTCAAGAGTGAGTGGGGGATTGATATTGACTTTGCGGGCATGCTGGAAAAGAGCAACAGTGTTACCGATGAAGATTTGTTGAAAGCGTTGATTGATGATGCCGATCGCATTTATGCCGAGAAGGTAGAGTTGGCTGGTCCTCAAGCCATGAACGATTTCTCTCGTCAGGTCACGTTGCAGGTGCTCGACCATATTTGGCGTGCACATATCACGGCTCTTGATGCGCTTCGACAAGGCATTTATCTGCGCGGTTACGCACAAAAGCAACCCAAGCAAGAGTACAAGCGTGAAGCTTTCGCGATGTTTGAAACGTTGCTTGATCGCGTACGTGAAAACGTCATGCGTGTGTTGATGACTGTTCACATCCAAACGCGAGAGGAAATTGAAGCTCAACAGCAACGAGTTCGAGAAGAGGCTGAAGCTCGCGCTGCAGTCCAAGCTCGGGCTCGAGTCGCTAATGCGGCAAAAGTGGTGCACGACGATGAAGGCCGCGAGCTCTCCTTTACGGGAACCTCTCCGTATGGTGTTGAACTCGATAACATTGATTGGCGAGCCGTTTCTCGTAATGCACCGTGCCCGTGCGGATCTGGCAAGAAGTACAAGAATTGCCATGGCCATATCGGTTAATGTTAATCTGTGGTTTTAGGTTTTAATCAGAGGTGCGCGAAGCGAGAGCCGCGCACCTAAATTTTTTGGGGATTATTAATATGACTGCAATTGTTCCTGTCGCTTGTGCTGTATTAATCAATGACAAGGGCTGTCTCTTATACACATCTCCGAGCCCACGAGACCGGAGCCTATCTCG
>USCE01000006.1 GCA_900553105.1 uncultured Sutterella sp.
CGATAATGGTGTTTGGCTGGCTTTAAAGGGGAGGTTGCCAGAAGATGAAATATCCGAATTAGATCGTTCTGTCATCGTAACTGAAATGAATGAAATTTCGGTTCCACTATTGAACGAAAAACGGCATTTAATTATTTTGATGAAAAACCTTCTATAGTTCTTATAATTTTAGATTTGCACTAAATTGCATAAATATTAAGCACGTGTTTTAAATATGTATATAAATCAATGAGATAGATTTATTTGGGATTTTTGGTGTAGTTTTTGTTAATTGCTTGCTGTAAATGCAAAATTGATAAAAATTGAAATGAAGATTTTTTGTAGTTGTTGCTGTTTCATGTGAAACAATTTTTTCTCAAAGAATAGTTGATTTAAGTCGTACTTTTTTGAGAATTTTTTATTTTTCTATGTCAGAATGCGAAGGAGTTGGTGTGGCTCCTTTTTTTTTTGAAGGTGATGCTGTGTTTGAGCAAGCTCTAAGTACTTTTTTGTATGCATTTGCCTCATTTATCCCGGTTTTAAATCCGTTTGGTGGGGCGATGTTCTTTTTGGCTTTGACGCCTAATATAGATGATGAAACTCGGAAAATGATGGTAAACCGAATTGTGATCTATTCGGGGGTGATATTGTTGATCTGTTTGTTTGCTGGTCATTTGATCTTAAGCTTTTTCGGGATTTCTATGGGGGTGCTGCGTGTAGCTGGTGGTTTGGTTTTGATTTCAACAGGTTGGAAAGCTTTAAATGAGGCTACGCATGATGATTCTGATAGCGGAAGCATTGAGCCGCCTAAGTCTCGTAAAAAACTTTTGTCAATGGCATTTTATCCAATTACTTTGCCGTTGACTATGGGACCAGGAATGATTGCTGTTTCTACTGCAATAGGGACTGGTGTTATAGGTCATGGATTAGCTGATTTGATCGGTTGCTTAGCGGCAGCTGTTGCTACTTTATTGACGGTTTATGTTTGTTATCGCTATTGCGATCGGGTAAGTGTTGCTGTCGGTGCAACTGGTGCTGATGCCTTATCCAGAGTATTCGCATTTATTTTGTTGTGTATTGGTGTGGCAATTTTCTGGCAAGGCTTTACTGAATTGTGGCTCGCCATGCCGAAAGGTTAAGAGGATTAGAGATGGCTTTAACGTTTTGTGTTGCGAATCAAAAAGGTGGAGTTGGTAAAACAACAACTGCCGTTAATTTGTCTGCGGCGCTTGCCAAGCTTAAACAACGTGTTTTATTAATTGACCTGGATCCTCAGGGAAATGCAACGACGGGGAGTGGCGTTAGTAAGGATTCAATTACTGAGACTGTTTACCCGTTGCTGTTTGGAGAAGCGACTTTTGATAACGTTGTTGTTCATGCAGAAGAAGCTGGTTATGATATTCTTCCCGCCAACCGAGAGCTCGCTGGTGCCGAGGTTGAGTTGGTACAGCTTGAAGATAGAGATGAGCGATTGAAGAACATCTTGGCTGAGCAGAGGGATAAGTACGACTTTGTTATTATTGATTGTCCTCCCTCTTTGTCCATGTTGACGATCAATGCCTTGTGTTCTGCCCGAGGTGTCATCGTCCCGATGCAGTGCGAGTATTTTGCGATGGAGGGTCTGACTGATCTGGTCAGTTCGGTTCGTCGGATTCAAGCCGCAAAAAATCCGGAACTGACGCTTATTGGTCTTTTGCGTGTGATGTACGATCCGCGTGTGACATTACAGCAACAAGTTAGTGAGCAACTCAAAGAGTACTTCGGCGACAAAGTTTTCAAAACCGTTATTCCTCGTAATGTACGGTTGGCAGAGGCACCTAGCTATGGGCTACCCGGTGTTTTGTACGACAAGTCCAGCAAAGGGGCAAAGGCTTACCAGGAATTTGGAGCAGAATTCCTGAAGCGTATGAAGAAATTTAAAAAGGAATCCAAGGAGTAATAGATGGTTGCAAAGAAAAGTCGGGGAGGTTTGGGTAAGGGGTTAGATGCCTTACTAGGTAAAAAAGAAGAGGTTGTAATCACCTTATCTGATGCTGGCAATGACACAACTTCGGAGATTGATATTGACAAGTTACAAGCCGGTCAATACCAGCCACGAACTAAGATGGACCAAGCTTCTTTGGAAGAGTTGGCTCAATCGATTAAAGAACAAGGGCTGATCTCACCGATTCTTGTGCGTCCGATTACCAAAGGCCGTTATGAGATTATCGCGGGCGAACGGCGCTATAGAGCATGTATTCTGGCAGGGTTGAAGAAGGTCCCGGTCCTTATTCGCAAAATTTCAGATGAGAAAGCTTTAGCGTGGGCATTGATTGAAAATATTCAACGCGAAGACTTGAATCCTTTAGAAGAAGCAGCGGGGATTCAACGCCTTGTGACCGAATTTAAGATGACACATGAAAGTGCTTCGCAAGCGATCGGTCGTAGCCGGACGGCTACTACAAATCTCTTGCGCCTTTTGAATCTTGCTAAACCTGTGCAAGATCGCTTGATGAACAATGAAATTTCAATGGGTCATGCAAGGGCATTGCTTGGTCTTGAACCTGCTATGCAAGTTGCAGTAGCCCAAGAAATCGTTAAGAAGGGACTTTCTGTTCGCCAGGTGGAAACTTTGGTTGCGGCGATGATAATGAAAAAGGGGCAGGATTCCAAAAAAATTAACAAAGGAATTGAGCAGGACGCAGATACCATGAGACTGCAACAGGAGCTCTCTGATGCACTTGGTGCCACGGTGAAGCTCAATGCTAACCGCAAGGGTAAAGGAAAGCTTATTATTGAATTTTCGAGCTACGATGAATTAGACGGTATCATTGCACATTTTGGTGACTTTTCTTAATCGGTTTTTTATCCGAAGTAGGGGAATGCTCATCCTTCTCCCAATATAGCTCGTACAAGGACACTTGCATTTGTGCAGGTGTCTTTGTTTATAAGCGATTTGTCATTGTTATATAACGTTACAGCAACTCTAGAAATGGAATGTATTATTGTTTAATATTTATTATGTTATGTTGATGAGTTATGGCAACGTTCTCTCGTGCTTTGATCAGTCTGATTTGTTCTCCCTCTTTTGAGGAATTTCATATACGCAAAGGAAGCATGGCATGTCTCATGCTAATAGTAAAAAAATGTTCTTTAGGATTAAGGGTTAACACGGGCTATTCTTACTCTTTTACCTTGTTAATAGATGTTGCCTATCGTATAATGCGCGCTGATGAAAAGTTTGCAGGGGTTGGTTGACTGAAGCATATGAAGAAAATCATACTTTTGCAGACTATCGCTACTATTGGAGTTGCTGCAATCTCCGCTCTATTCGGAGGGGGGAATGCGGCTATTTCTGCGTTGTTGTCAGGTATTGCCTGCACAGTGCCGAATGCTTTGTTTGCGTTGAATATGTCTATTCTGGTTCGCCTGAATCCGACAAATTCTGCCTTCATCTTCATGATTGGCGAGTTCATTAAATTGATTGCGATTGCTATCTTGTTGGTGGTAATCGTGATGTTGTACAAGGACTTGGTTTGGCCCGCAATGATCTTTTCGATCATTGTGGTCCTGAATTGTTCCTTATTGGGACTCTTAACCCGAGAATAAACATGGCAGCTGAAGCTCTCACCGCTACCGAGTATATTACTCACCATCTCACACACCTTTCGACCGTAAAGCAATCCACTATTGTGGATATGTCGGTGTTGAACATCGATACGATCGTGTTTTCCGTGTTAATGATGGTTTGCGCTTTGGCCCTTATGTACAAGGGTGCAAAGAAGGCCACCTCCGGTGTGCCTGGCAAATGGCAATGTGCCGTTGAAATGCTCGTCGAGTTTGTCAACGAACAGGCCAAATCCATTGTTCACGGTGATCGCACGTTCATTGCTCCTTTGGCTCTGACGGTGTTTGTATGGGTGGTTTTAATGAATGCCATCGACTTGATTCCGGTTGATCTTCTTCCGATGATTGCCGGCTGGTTTGGTATTCATTATCTGCGCCCGCTGCCCACCGCCGATTTAAACGGTTCGTTGGGTATTTCCGTGGGTGTCTTATTCCTCATGATTTACTACGGTATTAAAGTAAAAGGTTTTGGTGGATTTGGTCGCGAATTGTTCGTGGCTCCGTTCGGCAACTATCCTTTGCTTTGGCCGTTCAACTTTTTGTTGAATATTATCGAGTACTTAGCAAAGTGTGTCTCTTTAGGCATGCGGTTGTTCGGTAATATGTATGCAGGGGAATTATTATTCTTCTTGATTGCACTGTTGGGCAGTCTTTGTGTCGGTTTCGATGCTTTGAGCGCCTTCGGTGTCGTCGGACATGCTGTGGCAGGGATCTGCTGGTGGCTCTTCCACGTTTTGATTGTGATCTTACAAGCATTCATCATGATGATGCTGACCTTGGTTTACATTGGTCAGGCTCATGAAGGTCACTAACACTAGCTTTTTGATTTTTTTTCTTTCTTTTTTATTAACTTTTACTCCCACTTTAAGGATTAAGGAGTTTTGCAATGACCAACGTTGCTTTTGTTGCCTTGGCTGCTGGCCTCATCATCGGTCTCGGTGCTATCGGTGCTTGTCTCGGTATCGCTATCATGGGTTCCAAGTATCTTGAAGCCGCCGCTCGTCAACCTGAATTGATGAACGCTTTGCAAACGAAGATGTTCTTGTTGGCCGGCCTTATCGACGCCGCTTTCTTGATCGGTGTTGGTATCGCAATGATGTTTGCTTTTGCTAATCCGTTTGTCGGCTAATAAAAGCTTTCCTTTCGAGATTCTTTTATTAACGACGTCAGGGGGAGATCCCCTATTGCAGGGGATTCAATCTGATTTAACGGGGTTCAAATAATGAACATCAACGCTTCTCTGTTTGTACAGATGGCCGTGTTCTTCTTCGGTGCTTGGGTCACCATGAAGTACATTTGGCCGCCGCTCATTCGAGCAATCGAAGAGCGACAAAAGAAGATTGACGAAGGTTTGGCAGCTGCTGATAAAGGTGAAGTAGCCTTGGCGGAAGCCCAAAAGGAAGGTCAAGCAATCAAAGCCGAGGCGCGTGCTCAAGCCTTGGCTATTATGAGTGACGGTGAAAAACGCGGTCAAGCGATTGTCGAAGAAGCTAAGGCTACGGCCCAAGCTGAAGCTGATCGTATTATTGAAGCTGCGAAGGCTGAAGTGGCTCAAGAAGCCCAACGTCTGCGTGAGCAATTGCGTGATGAAGTCGCTCGCTTGGCTGTTGCCGGTGCCGAGCAAATTCTTCGTCGCGAAGTTGACATTAAAGTTCACGCTCAAATGCTTGAACAATTGAAGGCTAAGCTCTAATCATGGCTGAACTTTCGACGATTGCCCGTCCCTATGCTCAAGGCTTATTGTTAGCTTTAAGCGAGCAAAAGAAGGGACCTAAGGAAGCTGCCGATTTGGCTGCTGTTCTGGATAGTTTTGCCCAAGTGGTAACCACTCCTGAGCTGGTTTCTGTGATCGGTGATCCGAAATTGAGCTCGGAGCAACTCTACGATCTCATTCTTGCCGGTTTAGGCAAAGGGGACATTCCCGCCGAGGCCGCCAACCTGTTGAAGGTGATCGTTGAGAATGATCGCTTGGAAGCCGTGCCGGAAATTGCTCGTCAATTCCGCGAACTTAAAAATCAATCCGAAGGCGTGGCTGACGCTTACATTGAATCTGCAATGCCCTTAACGGACGCAGATGTGAAAGATTTGGTCACCGCGTTGGAAAAACGTTTTCCCGGTTTTAAGCTCACCCCGATTGTCTCGATCAATGAAGAGTTGATCGGTGGCGTTCGTGTTCGCGTGGGTGACAAGACTCTCGACGGATCGATTCAGACGCGCCTTGCTCAAATGCAAGAGGCACTCACCGCATAAATTTCGGAGCTGTAAGAAATGCAACTCAATCCTAGTGAAATCAGCGAATTGCTGAAAAAGCGCATCGAAGGCCTCGAGGTCTCCGCTGATCTTCGCACCCAAGGTACCGTGGTCTCCGTGACCGACGGTATTTGCCGTGTTCACGGTCTTTCCGACGTGATGCAAGGCGAAATGTTGGAATTCCCCAACAGCACGTACGGTTTGGCTTTGAACCTTGAACGTGACTCCGTGGGTGCAGTTATTCTTGGTAACTACGAACATATTAGTGAAGGCGATACGGTTAAGACGACCGGTCGCATTCTTCAAGTACCAGTTGGTCCGAAGTTGATTGGCCGTGTGGTCAATGCTTTGGGTCAACCGATCGATGGTAAGGGACCGATCGACACGGATGAATTTGACGTGGTCGAAAAAGTGGCTCCCGGTGTGATCGATCGTCAATCTGTGTCTCAACCGGTTCAAACCGGTTTGAAGTCCATCGACGCCATGGTTCCGATCGGTCGTGGTCAACGTGAGTTGATCATTGGTGACCGTCAAACCGGTAAAACGGCGGTGGCTTTGGACACGATTATTAACCAAAAAGGCAAAGACCTGATCTGCGTTTATGTCGCTATCGGTCAAAAGGCCTCCACGA
This sequence comes from uncultured Sutterella sp., assembly GCA_900553105.1. Classification (GTDB taxonomy): domain Bacteria; phylum Pseudomonadota; class Gammaproteobacteria; order Burkholderiales; family Burkholderiaceae_F; genus Aphodousia. Next base: position 6,467 of record USCE01000006.1, read on the forward strand.
TTGCTAACGTGGTTCGTAAATTGGAAGAACACGGTGCAATGGCTTACACGATTGTTGTGGCTGCCACTGCTTCTGAATCCGCTGCTTTGCAATACATTGCTCCATACGCTGGCGCAACGATGGGCGAATACTTCCGCGACCGCGGTCAAGACTCTTTGATTGTTTATGACGACTTGACCAAACAAGCTTGGGCATATCGTCAAATTTCTTTGCTGTTGCGTCGTCCGCCGGGACGTGAAGCTTACCCCGGTGACGTCTTCTACTTGCACAGCCGCTTGCTCGAACGTGCCGCTCGTGTGAATGCCGCTTACGTGGAACGTTTCACCAACGGTGAAGTCAAGGGTAAGACTGGTTCTATGACCGCTTTGCCGATCATTGAAACTCAAGCCGGTGACGTGACGGCATTCGTGCCGACGAACGTAATTTCCATTACCGACGGCCAAATCTTCTTGGAAACCGACTTGTTTAACGCTGGTGTTCGCCCCGCTATTAACCCGGGTATCTCCGTGTCTCGTGTTGGCGGTGCTGCTCAAACCAAGGTTATTAAGAAGTTGGGCGGCGGCGTGCGTTTGGCTTTGGCCCAATACCGCGAATTGGCAGCCTTTGCTCAGTTTGCCTCTGATTTGGACGAAGCAACTCGTAAGCAATTGGAACGCGGTAAGATCGTGACCGAATTAATGAAACAGCCGCAATTCCAACCGTTGCAAGTTTGGGAAGAAGCTATTGTGCTCTTCTGCGTTGAAGAAGGTGTTTACGACGACGTGGAAGTCAAAGACGCTTTGCGCTTTGAAAAGGCCGTGCGCGACTACTTGGCTGATAAGCATGCCGAATTGGTCCAACGCATTGAAGCTAAGAAAGAACTGGTGGCTGAAGACCGCGAATTGTTGAAGACGGCTATTGCTGAATTTAAGAATAGCGGTACCTACTAATTGAAAGTCGATAAACACCTAAGGGGACCACATGCCTAGTACCAAGGAAATTCGCGCCAAGATCAAGAGCGTACAAAATACGCGCAAGATCACTAAGGCGATGGAAATGGTAGCGGCCTCGAAAATGCGCAAGGCGCAGGATCGCATGCGCGCAGCTCGTCCTTACGGCGAAAGTATCCGTAACATCGTAGCCCACTTGGCTACGGCTTCGACGAGCTACGAACATCCTTTCTTGCGCGCCCATAAAGAGAGCGCTGCAAAAGTTGGTCTGATCATGGTGACGACGGACAAAGGTTTGGCTGGGCCGTTGAACACTAACATCCAACGTTTAGTGTTGAATAAGCTCAAAGACTGGAAGGCCGAAGGTGTCGAAGTGAGCGGCACCGCTATCGGAAATAAGGGCCTTGGCTTTATGCAACACGCTGGTGTGCAGTTGTTGTCGCAAGTTGTTCAATTGGGAGATCGCCCTCAAATGGAACGTTTGATCGGTGCTATCACAGCTCAATTGGATGCTTACGCTGCCGGCGAAGTGGATAAGGTGTATCTTGCTTACTCGCGTTTTGTTAACGCAATGAAGCAAGAGCCCGTTATTGAGCAACTTTTGCCCTTGTCGAGTGATCGACTTGAAACAATCGGTGAAAAACCTCGGACCTATTCGTGGGACTATCTCTACGAACCGAGTGACGCCACGGTTCTCGATGTGCTCTTGAAGCGCTACATCGAAGCTTTAATTTACCAAGCAGTTGCAGAAAACATGGCTTCTGAACAAAGTGCTCGTATGGTGGCTATGAAGGCCGCTAGCGATAATGCTAAGAAGCTTATCGGTGATCTGCAATTGGTTTATAACAAGACGCGTCAAGCGGCCATCACGAAGGAAATTACTGAAATCGTTGGTGGTGCAGCCGCTGTGTCTTAAAGAGGAAATCCCATGAGTATCGGACAGATCGTTCAGGTCATTGGCGCTGTGGTGGACATTGAGTTCCCGCGCGATCAAATGCCCAAAGTTTACGATGCCCTCATCTTGGAAAAGGATGAAAAGAACACTCTTGCTGAAGAAGGTTTGACTTTCGAAGTGCAACAACAGTTAGGCGACGGCGTGGTTCGCACCATTGCTATGGGTGCCTCTGAAGGTTTGCAACGCGGCATGAAGGTTCGTAGCACGGGCGCTGGTATTAGCGTTCCCGTCGGCCCGAAGACGTTGGGCCGTATTATGGACGTATTGGGTCGCCCGATTGACGACTGCGGCCCGATTGGCGAAGAAGAACGCCGTGAAATTCACCGTCCTGCTCCGAAATTTGACGAATTGAGCCCGTCGGTGGACTTGCTTGAAACTGGTATTAAAGTGATTGACTTGATCTGCCCCTTCGCTAAGGGCGGTAAGGTTGGTCTCTTCGGTGGTGCCGGTGTGGGTAAGACCGTGAACATGATGGAGTTGATCAACAATATTGCTAAGCAATACGGTGGTTACTCCGTGTTCGCCGGTGTGGGCGAACGTACCCGTGAAGGTAATGACTTCTACCACGAAATGGAAGAATCTCACGTGCTCGATAAGGTGGCCATGGTGTTCGGTCAGATGAACGAACCTCCGGGCAACCGTCTGCGTGTGGCTTTGACCGGTTTGACGATGGCCGAAGCATTCCGTGACGAAGGTCGTGACATCTTGTTGTTCGTTGACAATATTTACCGTTACACCTTGGCTGGTACCGAAGTGTCGGCCCTTCTCGGTCGTATGCCGTCTGCTGTGGGTTATCAACCGACGTTGGCTGAAGAAATGGGTCGCTTGCAAGAACGTATTACGTCTACGAAGGTTGGTTCCATCACTTCCATCCAAGCCGTGTACGTGCCTGCTGACGACTTGACTGACCCGTCTCCGGCCACGACCTTTGGTCACCTAGATGCCACCGTGGTGCTGTCTCGTGACATCGCCGCTTTGGGTATTTATCCGGCCGTGGACCCACTTGACTCGACGAGCCGTCAAGTTGACCCGTTGATCATCGGCGAAGAACACTACACGATTTGCCGTCGCGTGCAAGAAACCTTGCAACGCTACAAGGAATTGCGTGACATTATCGCCATTTTGGGTATGGATGAATTGGCTCCGGAAGACAAGCTTACGGTTATGCGCGCTCGTAAGATCCAACGCTTCTTGTCTCAACCGTTCCATGTGGCTGAAGTCTTTACCGGTGCTCCCGGTAAGTACGTTCCGTTGAAAGAAACGATCCGCGGTTTCCGTATGATCGTTGACGGTGAGTGCGACGCTTTGCCCGAACAAGCTTTCTACATGGTTGGTACCATCGACGAAGCTTTTGAAAAAGCCAAGCAAATGCACTAATAGGTTCGGTTATCGGTCGTTGATTTCTCAACAATCGATAACCGGAACACGACCACGGAGCAACTTATGTCTACGATTAAAGTTGACGTCGTTAGCGCAGAAGAGCAGATCTTCTCCGGTGATGCCGAATTCGTTGCGCTTCCTGGTGAAGCCGGTGAATTGGGGATCCTGCCTCAACACACGCCGTTGATTTCGCTCATTAAGCCGGGCTTTGTGCGAATCACTTTGCCCAATACGAAAGAAGTCAAGCAGGTGTTCGTTGCGGGTGGCGTGATTGAAGTGCAACCGCATCATGTCACTGTTTTGGCTGATACCGCTATCCGTTCGGAAGAAATGGATCGTGCCAAAACCGAAAAAGCCTTGGCAGCGGCTCGAGAAGCTCGTAGCAAGGCTACGAGCGAAGTCGATTTGGCCAAGCTCGATGCAGAGTTGGCAATCTTGGCAGCGGAATTGGCCGCTATCGAGAAACTCAAGCGTCATCACTAAGCGCGAAAGCGACCAGAAAAAGGCAGGTGCTGGAAAAGCATCTGCCTTTTTTGCGTTTTGTCATAGTCAACGAGTTTATTTAGAGGTAGGATAAAAACATGAAAACAAATTATCGAAGGCAAATGCTATGAAAGTTTTGGTCTGTACTGATGGCTCTGAATTGAGCGCTAAAGCTGTAGATGCTGCAATTGGAATTGCTGAACCGCTCCAAGCGGAGTTGATTGGTATGACAGCGGTCAAGGGGGCGGAACCTGCCGACGGTTTGGCTGGCGAGTCTGTGGATGTTCAGAAGCGTTTGAGTGATATTTATGAGGCTGCTAAAGCTGCCGGTGTTGCCTGTCGAGTTACCGCCGTTCATGGAGATGCTCCGTGGCAGTGCATCATCCAGATTGCCAAGGACGAGAACGTTGACTACGTGGTGATGGCTAGCCGGGGGATGGGCAGTATAGGCAGTCTGTTTATCGGCAGTGAAACACAAAAAACGCTGGCTCAGATTGATCGTCCTGTGTTGGTTGTACGCTAACTGACCGCACAAAGCCCACCCGATGTGCCGGCCGGTGAAGCTGGCCAGGGTGGGCGCTTGTTTGTTCTTAACGAACTCTTAAGTCTAGCTACTTATCCTTGCATCGACAGCGTATCGGCACAACTTTGTGCGTCGATATTTTTAATAAATATCCGTTTTTCCCGACTGGTTTCCCCTGCAATGATCTCAATTTGAGATTTGGGGATTCTTAGCTGTCGTTTGAGAAAATCAATCAGGGTAGCGTTAGCCTTGCCGTCAACCGGCGGACAGGCTACAGCAATTTTGAGCTTTTCTCCGTAAAGACCTACGACAGCGGTGCGTTTTGCACCAGGTTGAGCATGGATATTGATGACAACGCCGTGTTCTTTGGGCGTTAACCAAGAGGGCAGGGGCATCAGAGCTCCGTGAACAAGATGAATAGACCCACTAATGATACGTTTTTACGCGCTCTTTTGCGCCAACAATGCGATTACACTCCGGTGTGGCTGATGAGGCAGGCCGGGCGTTATTTAAGCGAATATAACGCAACAAGAGCCAAAGCTGGCAGTTTTATGAAGCTTGCCCAGTCCCCGCAGTTTGCTTGTGAGGTGACACTACAGCCCGTGGAGCGATTTAATTTAGATGCGGCCATTCTTTTCTCGGATATTTTGACGGTGCCCGATGCGATGGGACTCGGTTTGAGTTTTGTGACTGGCGAAGGACCGAAATTTGCTAAACCGGTCGATAGTGAAGATGCCGTCAATGCGCTCTTTGTTCCCGATCCTGATGACAAACTTCGGTACGTGATTGACGCAGTTTCAACGATTCGTCGCGCTCTTGATAATCGAGTACCTTTAATCGGCTTTTCGGGAAGTCCTTTTACGCTTGCTTGCTACATGGTAGAGGGCGGTTCTTCGAAGGATTTTCGAAAAATTAAAACGATGATGTATACACGCCCCGAGCTCTTGCATCGAATCTTGGAAATTAATGCGCAAAGTGTAGCAGCGTATTTGAACGCGCAAATTGCAGCCGGTGCGCAAGCCGTACAGATTTTTGACACTTGGGGCGGGGCTTTGGCAAATCGGGCTTTTGAGGAATTTTCATTAGCCTATATTCGCAAAGTGATTTCATTATTGACCCGCGAGCATGATGGCAAACCGGTTCCTGTTATTTGCTTTACAAAGGGCGGTGATCAATGGATTGAAGAAATTGCCAAGAGCGGAGCTGATGCCGTGGGTTTAGATTGGTGCAGTGATTTGGCTCAGGTGCGACAACGGACGGGTGATAAGGTTGCTTTGCAAGGTAACCTTGATCCGATGGTTTTATTCGGCTCGGAGGCTCTTATTCGTCGAGAGGTTCGTCGTGTAATCGATAATTTCGGTACGGTTGGAGCCGGTGGTCATGTGTTCAATCTTGGTCACGGGATTAGCCAGTTTACTCCGCCGGAGTCCGTTGCCGTGTTAGTCGATGAGGTCCATTGCTACAGCCGACAGTATCACGCATAAGACAGTTATCCACAAACTTATCCACATGTTGTGTGGATAGTGAAAAATCCTTGTAAATTATAGGGTTATCAATTTTTGAAATTGATAACCCTTTGATTTTTAATAGAAATTTGTAAGTCATTGAAGATTCGACTGTTTACGGAAGATTGAGCTTGAATGCTTAAAAATGCGTCAATTGGCGAATTTATTCACAAAGTTATCCACATAAAAGATAGTTGCAAGCGTTAATTTATTGATTAAAAGGATTTTTTAACAATTCTGTAACAAAAGAAGATCACGAGGCGAGATTCTGACGAAATCTTTTTGGTCAGACAACGTGTTTGGCTACAATTAATGCCAATTCATTTTGAAGAGAAAAGATGTCACAAGAGCGTTTTGTCCAAGTTGTACTCGATGTGCCCGCATTGCCGATTTTGACTTATAAGGTTGATGAAGGCGAGCCTAGGGTTGGAGATCGTTGCGTGGTACCGTTAGGTGCCAGGCGTGAGCTTGGGCTTATTGTCGGCCTGAGCGATCATAGTGACATTGATGCAAAAAAGTGCAAGCCTTACCAAAGGCTGATTAATGAAATAACGCCTTTGTCAGCTCAATGGTTGAAATTTACTAAATTTGCAGCCGACTATTACCAGCATACTTGGGGTGAAGTCGCCTTAGCTAATTTGCCGCAGTTTTTTCGCTCCAAACCCGGGCCGCGCTACATGGCCTCTTTGGCAAGACTTCGAACGCCTTATAAATCATCAAAAGCAAAAACTGCGCCAAGACTAACTCTCAATGATGAGCAGGAGCTTGCCGTTGAGACAGTGAAGAAACATTGCGGCTTTGGTGCATTTGTGCTTCACGGTGTGACCGGAAGTGGTAAAACCGAAGTTTATCTTCGGATGATGGACTCGGTTTTTGAAAAAAATCCTCTGGCTCAGGTACTTTTTTTGGTACCGGAAATTAACCTGACGCCACAGTTGGAGTCTCGCGTCCGAGCGCATTTCCCCGATAAAGAAATTGTCACGATGCACTCCGGATTGTCACACGGGCAAAGAGCAAAAGCCTGGCTTGCCATGCATGAGCAACGTGCGCAGGTATTGATTGGTACTCGGATGGCTATTTTCGCGAGCGTACCGGCACTTTCTCTCGTGATTGTCGACGAAGAGCATGATCTTTCGTATAAGGCCGGTGACGGGATTCGTTACTCGGCTCGTGATTTGGCTGTCAAACGAGCCCAAATGTTGGGTATTGTTGTGGTTTTAGGTTCTGCTACACCTTCATTGGAGACGTGGGCGAATACTCGATCGGGCAGTTATCACCTTTTGACACTTTCCAGGCGAGCCGTGCAGGCTGCGGTCATGCCACAGCTGCGAGTCATCGACCCCCGACATTCAACGCTCATTAAAGGCATCAGTACGGATATTGTTGACGCGGTAAAAGACTGTCTCTTGCGAGGTGAGCAATGCATCATATTTTTAAATCGCCGGGGTTATGCCCCCGTGATAACTTGTACGAGTTGCGGTTGGTTGTCCAAATGCCCGCATTGTTCGACTTATGCGGTCTATCACAAAGACCGTGCTCGTCTGATTTGTCACCATTGCGGATGGGCGCATCCGGTCTATAGGCGTTGTCCTGATTGTGGTAACGTGGATTTAATTCCGATGGGTGCGGGAACGCAACGAGTAGAGGAAACGATTTCGCAGCTTTGGCCTGAGGCTAGGATTTTGCGAATTGACCGAGATACAACACAACGAAAAGATGCTGCAGAAAAAGCATTCGCTTCAGTGCATGCCGGTGATGTAGATATTCTCGTGGGTACGCAGATGGTGGCAAAGGGTCACGACTTTCAAAACGTGACGCTGGTGGTCGTACTCAATATCGATGCGCAGTTAGTCAGTGCCAATCCTCGAGGAGAAGAAAGAGCTTTTGCCAATCTGATGCAGGTGGCAGGCCGAGCCGGCCGGGCTGGTTCTAGAGCCGAGATTCTTGTGCAAAGTCGTTTTGGCGATAGACTGATTTTTCAAGCTTTGGCGGCTCAAAATTATTGTCTTTTTGCCGACAGGCTCTTGCAAGAGCGTCAAGGTGAGTGCGCAGCTCCGTTTGTCAGTCAAGCGCTTTTAACCGCCGATGCTTCTGATATCGATAAGGCGTTGGAGTTTTTGCGTCTTGCGGCACAACAAGCCGAGGCGATACGGGCTCGCTATACGGAATTTGCCGATGTCACTGTCTACGATCCTATCCCGATGGCTCTTTTGCGTGTCGCTGATCGCGAACGCGGCCAGCTTCTCGTGGAGGCCAACAGCAAAGCGCGACTGAACCGTTTCTTACGACTTTGGTATCAGGCAGTGGTCGGTTTGAAAAGTGCGGTACGCTGGTCAATCGATGTCGACCCTATAGACGTGTAACCAAAGTCGACAACAGCGAAAAATCCCTTATAAGTTCTTTATAATCAAAAATCCTGCCTCCGTGGTGAAGTGGATATCATGCGACCCTCCGAAGGTCGCGTCACAGGTTCGATTCCTGTCGGAGGTGCCAGGTTCGAATTATTTGGTTTGCGTAATGCAAGTACCCTCTGAAATCACCTATCACCAAGTCTCCAATACGTTGGAGTTAGCCTACGAGGATGGCTTTCGTTGTTGCTTGCCTGCCGAGTATTTGCGGATATCCAGTCCGTCGGCAGAGGTGCAGGGACATACACCCGATCAAGCACAATTGCCTGTCGGTAAGAAAAATGTTCGTATTGTAGACATTGAGCCTATTGGGCTTTATGCCATCAAAATTGTGTTCTCTGATGGGCACGATTCTGGTTACTATGATTGGGAATACTTACGGGTATTAGGTCAAGAGCAAACGGATCGTTGGCAACGTTATTTGGATCAACTTCAGGCTATGGATGCCAGTCGTGATCCCGACGATCTCCGAAATGACATTTTTAAGCCGGTAGCGAAGAAAAGCTGTAGGCATTGATATGACAAACAAAGACAATCAACAACGCCAAACCGACTTCGGTTTTAAGAAAGTGGCCGAAGAAGATAAGGCACGACAAGTTCGTGAAGTTTTTGATTCGGTAGCACCGAAATATGACTTAATGAATGATGTGCTTTCTTTTGGCATGCATCGCCTTTGGAAACGTTATGCGGTTTACAAAGCTGATATTGATCGTGGAATGAAGGTGTTGGATTTGGCAGCCGGTACGTGTGACCTTTCGTTGCAGTTTGCGCCGCGCGTCGGTCGTGACGGCGAAGTGTGGGCAACCGATATCAATCGCGCAATGCTGACTTTAGGGGCTCAGCGTATGCGTGCTGCCGGTTTTGACAGTCCGGTGGTGCAGTGCGATTGCGAAAAGTTACCCTTTGCTGATGATACATTTCACGTGGTGATGGTCAGTTTCGGTCTTCGTAATATGACGCATAAAGACATTGCGTTACGAGAAATGTGTCGTGTATGTCGTCCCGGCGGTAAGGTGCTGGTGTTGGAGTTTTCTAAGGTCAATCGCTTTTTAGCCCCTTTGTATGATTTTTATTCATTTCGTTTAATGCCCTGGTTGGGCGGTTTGATTTCCGGTGATAGCGACAGTTATCGTTATTTGCCGGAGTCTATTCGCATGCATCCGGGACAGGCTGAATTGGCACATATGATGACCGAGGCCGGGATGACGGATGTGAAATGGCATAACTTAACGTTTGGCGTATGCGCTTTGCATATCGGACGTAAACCCTTAAATGATTAATATTTTTTCTCCTTTGAAATCGGAGCTTGTAATGAAAAAGTGGATTGCAGTTTTGGCTATCGGTTTGACAATGATGTCGATGTCGGTAACCGCTGACGCTGCTCGCCGTTTTGGCGGCGGCATGAGTTTCGGCCGTTCGGCCCCGACTTTGCAACAAAAGGCCACACCAGCGCCTGCAACCGGGTTGATTCAACAACGGGCTACTCCGGGACAACAGCAACGTCAACAACAAGCTGCTCCAGCCCAACAAACTCGTCCTCAGCAAGCTGCACCGAGTCCCATGCGCGGTATGCTGATGGGTATGGCCGCTGCTTTAGGTATCACGGCATTAGCTCATGCTTTAGGGTTTGGCGAAGGCTTTGCACAATTTATCATGATGGCGCTCATGGCCTTTGCAGCTTATTACGTCATTCGACTTCTTTTGGGAATGTTTCTCGTGAAACGTAGTGCAGGGGCTGCTGCTGGGATGCCTCATCAGGAACGCTCTCAATATGATGACAACAGTCTGCGCTCGCAAACTCACAGCACTACGCAACCTCAAGCCCAGGCTCAATACGGTACCTCTGCCATGGCCGGTAGCGTGCTCGACGAACTTAACAACCCGAGCTCGGTCTCCAAAGTCGACTTGCCTGCCGACTTTGACGTGGAAGCGTTCCTACGTGTGGCCGAAGCCAACTTTGCCAAGATGCAAAAGGCTTGGGATACGGGTAATGTGACTTCGTTAAGTGATTTCACCACTGATGAAGTCTTTCGCACGGTAACGCATCAACTGCGTGAACGCGGAGCTCAAGATTTCCAAACCGAAATCGTGACACTGAAGTCAGACTTTCGCGGCATTATTCAAGATGGTGATGAGTACTTGGCAGGTGTGCATTTTGACGGAACGTTGAATGTGAGTGGCGAAGCTGAGCGCGTTGATGAATTGTGGATTTTAACCAAGCCCGTCAAGGGGGGCGGCGGTTGGTTGTTAGCCGGTATCCACCAAGAAGGTGCTCAAGCTTAATCCGTGTTAGGGACTTAAATGACAATAGCGGGACACTTCGGTAACGAAGGTCCCGTTTTTTGTGAAAACAAGCGCAACAAAACGGACGTTTTGTGTGAGCAATATCTTTCGATCAAGTAAAATTAATAAAATATTGACCTCGGACTTGTGAAATGAATATTGTTATTTTGGCTGCCGGTATGGGCAAACGGATGCGATCTCAATTGCCCAAAGTTTTGCAACCCATTGCTCAAAAACCTATGATTGACCATGTTCTGGATAAGGCTCGTGCAATCGAGGGTGATCACCGCATTATCGTAGTGGTGGGACATGCGGCGGAGGTTGTCAAAGAGCATCTCAAAGACAATCATGATGTTGAGTTTGCGTTGCAAGCCCAACAGCTCGGGACAGGCCATGCACTCATGCAGGCATTGCCCTTGTGTGAACCCGGTAAACCCACATTGGTTCTACTCGGTGATGTCCCCTTGATTGAAACTCAAACATTGCAATCATTGATCAAAGCCGCAGGTAATGACCTCGGTCTTTTAACTGTTAAGTTGGACAATCCTACGGGGTACGGTCGAATCGTGCGCGACCAGAGCGGCGCCGTTGTGGCTATCGTTGAAGAAAAAGATGCCGATGATAATCAGCGACAAATTAAAGAAGTCAATACGGGCATTATGGTATTGCCCACGGATCGACTTAATGCGTGGTTATCTGCACTGAAAAACGAAAACGCTCAGGGCGAATACTATCTCACGGATGTTATTGCGACAGCAGTGGCCAATCAAGTGCCTGTGCATACGGCATGCGCAAGTAACGCCGTTGAGGTTGAAGGCGTCAACAGTAAGATTCAATTGGCCATGCTTGAACGTGCTTACCAGCAAAAGCAGGCTCAGCGTCTGATGGCCGAAGGCGTCACCTTGATCGATCCTCAACGGATCGACATTCGAGGGGAGCTTATTTGCGGATGCGATGTGACTATTGATGTCGGCTGTGTTTTTAGCGGTCGCGTGGTTCTTAACGACGGCGTATCGGTCGGGGCTTACTGTGTATTAAAGGACGTAGAATTGGCCGAAGGTGTCGAAGTTAAGCCGTTTTGCCATTTCGACGGAGCTGTGGTAGGGGAAGAGGCAGTTTTGGGGCCTTATACCCGTTTACGCCCGGGTACGACCTTAGCCGATCACACGCATATCGGAAACTTTGTGGAAATCAAGAAGTCGGTTGTGGGCTCGGGTAGTAAGGTTAATCATCTCTCTTATATTGGTGACACGGATATGGGATCGGGTGTCAATATCGGCGCCGGAACAATCACGTGTAACTATGACGGGGTCAACAAGTTCCGAACGACAATCAAGGACAATGCGTTTATCGGTTCGGACACTCAATTAGTTGCTCCGGTGACTGTGGGTGAAGGGGCTACGTTAGGTGCCGGTACCACATTGACGCGCGATGCGCCCGACGGCAAACTGACGATTTCGCGTGCCCGTCAAACGGTCATCGAAGGTTGGAAGCGACCGGTTAAAAAATAGCAATTTAAAAAGGAATTTCACTATGTGCGGTATTGTTGCAGCAACTTCCCGAAAACGTGATATCGTGCCTTTGCTTGTGCAAGGGCTCAAACGTTTAGAGTATCGTGGATATGACAGTTGCGGCGTAGCCGTCTGGGACAACGGACTGAAACGTGCCAGAAGCGTCGCCCGAGTGGCAGAGCTTGAAGAACAAATCAAGCACGAGCATTTGCATGGGGAAATGGGGATAGCGCACACGCGCTGGGCAACGCACGGTGAACCCCTTGTGTGTAATGCCCATCCGCACTTTGCCGGCGATGAAATTGCATTGATTCATAACGGTATCATTGAAAACTACGAAGAAATTCGTGCTGAACTGCAGGCCAAAGGGGTGGTATTTTCCAGCCAAACCGACACTGAAGTGTTGGCTTATTTAGTGCGTGATTGTTTCCACGGTGATCTGCTTAAGGCTGTAGAGGATGCTTTGAATCGCGTGCGCGGGGCCTACGGAATTGCGGTCTTTTGTAAGCAAGACCCGAGCCGTGTTGTTGTGGCTCGACAAGGCTCTCCCTTGGTGATTGGCGTTGGCGAAGGTGAAATGTTCGCTGCCAGCGATACGATGGCATTGGCCGGAGAGACCGACAATTTCATCTACTTGGAAGACGGGGATGTGGCGGAATTGTTGCCCGAGTCTTATAAGATATTCAAGCATGTCGGCACTGAGTTTGAACCCGTAGAGCGCGAAGTACGACAAGTGCAGGCTTTCAGCAACGCCGTTGAGCTCGGACCGTATCGCCATTACATGCAAAAAGAAATTTTTGAGCAACCTCGAGCTATTGCCGACACGTTGGAAGCAGTGCGTGAGATTACGCCGGCGATTTTCGGCGATCAGGCAGCGGAGATCTTTGCCGAAATCGATCGTATTCTTATGATTGCTTGCGGTACAAGTTACTATGCAGCCATGACTTCCAAGTATTGGTTTGAGGCCATTGCAGGGATTCCGTGTGATGTGGAAATCGCCAGTGAATATCGCTATCGCAAGAGTGTGCCCAATCCGCGTACGCTTGTTGTGACAATTTCTCAATCGGGGGAAACTGCCGATACGTTGGCCGCTCTAAAACATGCCCGTGAACTTGGAATGGACAAGACGTTGACGGTGTGCAACGTGGCAACGAGCGCCATGGTGCGTGAAAGTCGTTTGCACTTTATTACCCGCGCCGGTGTCGAAATTGGTGTGGCCTCTACCAAGGCCTTTACAACGCAGTTGACGGCTCTTTTCCTCTTGACGCTGACCTTAGCCAAGATTAATGGTCGTTTGACCGAAGAGGAAGAGGCGCAATACATGACGCAATTGCGGCATGTGCCCAAAGCGGTCAGTTCTGTTTTGGCGCTTGAGCCTTTGATTATCGGCTGGACGTCGCGCTTTGCCGATAAAGAGCATGCACTTTTCTTGGGCCGAGGTATTCACTACCCGATTGCTTTGGAAGGTGCACTGAAATTAAAGGAAATTTCTTACATTCATGCAGAAGCCTATCCGGCAGGTGAACTCAAACACGGCCCGTTGGCTTTGGTTGATGAGTCGATTCCGGTAGTTACGGTGGCCCCAAACGATCAGTTGTTTGAAAAGTTAAAGAGCAATATGAAGGAAGTGGAGGCTCGTCGCGGAGAACTTTATGTGTTTGCCGACTCCGACACGGGGTTGAGTTCCTCGGAACACATCCACGTGATTCGTATGCCGGAAAACTATGGTGCGTTGTCGCCTATTTTGCACGTGGTGACGCTGCAATTGCTGGCTTATCATACGGCACTTATTCGCGGTAACGATGTGGATAAACCGAGAAATTTGGCCAAGAGTGTCACTGTTGAATAAGCTATTTCGTTACTAAAAAGAAAATGCCGATCGAATGAGTTTCCGATCGGCATTTAAATATGTAGCGTTCGGTTGCGTTTAACCGCCTACTGCAAAAGCGCGAATACCCGATCCTAAGAATTGAACACCGATACAGATCAATAAAAAGCCCATTAATTTACTCAAGACAATAGTCCCGGAGGGGCCTAATTTTCGTGCACAGAAATCGGCTGAGCGCATCACGGCCCAACAAACCATCGAGCAAAAAATAATGGCCAGTGTCATCATGAAAAATGTTCCGGCTTGATCTTCCCAACTTGGAAATTCTGCAATTTCAGTGGAAAAACCAATAATAACGGCCATAGTGCCGGGCCCGGCAATCATAGGCATAGCGATTGGGAAAAAGGCGTAATCTTCGCGGTCTCGACGCACAAGCGGGGCTTTGTTGGGAGAGGGAGCTTGTTGGCCGAATAGCATTTGGTAGCCGATCACTGCCACGACAAAGCCGCCTGCAATACGAAGTGCTCCGTAAGAGATTCCAAAGAAAGCTAATAAAAGATTGCCGGCTAAAAGACTCACAAACATGATAATTGCCGAATAGATAGCGGCCCAGCGAGCTTGAGCTTTGCGCTGAGTATCGTCCATGCCTTGCGTGAGACTGATAAACAAAGGAATTTTAGACGGTGGATTGGTAATGACTAATAGGCTAACCAATCCGCCTAAAAAGTATTGAAGATGAAAAATTTCTAGTGACATAACAGCCTAAAAGTAGTGTAAAAATTCTCGACATTGTTCTCCTTTTGGTCTTAAACGTCAATACTGATCTGAAAATTTTGTGTTGATTACCTTTTGAAATTATTTTTTCAACTTTAAAAGGTTCAAAAGGATATGTAATCTCCCATTATTTCTGACATAATGCGATAATCTTTCCTAAATGTCTGAATGAACGTTCAGTCATTAATAACTTTTTGATTTATAGCCGGAAATTTATCCGGACTTCTCGTTTGGAGAGTGCTGTGAAAAATAAGATGAAATTTGCCCCTAAGGTAGTTGCTGCTGCAGTATCGGCGGCAGTAATTCTTTCGTTAACCGGGTGCAAAGATAAAACCCAAGCGCCTCAAGCGGCTGCTCAACCCGTAAGCGTTGTGACGGTGCAGATTTCTACGCCGGTCATGACTACGGAGTTAAATGGTCGAACAAGTGCCTATCAGGTTGCAGAAGTGCGTCCGCAAATCAGCGGAATCATTCAAAAACGTACTTTTACGGAAGGCCAGCAAGTTAAGGCCGGTGATCAGTTGTATCAAATTGATCCGGCCCTTTACGAGGCTGCATATGAGCAGGCCGTGGCCAACTATGAGCTAGCTCGTGCCGATGCACAGCGTTCTGCGGCGTTGGTCAAAGTTAACGCCGTTAGTAAGCAAGAAAACGATCAAGCACAAGCGCAGTTAAAGACGGCCCGAGCGGCAGTGAAAACGGCTAAAACAAATTTAGATTATACGAAGGTAGAAAGTCCAATTACGGGGCGTGTCGGTCGTTCTGAGGTCACACCAGGGGCTTTGGCAAATGCTTATCAGACATTTATGACAACGGTTCAGCAGCTCGATCCGATTTACGTAGACGTACGTCAGACCAGTACGGATTTGTTACGTTTGAAGCAAGATATTGCAAGCGGTAAGGTTCAAGCCAAGGATGGTTCGGTTGAAGTAACCCTTTTAATGGAAGATGGCAGCACTTATGCCCAAAAAGGCGTTTTGACCTTTACCGGCGAAGAAGTTGATGAAAATACTGGGATGGTGAATTTGCGAGCAGTATTCCCTAATCCGAATGGGGACTTGTTGCCCGGGATGTTCGTGCGTGCTCGCTTAGAAGAAGGTGCGCGACCGAATTCCGTGGTGTTGGATCAGCGCTGCGTGATGCGTGATCCGAAGGGGAATGCTTATGTGTTCGTTGTGACCTCGGATAACACCATTGAGCAACGTTTCGTCGTTGCTAACCGTGTGATCGGGACCAGTTGGTTGATTGAGTCTGGACTCAAAGCGGGTGAGAAAGTTGTGCTTGAGGGCACTGGCAAGGTGCGTCAAGGTACAAAAGTCATCGTCCAAACGGATGGGCAAGCGGTTGCTCAACCGGGAATGCCTCAATAATTTGGCTCAAACGGAAGGATTAATTTATGTCGAAGTTTTTTATCGACCGACCGATTTTTGCTTGGGTGATCGCCATTGTGATCATGCTGGCGGGGTTGCTTTCGATTACACAGTTACCGGTATCTCAATATCCGCAGATTGCACCGCCTCAAGTCACGATTACTGCGACGTATCCGGGGGCTTCAGCTCAAACGATTGAAAATACGGTTACACAACAGATCGAACAGGCGATGACCGGTTTGGACGGTTACCTATATATGACCTCCAATTCAGATTCGTCCGGTCGTGTGAGTATTGATATTACTTTTGAAGCCGGTACAGACCCCGATATTGCACAAGTGCAAGTGCAAAACCGTTTAAAAACAGTAGAAAGTAGCTTGCCTCAGGTGGTTCAGCAGTTGGGGGTTGATGTTGATAAGTCTAGTGCAAACTTTTTGATGGTGGTTGGCTTTGTTGACAAGTACGGTAAGATGACAAGTGCCGACTTATCGGACTACTTAGTCAACAACGTACAAGAACCATTGTCGCGTTTGACAGGGGTTGGTGAAGTCGAAGTTTTTGGTAGTTCCTACTCGATGCGTGTTTGGTTGGATCCCAATAAGCTTTATAAGTATGCTTTGTCGACTTCCGAGGTTATTTCTGCTATCGAAGAACAAAATGTTCAGGTTTCCTCTGGCGCTATTGGTAATTTACCTTCAGCTGATCGTTATGAATTAAACGCCACGATTGAGTCGATGTCTTTGCTGCAAACAGTGGAAGATTTCGAAAATATCATGGTTAAAACTTCAACAGACGGCTCACGTGTATTGCTTAAGGATGTTGCCCGCGTTGAAATGGGGCAAGAAAGCTACAACGTGATTGCGTTATACAACGGCAAAGAGTCGACTGGGTTAGCTATCAGTTTGGCTACAGGAGCCAACGCGATGGATACGAGCGAACGTGTCACGGCTCGCTTGCAAGAAATGGAAGCTAATTTCCCAGATGGGATGGAGTGGGTAATTCCTTACGATACGACGCCCTTCGTACGAATCTCTATTCAAGAAGTTGTTCGCACGCTTTTTGAAGCTATCGTACTGGTAGTCTGTGTGATGTTCTTGTTCTTGCAAAATTGGCGTGCTACGTTAATTCCGACGATTGCTGTACCGGTTGTGCTTTTGGGAACATTCGGTATTTTGTCTGTGATGGGCTACTCCATCAATGTATTGACCATGTTTGCCATGGTATTGGCCATTGGTTTGCTTGTTGATGATGCTATCGTTGTGGTGGAAAACGTTGAGCGCGTGATGCGCACGGAAGGTTTATCTCCTAAAGAAGCAACGGTTAAATCCATGCAGCAAATCCAAGGGGCCTTGGTCGGCATTGCGATGGTTTTGTCAGCAGTGTTCATCCCGATGGCATTCTTCGGTGGTTCTACGGGGGTAATTTATCGTCAGTTTTCCGTGACAATCGTCGCAGCCATGGTGCTGTCGGTATTGGTTGCTTTGATTTTGACACCGGCTTTGTGTGCCAAGATGCTCAAGCCGATCGATAAGGAAAAACACGAAAGTAAACAAGGGTTCTTCGGCCGATTTAATCGAGGATTTGAAAACTTTTCTTTGTGGATTCGTACGCAAGTAGGGCATTTTATCCCGAGAACTGTTCGAACCTTGGTTATTTATGCACTCATCTTAGGTGGCGTTGTCTTAGGGTTTATCAAAGTGCCTCAAGGCTTCATGCCGGGTGAGGACCAAGGGGTGCTTTTAACTCAGGTAACGACACCGGCAGGGACCTCTCAACAGAGAACGGAAGAAGTTTTGGCTCGCATGAGAAATTATTTTGAGACTCATGAAGCACGTAACATTGAATCGGTATTTTCGATTTCTGGGTTCTCTTTTGGTGGATCCGGCCAAAACTCAGGCATGATGTTTGTGAAACTGAAAGATTGGGATGAGCGTAAGGATGAAGGACAGGATGTTAACTCTATTACGGCTCGTGCCATGAAAGAGTTTTCTCAATACAAGGATGCCAATGCTTATGCGTTCCCCCCGCCTGCAGTTCCGGAATTAGGGGTTGCAGATGGTTTTGACATTTATCTACAGGCTAATGCTGGTCAGACACATGATGAATTGATGGCTGTTCGCAATCAATTTTTAGCTCAAGCTAACGCACATCCGGACCTGACGATGGTTCGGCCGAACGGGATGGAAGATACGCCGCAATTGCATTTGGAAATTGATACTGAAAAAGCAAGAGCTTTGGGTGTTTCTATTTCTGCGATTAATTCGACTCTGACCTCTGCTTGGGGCAGTACCTACGTTAACGACTTCCTGGATCGTGGCCGTGTGAAGAAAGTGTACGTGCAAGGGGATAGCCAATTCAGACAAAAACCTGAAGATTTAGGTAAATGGTACGTCAAGAACGATCAAGGTGAAATGGTACCTTTTTCTGCCTTTTCGACAACATCTTGGAAATTCGGCTCACCGCGTTTGGAACGTTTTAACGGGGTCTCGGCTGTGAATCTTCAAGGTAATCCAGTCTCAGGTAAAAGTTCAGGGGATGCATTGGCTGCCGTGGCTGAAGTGGCACAAAACTTACCTTTGGGCTACAGCATGGCTTATACCGGTGTATCTTATCAAGAGGTTGAGGCTGGCGGTCAAGCAGCGCCTTTGTATGCTTTATCTATTTTGGTGGTGTTTTTGTGTTTAGCTGCACTTTATGAAAGTTGGTCTATTCCGGTTGCCGTCATTTTGGTTATTCCTATGGGGGTGATCGGGGCGTTAGGTTTGACGTGGCTACGTGGTATGAATAACGATATTTACTTCCAGGTCGGTATGGTGACAACCATGGGGCTTGTCAGTAAGAATGCCATTTTGATTGTGGAATTTGCGAAAGAATTGCACGACAAAGGTGAAGATATTGCTCATGCCGCCATTGATGCAGTTCGTTTGCGGTTGCGTCCGATCGTAATGACCTCTTTGGCTTTTGGTTTAGGGGTGTTACCTTTGGCCTTAGCCAATGGCGCCGGCTCCGGTGCGCAAAATGCTATCGGTTGGGGTGTATTGGGTGGCATGATTACCGGGACTTTCCTTTGTGTGCTTTTTGTGCCGATCTTTTATGTGATGATTATGCGAATCGCCGGTTCTGCTAATGAGCGTGACGTTGATCTTAATGCGGTTTCACGGGAAACAGCTATGGAAGCGGCTTCGCTTAAAGACGGTGACTTGACGTTTTATGAACCGCCTGCAAATAACTCTGACGGCACTAAAGAAGATAAAAGCGCCCAAGCTAGTACTCAAATTGCCGAGACTGACTCGGCTAAAAAGGGAGAATAATAAATGACCTGTTTTAAAGTTTTGCCACTTGTAGCAGCGCTGGCTTTAACCGGGTGCATGTCTATGGCGCCCAATTATGAGCGTCCGACAGCCCCGATTGAAGCATCTTGGCCTGCCGGTGCCGCCTACGCTGATGCTAAGCTCAATCAACAGGCGTTACCCGATTGGCAGGAATTCTTCACAGACGATCGTTTACGTCAAGTGATTCAAATGTCACTCAATAACAACCGTGATTATCGTGTGGCCATGTTGAATGTTCAAAAGATGCGCTATGCCTATAACATTCAACGTTCGGAATTGCTTCCCTCGATTTCCGCAACAGGCTCCGGTTCGCATAGCCAAACACCAGCGAGTCTGTCAACGACTGGACAAGATGTCGTCAGTCATACGTATTCGGCTAACTTGGCAATGGCCAGTTATGAATTGGATTTGTTCGGACGAATTCGAAGTTTGAGCGATGAGGCCTTGAATGAGTACTTCGCAACCGAAGAGGCCCGCAAGAGCGCACGAGTCACGTTAATAGCTGAAACCGCGAATTTGTGGCTGCAACTTGGGGCCGACCGTTCGCTTTTGGCCTTCGCTAAGGAAACGTTGGATAGCCAGCAGCAGTCCTATAAGCTGTCAGAAGCCAGCTACAAAGCCGGAGCTATCAATTTACTTGAGCTCAATCAAGCTAAATCAATGCTCTCTAGTGCCAAAGCTGATTATGCTTCGGCAGAGCGAGCTGTTGCGCAAGACTTAAATGCGTTAAGAGTTATTGTTGGAGTCGAATTACCGGAAGCGTTATTGCCACAAAAGGCAGAAGTGGTTACAACGGCCGGTATTTTACCGGCAGGGTTACCCTCCGAGGTACTTTTAAATCGTCCGGATATCGCTCAAGCCGAATACACGTTAATGGCGGCTAACGCCAATATAGGCGCAGCTCGTGCAAACTTCTTTCCTCGTATTACGTTGATTGCTTCCGGCGGAAGTTCTCATACGGAGTTGGAAGATTTGTTTAGCGGCGGTACAAGAATTTGGAGTTTTACGCCGTCAGTCAGTTTGCCGATTTTCACGGGAGGCGCTAATTGGGCAACGTTGAAAGTCTCGGAAACGGATCGTGAGATTGCCGTGGCTGATTATGAAAAAACCATCCAAACTGCGTTTCAGGAAGTAGCTGATGCGTTGGCTACCGAAGGTACAATCGAAAAAGAGCTAAAGGCCATTGAGGAGATGACAGAGGCTTATAAAATGGCGTACGATTTAGCTCAAACTCGTTATCGTCATGGTAGTGAGGACTTTTTAACGGTATTGGATTCTCAGCGTTCATATGTGAGTGCGCAGAAACAACTAACGCAAGCTCAACAGGCTCGGGCTATGAGTTTAGTCACACTCTATAAGGCCTTAGGTGGCGGTGCTGTCGACAATGAAAAGACCGAAGAAGGGATAAAGACGCAAGCAGGAGCATAGTTATGGGAACGCAATTGGCAAAGCAACGTCGGGAGCAAATTCTGACAGCGGCGGCAAAGTGCTTTCTTTCTAAAGGGTTCCATGCTACGGGTATGGGGGATATTGCCCGGGAGTTCGGGATGAGTGCCGGGCATATCTATAACTATTTCCCAAGCAAAATGGCCATTATTGAGGAAGTGCTTTTGAGAGGAACAGAACAATTCTATAAGGATACTTGTTACATTCAGGAAATCGGTGACGACTACGAAAAATTGCAGACGCACTTACGAGAAAGGGTTCTCAATCAGTTTTCGTTAGGGCGGGTGAGATTGTCTTTGGAACTTTTGCTTGAGGGCAGTCGTGATCCGGCTTTAAGACAAGTTTTGGAGGATTTAGATACGAAGGCTCGTGAGCATTTGTTGAAACTGCGATTCCCCGAATCCACCGACCCTATAGATTTAGCCCGCATTGAGTTCTCAATGGCTATTTTTGAAGGGTTACAAATGCGTATACTGAGAAATCCTAAAATTGATCTTGACGCGGTTAGTCGGTTATTGGCAGAAAAGATTTACGCTTCCCGTCGCAACAGACAGCACTCTTTTTGAGGGGAGTCAATGATGAAAACGGCAAGTTCATCTTGGCATGGGCTTGCTGTTTTTTTATATTGTAGAAGTTAGCTGACTCTCAGAAATGGAAATTTTTAGTCAAGGCGAACTTGAGAGAAGCTGAGATCTTGCCGGCATTGCCGGGAAGATCTCAGTGCAGAAGCTTTATTTCAGATTGACCGCGATGAAAATACGAGAGTTTTGGCGCTGAACCAAAAGCGCAACCTTGTCGGCTCCGGAGACTGCCCGGCGTAAGTCTGCCACGGTTTTAACGGTTTTACCGTTCGCGCTCAAGATGATATCGCGCGGCATCAAACCGGCCTCGGCAGCCGCTGCACGCACTTCTGTAACCAAAAGTCCGCTGGAGAGCTCAAGCTCTTTTAACTCTTGTTCATTTAAAGGACGAACACTTACGCCGAGTTTGCCAGAAGCATCTTGCTTATTGGTGGTTGTGGAAGCCGCTTTATCTTCTTCGTTTTCTGCCACGGTGACCGTGATATCGCGTTCTTTGCCGTCACGCAATACGGTTAATTTAGCCTTTGTGCCTGGTTTCATCGTGGAAATTCTCACAGGCAAATCATTGGCATTTTTAATTTCCTGACCGTCAAGCGCAATAACAACGTCGCCTACCTTCAAACCTGCTTTTTCTCCCGGAGCGTCTTTTTCAATTTGAGTAATGACAGCACCCTTAGGAGTCTTCATGCCGAATACTTCAGCCAAATCCTGAGTAACCGATTGGATACCCACACCAATGCGACCGCGGATGACGCGACCGTTTTCAATCAATTGATCTTTGATTTGCATGGCAAGATCAATCGGAATGGAAAAAGACAGTCCCATGAAACCGCCCGAAGTGGAGAAGATCTGGGAGTTAATCCCCACAACTTCTCCCTTCATGTTAAAAAGCGGACCGCCCGAGTTGCCAGGATTAACGGCTACGTCAGTTTGAATGAAGGGCACATATTGATCCGAGGGTAAGGAGCGGCTTTTTGCCGAGACGATACCGGCGGTGACTGTATTGTCCAAACCAAAGGGCGAACCGATGGCCGCTACCCATTCGCCGACTTTAAGTTTTTCGGAGGAACCGATTTTCAGTACCGGCAAATCCTTGGCTTCGATCTTGACAACGGCAATGTCGGTCTTTTTATCAAGGCCGAGTACTTTTCCTTGGAATTCACGTTTATCGGTTAAACGAATCTTGAGCTCATCGGCTCCCTCGACAACGTGAGCATTGGTCAGGATCAAACCGTCGGAGGAAATGATGAAGCCGGAGCCTGTTCCGCGTTGCTCCGGAATGCGTTGCTCAAATTGACCGAAAAGGCCGGAGAAGTCACCGAA
>USCE01000007.1 GCA_900553105.1 uncultured Sutterella sp.
TTATCGTCGGCAGCGTCAGATGTGTATAAGAGACAGGATGTCGTTGCCGCCGCTTTTAATCAACGCCGCAAAACACTTCGCAATGCGATTTCAAACTATCTGAGTGAAGACGAGATTCGGGGCTGCGACATTGATCCCGGGATTCGAGCAGAGGGACTTGGGGTTGATGCGTTTGTGCGTTTGGCCAACGCCGTCACTCAGAAGGGCAACGTCGGGATATAAACGCCTTTTAGTCTCGCTCTTGCGATCTCATAATTAGGAAATAATTTCCCGACTTTTGCCCAAAAGGCCGGACTGTGGTCCATGTGTTGCAGGTGAGCTAATTCGTGCGAAATCACGTAATCAATGACTTCGGGATCCAAATGAATCAATCGCCAATTCAGGCGTATTTTTTTGTCACTTGAACATGATCCCCAGCGACCTTTGGCGCTCGAGAGTGCCCACCCCCGACACTGAAGACCCGACGCTTGAGAAATAGCATGCAGACGCAACCCAATATACCGTTTTGCTTCGTTTTTAAACCAACTTTGAACCCAATCCTTGATGCGCGCCTCATCGTTGTCGCCCGTATCATTAATCCAAAGCTCGGTCCCTTCAACACTGTCTTTCATCTCCGGGCGCGCTATCGTAGCATCCAGATGCAGTCGCAACGGGCGTCCTAAATAAGGAATTTCAGCGCCGTCAACAAAACGCACGCTTTGTGTGCCGACCTTTTTCTGCCAATCGGCAAATTCAGCCATTTTGCGTTCTATCCACGAAGACTTTTTGCGCAACATGGATTCAATCTCCGCAACACTGACCCAGCGTGGTGCACGCACGGTTAATCCCCGCTCATCAATCGTAAACCCCACAGTGCGACGACTCGCACGCTCTAAGTGATAACTGATGACGGGAGTCAGTGAAAAGTCGCTTTCTTTTGTACGCAAATCCGTTACACGAGTCGCTTGAGACGACTTATTGGGATTGCGAGATAAAGGCGCTTTCGAAGTTTGGTGGTTCTCAAGCTCAGCATCGCCAAATAAATCCAAAATCAATTGCTTAAAGTCACTCATGAACGAGGTAATTCACTAGTTATGCGATCTTTATAGAGTTCGGGCGAAATGATATGCATTTCGTCTTCAATCCAGTTGACAAGCTCTGTTTGAACGTCTTCAAACGTGCGGCCCTCGGTCTTGATCATAGGGCCGACTGACAACGTAATAAGGCCCGGCTTTTTCGCAACACTGTTTCTCGGCCAACACTGCCCAGAATTCAGTGCAATGGGGATAATTGACGTACCGGTTGCCACAGCAAAACGGGCTCCTCCCGTCTTGTAGTGCGTCTTTGCACCCGGCGCCGTGCGGGTACCTTCTGGAAACATCGCTAGCCACCAGCCCTTCTCTAGAAACCGTTTACCTTGACGCACAAATTGCGAGTAAGCCGAGGCGCCGGCCGCACGGTTAATGGCCATCATGTGAAGCGTTGCTAACGCTTGACCGAAAACGGGCACGTAATGCAACTCGCGCTTATAGACAAAACTGGTTTGATGGGGAATCAGGGCGCCCAAGGCAAAGACATCCCAAGCCGATTGATGCTTACTTAGAACCAACACCGGCGTACCGTCGGTAGGAAAATTCTCAAGCCCTTTAACGCAGTAACGCATCCCGCAAACCACACGACCGACTTCGAGCATAAAACGTGCCCAACGCATCGCCAAACGGTAACGCACGGAAAGTGAAAAAGGATACAGCAACAAAATGACGATGGCCAACGGAATCAACGTCACTGCCAACACAAAATAATAAATCCACCCACGAAGCACGGCCATAAGAGCTACCTTTCAAAACAACAAAGGCTCCAGATCGGAGCCTTCGTTAGTGCATCAACTCAGATCATTTTGCCAAGCGAGAAAGCTCAGCCACTTTATTCATTGTACGGTGTAAACGATCCAAAAGGGCGAGACGATTCAAACGAATTTGAACGTTTTCGACATTGACCATTACATCTTCAAAGAACTGATCCACAGCTGCCTTCATCGGAGCCAAGCGCTTGAGCACGTCAGTGTAAGCGCCCTTTTCGTAAAGGGCCTTAACGTCAACGTCAGAGGCTTGAAGCATCGTCCACAAGTTCTTTTCGGCGTCCAATTCAAACAAGTCTGCATCAACGTCAGGTAGTTGCTCTTCGTTTTTCTTGAGAATATTGCCGATACGCTTATTGGCTGCGGCCAGAGCTTCAGCTTCAGGCAAAGCCACGAAAGCACGAACGGCATCCAAGCGAGCCGGCACGTCAATGACAGTGGCAGGATACGCGGCCAAAACAGCATCAATTTCTTGCACCGAGTAACCCTTTTCCTTGAACATCACACGCAAGCGATCTTCAAAGAATGCAGCCAATTCAGCGCGAGAGTCTTTAACGCCAGCAACGGCTCCCATGGCTTCGTATCCGATGTCAATTAAGTCACCGAGCGCCACATTGAGGTTTTTCTCAAGCAACATGCGAAGCACACCCAGAGCATGACGACGAAGCGCGAAAGGATCTTTGTCGCCCGTGGGCATTTGACCGATGCCGAAAAGGCCTGAGAGCGTTTCAAGTTTGTCAGCCAAAGCAACGGCAAGACTGACAGGCGTTGAGGGCAACGCGTCCCCTGCAAAGCGCGGTTGATAGTGTTCACGAATGGCTTTAGCCACCGTTTCACTTTCGCCGTCATGCAACGCATAGTATTCGCCCATGATGCCTTGCAATTCCGGGAATTCACCTACCATCAACGTTAACAAATCCACCTTGGCCAACTGAGCTGCGCGCACGGCTTCATTACGGTCAGCACCGATCAAGTCGGCCACTCGGGCGGCAATGGCCTTAACGCGTTCCACGCGCTCGGCTTGAGTGCCCAACTTATTGTGGTAAACCACATTCTTGAGTTGGCCGATACGGCTTTCCAACGTTGTCAAACGATCTTGGTCATAGAAGAACTTGGCATCGGCCAATCGGGCACGAACCACACGGGCGTTACCCGAGCTGATGGCTTGACCGCCGTCTTTGGCTTCGAGCTGAGAAACCAAGAGGAAACGATTGATCAAACGGCCTTGGGTATCTTCCAATGCAAAATACTTTTGATTTTGTTGCATTGTCAAAATCAAACATTCTTGCGGCACTTCCAAGAATTCTTCTTCAAAGCCAGATTCATAAATAACGGGCCATTCGGTCAAAGCGGTGACTTCATCGAGCAAATCTTCAGGCACGATTGCTTGAGCATTCAAAGCTTGGGCGCGTGCATTAACTTCAGCCAAAATCTTCTCACGGCGAGCCTCAAAGGACACCATGACTTTGCCTTCGTCGTGCATTTGTGACTCATAAGACTCAGCCGAGCGCAAGCTGATTAATTCGTGCGTGTGAAAGCGATGACCGGCAGTGACTCGATCAGCCTGTAGTCCCAGTGCAGACACAGGCACAACCTCTTCGCCGTACAAAGCCGTCAAGTGCTTGGCAGGACGCACAAAAGCCACGGTCGTTTCGCCGTCAGACAGCTGGTAGTGCATCACCTTCGGAATCGGAAGGTTATTGAGCGCAGCATCCAAAGCGGATTGAAGACCAACCGCCAACTCCACACCAGGACGCACGCCTTCGTAGACCAATTGTTCATTTTTGCCGTCATTGACACGCAAAAGTTGGCTAACGTCCGCCGCAATGCCCAAAGCATTCATCTTTTTCGTCAACGCAGGCGTAGCCTTACCTTGAGCATCCAAGCCCACTTTAACAGGCACCAATTTTTGCTTAAAAGCTTCATCAGGTGATTTAGCTAAAACGCCGGTTACCCGTGCAGCCAAACGACGCGGCGCACCGTAAGCTGTCGTCACGGAACCTTCTTCTAAGAAGTGTTGAGCGGCCAAAGAGGCCGTTAATTGACGGGCAAACGCCTCAGACAATTTCTTCAATGCCTTCGGCGGTAATTCTTCGGTTTGTAATTCAACTAACAAACAGGTCATTTTCCGGCGCCTCTTTAGGAATTCTTCTTTAACATCGGGAAGCCCAAACGTTCACGGGCATCGTAGTAGCTTTGAGCCACGGCACGGCTGATCGTACGAATACGAGCAATGTAAGCGGCGCGTTCTGTCACGCTGATAGCTCCGCGCGCATCCAAAAGGTTAAACGTATGACCGGCCTTCAATACCATTTCGTAAGCCGGCAACGCCAAATTCAAATCCATCATGCGCTTGGCTTCGCTTTCGAAGTAGTCGAATTGCTTCAAAAGCTTTTCCGGGTCACTAGCTTCAAAGTTATAGTGACTTTGCTCGACTTCGTTTTGATGGAACACATCACCGTAGGTGAGCTTGCGTTCTGTGCCATCGGCATCGATCCAAGTCGTGTAAACCAAGTCAAAAACGTTGTCGCAATTTTGCAAATACATCGTCAAACGTTCGAGACCGTACGTGATTTCGCCTGTGATGGGTTTGCATTCCAAACCACCGACTTGTTGGAAGTACGTAAATTGCGTCACTTCCATCCCGTTCATCCACACTTCCCAGCCGAGCCCCCAGGCCCCCAAGGTCGGATTTTCCCAGTTATCTTCCACAAAGCGGATGTCATTGACTTCCGTGTCAATGCCAAGCGCACGAAGACTGCCCAAATACAGATCAACAATATTGACGGGAGACGGTTTCAGAACCACTTGGTATTGGTGGTGTTGATGCAAGCGATTGGGATTTTCGCCATAACGAGCATCTTTAGGACGGCGGGATGGTTGCACATAGGCTGCACGCCAGGGTTCAGGCCCTAGGGCACGCAAAAACGTTGCCGTGTGAGAGGTCCCGGCCCCCACTTCCATATCAATAGGTTGCAAAAGTGCGCAACCTTGTTGATTCCAATACTGCTGCAAGCGCAGGATCACTTCCTGAAACGTAATCATTTCGTTGTCCGAACGTTAAAAATTCATCGGGCCCAAAGAAATCGCTTTCGCGCTTCCGAAGGCGTGAAAAATGTTAATTTTAGCCCTTTTGAGAGCGTTTTTTGAATAAGCAGATAAGCCCAGCTACGACAAACATGGCTAAAGCCAATAAAAGCGCAGGCCAGTCACCAAGTTTGACATAAGGCGTAGGCTCGCCCTTGACCGCCGTTACGGTCACATCGAGCACCCCCTCTTGATCGGTGGGAAGGCGTTTTTGCACGATCCCTTTTTCATCAATCAAAGCCGTAGCACCACTATTAGTGACGCTCACCAACGGGCGAGCCATTTCAAGTGCGCGCATTTGCGAGACTTGCAAGTGTTGCTCGGCGGCCTTAACCGGCCCGAACCACTTGAGATTAGAAAGATTCATCAAAAAGGCTGGATTGCCTTTCTCAAACACTTCAATCCACTCGTCACCGAAAAGATTTTCGTAGCAAAGGTTCACCGATACAGTGTGACCGTCAATATTCATCAAAGGCTGTTGCGCTGAGCCCGCTTCTAAATCGGTCATCGGAATGCGCATGGATTCAATAAACCAGTGAAAGCCCCAAGGCACAAATTCTCCGAAGGGCACCAAGTGACGTTTTTGATAAACCGTCGTATTGCCGTTTTTATCCAATTGCATCGCTGCATTGGCAAACCGACCGGTTGACTCATTAAACCAGAAGGCATTAAAGATCAAATCTTTTTGTTCGGCTTTAACCCATTGAATCAAGCGATCGTGTTCCTTGACAGGCATTTGCTGCCACGCTAACGGATACACTGACTCGGGCAAAACTACCGCGTCCACATCAGCCTTTTCCACCGTCACATTGTCTAAATAGAAATAGACTTCATCGAAGCGTTCACGAATTGATTGTCGTAACAAACGCGGTTCAAAATTGGGTTGCACAAGACGAAGAGTCACGTCACCGACCGGTTCACTCCAAGTAATTTGGCGCCCTGTCACTCCCAATAGCAGAATCGAGAACACGGTAATTAAGCATGCAACTGAATAAATCCATTGTTTGCGAATAAACCAAGCCGCAGCGACCAAACCCGCAATCCAACTTAAGGCCACAAGAACTCCAAACGCTCCCAATAACGGCGCCCAACCTGCAAGTGCCCAATCCACCACGCCATAGGCGGGATTGAGCCACGGAAAGCCCGTCAAAAGCCAACTGCGAAACCACTCGGCTAAAACAAATGCCCCCGGAATAGAGAGCGCCATGCGAAGAGCAGGATTGCAAGTGACCTTATTAGCAAGAACAAACGCAACCGTGGGAAATAACGCTAAAGCCAGTGAAAAGACGGCGGTTGTGACATATGTCCATTCCAAAGGCATGTAGCCGTAGTGGTACATACTGAAATAGACCCAATTAATCCCCGTAACAAACCAGCCAAAACCAAAGGCCATGCCCCAAATAGCGACATGAGCCAGTTTTTCCGTGATGGCCACAAGATAAAACTGCACAATCAATGCAGCCAATAAATAATACGGGGCATGAGCCGGTGCAAAAGCACTCGATAGCGCAACACCGCAGGCAAAACTTAAGCCTGCGCGATAAAAGAAATACTTTTGCGCGGGAGATAAAAAATTCATTGCTCTTATTCTTTCTTTTCTTGTGCGGGCGCCTCTTCCGGCGATACGCGTTCAACTTTCAATAAACGCACCTGACGCTCATCGGCACGAAGCACCGTGAAGCGGAAATTTTCAATCATGACAATTTCACCAGTCTTGGGCATATGCTCCAATCGGTCAGCAATCAATCCGCCGATGGTCTCACAGTGACAATCTTCATCGGTATTGATTTGCGTTTGAAAGTATTCGTTAAATTGTTCGATTTCGGTCAATGCCTTCACACGCCAACATGCGTGTTTGGGATCTTCCAAAATATTGTCGGCATTTTCGTCGATTTCATCGAATTCGTCGTCGATCTCGCCCACAATTTGCTCTAACACGTCTTCAATAGTAATCAGTCCCGAAACGTTCCCGAACTCATTGACCACAATCGCCATGTGATTTCGTTCAAGCCGAAAATCTCGCAAAAGGTCATTTAACGGCATACTCTCTGGAATAAATTTCGCGGGGCGCAAATGGTCTTTGGCTTTAAAGTTCGGATCGATTAAAACCGGCAAAATGGATTTAGCGTGTAAAATGCCGATGACGTTATCACGATCGTCATCAAGAATCACAGGAAAGCGAGAATGGCCTGACTCGATCATCTGCGGTAGCCACACTTCACGCGGCTCACTTAAATCCACAACACGCATCTGGGAGCGCGGCACCATCAAATCACAGGCACGCAAACTGGAATACTGCATGACGCCTTCCATCATTTTTAAAGCGGAATCGTCGATGAGTTTTTGTTCATTGGCTTCGTGCAACGTATCGATAAAATCTTCGCGCGTGGGCGTATGAAAAACACCGGAGAGTCGTTCAAAAAATGTACGGTGTTTTGAAGTTCCCGTTTTCGGGGGTGGTTCGTTACTCATGTATCAACTGAATTTAAACAAACAGAAGTCTAATGATAACAAGGATTTGCAATATTTGCAGAAGCCGGAGAGAATTCCGGCTTGCGGTGTTGCTTTTCTGTCAGTTTGCGATAGTCATCACGTGATTAAAAACGTTTATTTAATCACCACGCGGTCGGCATAAGGATTGTCGAAATCCAGCTTTGAAAGTGCACGGATTTCTTTATCTTCCATGATGTCAGCCTCTTCATCCGTCATATGATCATAGCCGTGCGCATGAAGCGTTCCATGAATTAACAAATGGGCTAAGTGCTCTTTGAATGACTTCTTTTGCTCTTTAGCTTCGCGCTTTAATACGGGCACACAAATAACCAAATCTGCAACCGCCACGGGCTCATGTTGGTAGTCAAACGTGAGTACGTTCGTGGCATAGTCTTTGTGCCGAAAGTGTGAATTTAATTCTTGGCCTTCGTCCTTGCCGACAAACAGAATATTGAGTTCTGTGTCGCGTTCTGCAGCCTTTTCAATCCACTTTTTCATGGTCTTTTTAGACGGCAACTTAAAGTCGCCATGTTTAAAGACATTGATATGTACTTCGGGCATATTGGAATATCCTAATCAGTCCTTTTTTACTCTTTCTGTTCTTTTCTGGCCTTGGCTCGTTCTTCATCGGCCTTGGCATATGCTTGCACAATGCGCGCCACAAGCGGATGACGCACAACATCCGCGGCGGTAAAGTAGGTCATCGCAATGCCTCTCACACCAGCTAAAACATGTTGAGCCTCCACAAGCCCAGATCGCATGCCGCGCGGCAAGTCAATCTGCGTCACATCGCCTGTAATGACAGCTTTGGAACCAAAACCGATACGAGTTAAAAACATCTTCATTTGCTCGGGCGTTGTATTTTGTGCTTCGTCCAAAATCACGAAAGCATTATTGAGCGTTCGACCACGCATATAAGCAAGCGGAGCAATTTCAATCGTTTGGCGTTCAAGCAGACGTTGCGTTTTATCAAAACCCAAAAGATCGAATAACGCATCGTAGAGCGGACGCAAATACGGATCCACTTTTTGAGAAAGATCACCTGGCAAAAAGCCCAAACGCTCACCAGCTTCCACCGCAGGGCGCGTCAAAATAATGCGCTCAATGCGGTCTCGCTCATAAGCATCCACTGCAGCTGCAACGGCTAAGTAGGTCTTGCCTGTGCCGGCCGGGCCGATACCAAAAGCAATATCGTGATCAAGAATGGCCTGAATGTAGTCATTTTGGCGCGGCGTTCTGCCTTGCAATTCACGCCGTTTAGTGTGAAGCATAGCATTCGTAACCGAATCTCCGTCTTGCTTTTTCGCATTTTCGCCAACAAAAAAAAGCTGAACGTCATCACTCGTGAGATCTTCACCAGCTTCAGAGGCCTTTTGTGCAAGCACTTGCAATGCATGCATAGCCTCTCTTGCCGCGATTAAAGAACCAGCAATGCGAAACGTTAGATTTCGACGAGAAATCGTCGTTTCAGTAATGACTTCGATTTGGCGAATGTTGGCATCCATTGGCCCCACCAAAGAGGCCAATGCTGTGTTGTCCAAATCCAACGTTAAAGAAAGAACTTTTTCTTCTTCAGCCATTATTTTTCTACCAATTCACCGCCTAAAGTGTGCGGGAAAACTTCCGTAATTTTCACATTAACCATTGTATCGGTTAAGGACTCTTCGCCCACAAAATTAACGATTCGGTTGTTGTCCGTGCGCGCAGCCATCATACCGCGACCACGCTTGGAGGGACCGACCACCAACACGCGTTGCACGGTACCCAACATCGAGTGCGAGATTTCCGTTGCTTTGGCTTCGTTTTTCGCTTGCAAAAATTGCAGACGTTTGAGCTTTAATTCTTGTGGCGTGTCATCAGGTAAGTAGGCCGCGGGCGTTCCGGGACGTTTACTGTAAACAAACGAGAAACTTGCATCAAAACCCACCTCATCCATGAGTTTTAATGTCGCTTGATAATCTTCTTCGGTCTCACCGGGGAAACCTACAATAATGTCCGTTGCAATAGAAATATCCGGGCGCACGGCACGCAAGCGACGAATGATAGATTTGTACTCCAACACCGTATAACCACGCTTCATGGCCGACAAAATTTTGTCAGATCCCGACTGCACCGGTAAGTGCACGTGATTGACAAGTTTGTCAATTTTGCCGTAAGCATCAATTAATCGTTGAGTAAAAGCCTTAGGGTGAGAAGTGGTATAACGAATGCGTTCGATTCCGTCAATCTCGGCAACATATTCTAAAAGCATGGCAAAATCAGCGGTTTCACCATTCGGAGCAACCCCGAGGTAAGCATTGACGTTTTGGCCTAAAAGCGTCACTTCCTTAACACCTTGACTAGCTAATGTCGCGACCTCAATTAAAACGTCTGCCAAAGGACGAGAAATTTCTTCGCCTCGAGTATAAGGAACGACACAATAAGAGCAGTATTGACTGCAACCTTCCATAATAGAAACAAACGCGGTCGCGCCTCGTGCTTTAGGGGCCGCCAAGTGATCAAATTTTTCGATTTCAGGGAATCGAATATCCACTTGTGCACGCTTTGTCTCTTGATAACGATTGAGCATCTCAGGCAAACGGTGAAGCGTCTGAGGTCCAAACACGATATTGACGTAGGGCGCACGAGAAAGAATCTTTTTACCTTCTTGGCTAGCCACACAGCCGCCCACGGCAATCACCATATCGTCTTTTCCGGCTTCGCGTTTGGCTTCACGCACGCGGCCTAAGTCGGAGAAGACTTTTTCTTGGGACTTTTCTCGAATAGAGCAAGTATTAAATACGACTAAATCGGCTTCTTCGATGACATCTGTTCGCTCAAAGCCGTGCTCGGCCATGAGGTCAATAATTTTTTCAGAGTCGTAGTCGTTCATTTGGCAGCCAAAGCTGCGTAGAAATAATTTTTTCGCGGTCACGGTTTACATCCGTTGCACAAAAAGCATCTATATATTAGATGCAGGTTGATCAAATAGTTAAGTGGCGAAGTATATCAGGGATTTAGATGCGAAAAGCCCCGATAGTCGAAACTATCGGGGCAGGACCTCAACTAATCAGTAAATCGGAGATTTACGCGATCAAATTAGAAGTTGTGGCAGATGCCAGTGTAAACGGTCGTAACGTTTTCGTCTTCAGCATCTTTCACATCGTAGTCGGTCGTCGTATAGCCAGCACCGGCGTACATGTACGTACGCTTGCTAAGCGGATACTTATAGAAAGCGCCCACCGTCCAAGTTGCTTCATCGATGTCTTCACCAACTTCCATGTCATAGGAATCAACACCATAGCCAACCATTGCTTCGAGAGTACCAGCTGCAACAGGGGCCTCGACGCTAGCTACAACACCCCAACCTGTGAGGTCAGACACACCGGCCTTAGCGGCAGAAACCGCTGTGGGTTTATCGCCAGCAACAGAGCGAATTTCACCAGCATCATAATAGTTGGCAGCTAAGAAAGTCTTAGCTACACCAAAATCGTAGTTCACGCCAGCGGTAATATTCAGCACATCATCGCTATAGGCTTTATCAGCATCAACTTTATCTTTGGTCTTCAAAGCGCTGACGTCAGATTGGCTCACGACCAAGCCAGCACCCAAATTACCCCATTGACCTGTCAAACCAACACCGTAGTAACGATCAGATTCATGGTTAGATTCTTCTGTTTCGATTTCTACGCCATCAGAATCCATCGAGGCAGTCTTGAGAGAAACCATTGCACTCAACTTCATACCTGCGAATTCAGGCGAAGTATAAGCGATGGAGTTGTCCATGCGGCTGTATGTACGCAACACTGTGCTTTGGTCCAAAGTGCCAGCATAACCCGTGCCAGAAGCAGTAAGACTACCTGCGATATCCAAAGAGCCCGTACCAGATTCCAAGGCGCCAAAGCGACCGAAATGGAAAGTACCGAAATCTGTAGCAGCGTACACACGAGCTTCACGATGGAACATACGGTCAGAGCTGAACGTACCATCATCAGCATTGAAACCTTGTTCCAATTGGAAACCAACCGTCAAACCTTCAGAGATTTGTTCGGAACCCTTCAAACCGAAACGGGAACCAGAGCTAACACCCGATTCAAGACCCACGGAATTATTGTCAGCACCGTCAACGCCACCCTTATTTTGGACGTTATCATAGACGAAACCAAAGTCAACCTTACCATAGAGGGTAACGTCGGCAGCCAAAGCGGAGCCGGCAAATGCGCCGAGAACGGCGACAGCAGCTAAAGTCTTTTTCATGATTACTACCTTTTTGAAAAAAGAATTTTTCCTCTAGAGGAAAACGCAGAACGTCTTCTGCTTGAGTTGCATTGTTACGCGTCTGAGAACTTTTAGTCAAACTTTTAACTGCTCCAGATATTGGGGCAAACATTACTTACTGAAGCAAAGAAAACAAACAACTAATTGAAAAATCAAAGAAATATTCATTACTTTCTAAATGAAATTTTTGTTGTACAAAAACAACAAAAGGCAAAACCCCGCGATCGTCACCGCGAGGTTATTGCCTAACGACTAATTAAGTTTGGCAGAAGGTAGTAGTTAAACTGCCGGAACTCAGATTAGAAGTAGTGAGCCATACCGATGTTGCCACCCCAGTACTTGTACTCTTCCTTGTCAGACCAGCTGTCTTGTTCAGCTTCAAGATTGGTATAACCGACAGTCGCGTAAACACGGGTACGCTTGCTCAATTGATACTTGTATTGAGCGCCAACGTTCCAACCACTGAATTCAAGACTCGAATCCTTGGCCTTATCTTCACCATCCGTGTAAGCGCCACCGACCGTCAACGTACCACCTGCTAACGGAACATCGGCACCGACAACAAAACCGTAACCTTCGAGTTCATCACGTCCAGTAAAGGCCGTTGCGAAGTTATCCGTATTAAAGGATCCAACCGTATCGGCATCCTTGAAATATTGACCAGCCAAGTAAACCTTAGCTACACCAAAGTCATAATCGGCTGCAAGGC
Source organism: uncultured Sutterella sp. (assembly GCA_900553105.1). Lineage (GTDB taxonomy): Bacteria > Pseudomonadota > Gammaproteobacteria > Burkholderiales > Burkholderiaceae_F > Aphodousia. Next base: position 12,384 of record USCE01000007.1, read on the forward strand.
TAACAGTGTATTGATCTTCAGGATCGACACCGTGCTCTGCGCGTTCTTCAATGATGGTCCCAACAACCATTGCTGCGCCAAATGCACCGTTCTTGTATTCAACGCCTAAGGCTGCTTCGCGGTCTGTATCACGAGTATTTTCTTCAGCTCCACCCATGGAGTATTCGGCGGCGAACTTAAAGCCACCAACAACAGGAGAGGCGTAGGAAATACGATTGCTAGCACGACTTTGAGAAGCCAACAAGGTGTAACCAGCACCGTAGCTACCACCCGTGCCAGAGCCGAAAGCCACGTGATTACCCCACATCGCCATCGAACCGCCATCAGAGAACAAGCTACCTAAACGACCTGCGTAGACAGTACCAAAATTCGTCTTAACCCAAAGAGAACTTTCACGATCAAACATCGTGTCATTCTTTGACGTACCATCGTCGATTGTCAAGCCTTTTTCGAGAACGAAACCAACCGTCAAGTTTTCAGAGATTTCTTCAGAACCCTTGATACCAAAGCGGCTCGTCGTAGAACCACCAGAGATCATGGAAAGGGCTGAATCGTCAGTTGTTTTCACCCCATTTTGATCAAACTTTTCGGTATTCGTGTAACCAAGGCCTGTATCGATACGACCGTAGATCGTAACATCAGCAGCCAAGGCGGAGCCAGCAAAGGCACCCAAGACAGCAACAGCAGCTAAAGTCTTTTTCATAGCAATTATTCCTTTTAAGAATGGAATGTTTCTTCATTTGAAAGTCAATCATCAACAAGACAATTGCTTTGCTGTCTGAAATTCTCCTACACTACCCCCCCCCGTCTGTCAAGAAAATAAAACATTATCTGCATACTTTCGTTGTTTAAAAACAACAAAAGGCAACCTTCTCGGAACCGTCGTCCCGAGAAAGTTGCCTAACGACTAACTAAGTTTGGCAGAAGGTAGTAGGAAACTGCCTAACTCAGATTAGAAGTAGTGGGCGATACCAACATTGGCGCCGAAACTTTCGTATTCAGCTTTGTCTTGAGCATCTTGGTAATCCCATTCGAGGTGGGTATAACCAACCGTGCCGTATAAGCGGGTGCGCTTGCTCAACGGATACTTGTATTGGGCAGCAACGTTGTAACCGTTGAATTCGGTATCAACCGCATAAACATCGCCCTTATCTTCACCATCCGTGTATGAGCCACCTACCGTCAATGTACCGCCAGCCAAGGGAATATCAGCCCCTAAAGCCAAACCATAACCTTCGAGTTCGTCAAATTCAGGAGCGTTCTTTAAACTCCAAACAGACTTATCGGTGAACATACCAACGGAGTTTGCATCCTTGAAGTACTGACCAGCCAACATTACCTTAGCGACGCCAAAGTCATAGCTCGCACCAAGGTTAACCGTGTATTGATCTTCCGGATCCTCACCGTGAGTAGCAGAATCTTCTTCAAAGACCGTGGACACCACTAAGCCAGCACCAAAAGCGCCGTTCTTATAGTTCAAGCCCAAAGCTGCCGGACGATCAGATTCGCGAGTATTTTCTTCAACATCATCCGAGCCCATGGCATATTCAGCGTACACAGTAAAGCCGGCAAACGTCGGAGAAACATAGCTCAAACGGTTGTCAGCACGGCTGTGCCCCACCATTAAGCTTGTACCAGCACCAATGGAGCCGCCCGTTCCCGTTCCGAACACAACATAATTGCCAGCCCAGAAATTGGTAGAACCGCCATCAGACCACATAGAGTTGATACGACCGGCATACAATGTACCGAGATTTGTCTTGGCGTATACAACGGATTCACGGTCGAAAATACGATCAGCGTCAGAATCCGCACCAGTATCGGTCATTAATTTTTGTTCGAGAACGAAACCAACCGTCAAGTTTTCAGAGATTTCTTCGGAACCCTTGATACCCAAACGACTCGTCGTAGAACCACCGGACTCCATGCCCCAAGCAGAATCATCGACAACTTTTTTACCATCGAAACCCGTGACTTCCGAATTCTTATATTGCAATGCGCCATCCAAACGACCATAGATCGTCACATCAGCGGCAAGAGCAGAGCCTGCAAAGGCGCTCAAGACAGCAACAGCAGCTAAAGTCTTTTTCATTTTTTATTCCTTCAAAAAATGGAATTTTGCTATGTTGAAAGTCAATCATCGACAAGACAATTGCTTTGCTGTCTGAGATTTTCCTACATTACCCCCCCCCGTTTGTCAAGAATCACCCCCTTTTAACCCATCACTCTGTTGCAAAATAACAACACAAATTCTCAAAAATCATCCTCCAACACTCGCACCAAAAAGATTTCGAGCTACTCGTACAAATGTCTCGGTCCTACCCCCGATAACTTTTGGGCTACAATCCATGCGTCTATCTGCCAACGGAACATCACACAATGCCTTTAGTGACAAACGGACCCGAAGGCGTCAGCTTTCGCCTCAATTACCTATTTAATCGCATCGAAATTAGTCACGATGACCGCGCGAGTTGGACGATCTTTTTTGGTAACGAAACCGACTCTCTCGGCAAGCTCTTCGGACTGACCGTTCATCGCAACCAGCTTTTTGTGGTGAGCGAAGCAGGTATCCATGCGTTTGAGCTTGATAACCCCGTCGCGCAGCAAATCTGTCCAGCTCGCAAAGATGCGCCCTTTGTCGACATCGAAAGCTTTGACAATATGCTCTATGCCTGCACCAACAGTGCGATTTATCAAGCTTCTTCAGGCTCTCGCTGGCGCCTTAAGTACGACGGCAATTTGTGTGGGCATTTCTTCTCGTTACTGGCTTTCCAAAATAAGCTTTTTGCAGCCACCGAAAAAGGCGTTTACGTTTCTACGCAAGAGGCTCGTTTTTGGCACCCCAGATTTGTCAGCAAAGACTTCGGCAAGTTTTTAGCGCTAGATGCCAAGGATGCCATGCTTTACGCCCAAACCGACAAAGGCTACCTTGTAAGCAACGATAGCGGGCAACATTGGCAACCTCACACGGGTTTGGTTGGTCCTTGGACGGCTGCCATGGGTGGAACAATGCTCTTTTCGCCCAAGCCAACACAACACCAAGACAAAGCCCCAAGAGGCATCAAGGCCAAATAATAACTCTTTCGGAGATCCATCATGATTCGTCCATCTAATCGTCAACCCGATGAAATTCGTCCAGTGCGATTCACACCGCACTACACTAAGCACGCCGAAGGTTCTGTCTTAGTGGAAGTAGGTGACACGAAAGTGATTTGCACCGCTTCTGTTTTGGAGGGCGTGCCTCGCTTTCTGAAAGATAAACCCGAGGGGTGGCTGACGGCCGAATACGGTCTTTTGCCGCGTGCCACACACACGCGTTGCGAACGCGAAGCCTCCAAAGGCAAACAAACGGGTCGTACGCAAGAAATTCAACGCTTAATCGGCCGCGCGCTTCGCGCCGTGGTTGATCGCTCAAAGATTCAAGGGTACACGATTCATTTAGACTGCGATGTCATTCAAGCCGATGGCGGCACGCGCTGCGCTTCCATTTCCGGCGCTTGGCTGGCGCTGGCCTTAGCCGTTCGCACAATGCTTGAAAAACAGCAAATCACCGAGTCGCCTTTAAAGGGTAATGTTGCGGCGGTAAGCGTCGGCATTTTTGAGGGCATGGCCGTGGCCGACCTTGACTACGCCGAAGACAGCCATTGCGAAACCGACATGAATTTTGTGATGACTGATGACGGACGCTTCGTTGAAATTCAGGGCACAGCTGAAGGCGAACCCTTCTCAGAAGAAGAAATGGCCACAATGACGCAATTGGCCAAAGGCGCCATCGGCCGTATTATCGCCTTGCAAAACGAAACACTTCAAAGCGCCTAACCGAGGAACATACCATGAAGATTGTTTTAGCCAGTAACAATAAAGGTAAATTGCGGGAATTCACTCGACTTTTAGCGCCGTTACAAATTGAAGTTCACCCGCAAGGTGAGTTTAATGTGCCGGCGGCCGAAGAGCCCTTCGGCACTTTTATCGAAAATTGTCTCTTGAAAGCCCGACACGCTTCAAATATTACCGGACTGCCCGCTATTGCTGACGACTCCGGCATTTGTGTTAACGCATTAGGAGGCGCACCGGGTGTTTACTCTGCTCGCTTTAGCGGTGAAGGCGCAACAGACGAAAAAAATAACGACCTTTTGGTTAAAAAGCTGCAAGACGTCGCCGATCGCAGCGCCCATTACACTTGCGTTCTTGTTGCCGTGCGTCATGCCGACGACCCTGAGCCCGTCATTGCAGAAGGTCGCTGGTACGGCGAGGTGATCGATACACCGGCGGGCGACGGCGGCTTTGGTTACGACCCGCACTTTTACCTCCCCGAGCTTCGTAAAACCGCCGCACAATTAACCGCAGACGAAAAAAATGCCATCAGTCACCGTGGGCAGGCGATGGTCAAACTCATTGATGAAATTCAACGCCGCTGGGCACTTTAAAGATGGACGTTACCACTATCCCCCTCTCCCTTTACGTTCACTGGCCCTGGTGCCTTCAAAAGTGCCCTTACTGCGACTTCAATTCACACGCTCTGCCCAAAGAAGAGAACCCGGCAGAGCGTTACATTGAAGCGTTAATCCTCGATCTTGAGAAAAGTGCCCCTTTAACATCAAATCGCACACTGCAAAGCATTTTTATCGGTGGCGGCACTCCATCACTGATTGCGCCTCGATTATTGGATGCGTTTTTATCGCGAGCCAACGCGCTCTATCCCTTTGCTGACGATATCGAAATTACGCTCGAAGCCAACCCCGGCACTGCAGATGTCGCCAACTTCAAGGCCTATCGACAAAGCGGTGTCAATCGCCTCTCTATGGGCATCCAAAGCTTTGACGATCAGCTTCTGAAACGGCTCGGAAGAGTGCACAATCGCGCAGAGGCTCTAGAAGCCATCAAAATTGCCCGAGAAACGTTTGAGAACTTTAACTTGGACCTGATGTTTGCCCTACCCGGTCAAACGATTACAGGGCTTAAATCTGACCTTGCTGAGGCTTTAGCGTCTGGATCAACGCATTTATCTTGCTATCAACTCACCATTGAACCCAACACCGTCTTTGCCAAACACACGCCTGAAGCCCTTCCCGATGAAGATCTTTGTGCACAGATGCAAGATACCGTCGTTGAAACGTTGCAAGCGGCAGGATTTGAGCACTATGAAGTATCGGGCTATGCGCGACACGGCAAACGTTGCCGCCACAATCTCAACTACTGGCAATTCGGCGACTACATCGCTTGCGGTGCCGGCGCCCACTCAAAAATTACGATGACTGACGGCACCATCGTCCGAGAAAGACGTTTCAGCAATCCCGCTAGCTTCATCAAACACGCCTTGGCGGGCAACGCTGTCGCTGAAAAGCGCAGCGTCGAGAAAGATGAACAAGCCTTTGAATTTATGCTCAATGTGTTAAGGCTCAAGGAAGGCGTTGACAGCCGTCTTCTTGCGCAACGCACGCATTTGACCATTGAAGATATTCGAGAATGTCTTGACCGAGCTAGAAGGTTCGGTTTGATGCCCGAGAGCACCTCCCGCATTAAAGCGACTGAAAAGGGCTGGGCATTTTTGTCGGATCTTCAGGAAATGTTCCTGTAAAAAAGGAAAAGGAGACAACTTTCGTCATCTCCTCATTCCGTAATTCTGTGGTCGGGGCGGCGGGATTCGAACTCGCGACCCCTTGCACCCCATGCAAGTGCGCTACCAGGCTGCGCTACGCCCCGACAGAGAACGGAAATCTTACACTATCACAAACGCTTTCGCAATAGCGAACCGAATCCGATCTCACTTTTTCCACATCTTGGTTGACGAGTAGGTCAATGTTGACGCATGAACTCCTTTCGGAACTTTCATTCCGATCGTAAAAGCCGTTGGTCCTTGACCGGGCAAAGGTGGCACGACTAAGTGCGACGTATCCACCTTTTTTTCAACTTTTTCTTCCTGAGCTTTCTTTGTGTTGTCCTCGGCCTTCGGCGCTTGTTCTTCAACAGACTTTTGTTTCGTCTCACCGCATATCATGTTTCCGATCATCGGGCTCGGTTGAAGAAAGTCTTCGCTTTCCACTCCGATCGCTCCCAAGTCATAGGAGTGAGGGGCAATGATCTCTTCTTGCACCTCAGCGGCCTGTTCGACCGCATTTTGCGTCTCTTGAGCAGCCTCTTGCGCAAGCAGATCATTAAGATCTTCGGAAACCAGCGTGAAATTTTCGACAGCTTCACGCTCGGCCTTTTCTTTAGCGAGCTTTTCTTGATGAGCGTGCTCGAGAACGTCCGGCGTTGCTAACAATTCACGGATGGCACGCAACTCTGCCAAAGCCCCTTTGAAATCGAATTTTTGAGACTTCTTCGATTTGGCGCCAACCAAAGGAGCACTCTTTTTCTCATCCAAAATACCCTTGACCTTATTTTGAACTTGCAACTCGTGAATCTTGTTACGAGCGCCCAAAATAGTGTAGTGCTCTTCGTAGAGCAAATGTTGGATTGTACGAATGAGCGCGACGTCTTCCGAGCAGTAATAGCGACGATTACCACGCTTGGTGGGACGCAATTGCGGGAATTCCTGCTCCCAGAAGCGCAACACCGAGGGATTTACGCCGATCGATTTGGCTACATCGCCAATCGGCAGATAACGCCCGAGCAATTCCTCATCGGGCGCATCAATTTCGGTGAGCTCAAAGGCGCCGTTATCCGCCTCAAGCATCCGTACAGGTTCTTCAGAAGCCATCTTGCATTTCTCCCGAAGGATTAGTTAGCGGAGTCTTCTTGCAAAGAGGGATGGGTCTTGGCGACCGCATCTTTTAATTTTTGACTGGCATGAAAAGTCACCACTCGGCGAGCGGTAATAGCGATTTCTTCCCCGGTCTTAGGATTGCGGCCCGGGCGTTGAGCCTTGTCGCGCAGCTGGAAGTTGCCAAAGCCCGACAATTTCACTGGACGGCCGCTTTCTAATGCTCCGCGGATTTCATCAAAAAACGCATCGACCATTTCCTTAGCTTCGCGTTTGTTGATGCCCTTACGGATAAAAAGCATCTCAACCAAATCTGCTTTCGTCATGGTTTTCGTTTCCATCGCAATCTCTCTAAAAAGTAACGTTAATCAGAACATTGAGGCATTGTACCAAAGAATCGTTTTCCTTTGATTTTCAAGGAAATTTATTACATTTCTTCGGTGCCCCTTTTAAACACGGATCGGCCGCAGATCGGGTTTAGACAACAATCTCTGCGGCCGATACTCTCGTAGAGCACTATTGACGCAACATTGCTCCAACGCCGGCCAACGCTTCGATGACCGCTTCCAGTGCTGCTTCGGCATCTTGTCCGGAGTAGCTGTCGTCAGTCGGTTGAATGCGTAAGTGAAGCGCCATGCTAGTTTCAGCAGGCTCGCCTTCTTGAGCCGGTTTTTGGTACAAGTCAAAAAGACTTAACGACTCAAAGCCTTTCAAACGAGCATCCTTTTGAGCCGCATCAAGCACAGCAAACTGAAGTGCATCAAAGGTCACGCCATGAGGCACGACAACGCTCACATCACGCAAAATCGGTTGGAATTTGCTCACAGGCTCATGCCATGGCACAGGAGTCTTTGTGATTGAGGCCAAGTCGATTTCAAAAACGATCGGCGCATGAGGCAAGCCGTAAGTTTGTTGCAACTTCGGATGCAATTCACCCACAAAACCCACTTCCTTGCCGTCGATCACAATGGCGGCACTGCGTCCCGGATGCAATGCTGGAAAGCTCTTGGCCACAAATTGAGCCGTTAACGGATAAATGAGTCGCTCCACATCACCCTTGGCATCAAAGAAATCTGCCAAACGAGCAGGAACAGCCCATTGTTCACCCATAGCATCACCGTATAAGAGGCCAGCGATACGCACGGGCTGATCCACGCCCTTGACGGAAAATTCTGTTGTCACAACGGACTCATCAGGACGGAAAATGCGACCGATTTCAAAAAGTTTGGCACTACCGACTTTGCGATTAAGGTTGTATTTGAGGATATCAACCAAACCGCCCACCATTTGCGTGCGCATCACGGACAACTGGCTAGCAATAGGGTTTAAGAGCTTGATGGGCTTATCGTTGCCCGCAAAGTCTTTTTCCCACTCTTCGGGCACGAAGCTGAAATTGATCAGTTCTTGGTACCCGAGGTTGGCTAATTGACGACGTAAGTCGTGCGCCGTGCGCGTGCCTTCTGCACGAGTGTGCATTTCGGCCTTAGCCATCGGCGGCACATCGGGCAACTTTTCGTAACCCACAAGGCGAGCAACTTCTTCAATTAAGTCTTCTTCGATTTCGATATCGAAACGATAGGAAGGAGACTTCACGGAGAAGATTTCGTTTTCCAATGTGAACTCGAACCCCAAACGCTTAAAGCATTCGGCCATCGTCTCGGTGGCAATATCCATGCCGATGACTTTGCGAGCACGATCGGCACGCATCGTCACGATGCCACGTTCAGGCAACACGGTCACGGCATCAATCACCGGACCGACGGCGGTTTTATCCGTACCGCAGATCTCGACCACCAATTGCGTGATGTATTGCAACACGTCTTCGGTACGACCGAAGTCCACACCACGTTCATATCGGTAAGCCGCATCGGTAGAGAAGTTCAATTTGCGACAACGCCCTTGGATTGCCTTTTGGTGCCAGAAAGCCGATTCAATGGAAACACACGTGGTTTCATCGGTCACTTTCGTGTCTTCACCGCCCATAATACCCGAGAGCACCTTGGGGCCTTCAGCATCGCAAATAACACCGAATTCCGGCGTCACTTCGACCGTTTGACCGTTCAAAAGCTCGATCTTTTCGCCGTCTTTGCCCCAACGCACGACGTACTTACCACCCTTGATCTTTTCAGCGTCGCTAAAGTGCGTCGGCACGCCCCACTCCAACATCACGTAGTTGGAGATGTCCACCAAAGCCGAAATGCTACGTTGGCCGCTTCGTTCCAAACGATCTTTCATCCATTGCGGTGTCGGCGCGTGAATATTGAGATGGTCAATTCGACGCGTGGTGTAACGACCGCAAAGATCCGGCGCATCGATTTCAATATCGATCTTCGTGTCGGAATTGGCCGCAAACGGTTTAATTTCAGGCAGCGTCAAAGGAGCACCCGTGACAGCGTGCAAATCACGGGCCACACCGACAAGCGATAGCGCATCGCCGCGATTAGGCGTTAATTTGATTTCAATTTTCTTGTCATCTAAGTGGCAAGCCGTGCGGATATCCTCTCCCACCGTCAAATCATCGGGCAAAATCCAAAGACCGGAGTGATCTTCAGTGATACCCAACTCGCGGGCCGAGCAAAGCATCCCCATGGAAATTTCGCCACGCATTTTGGCCTGCTTAATCGTGAAGTTACCCGGCAAAACGGCACCGATCTTGGCGCACGGCACCAAAATACCTTCGCGAACATTCGGAGCGCCGCAAACAATCTGCACAGGCTCCCCGTCGCCAGTATCGACTTGGCAGATGTGCAAGTGATCCGAATTTTCGTGATCCTTGACCGACAAAACTCGAGCAACTACAACACCCGTAAAGGCCGGAGCCACGGAGCTTACTTCTTCGACCTCAAGTCCCGACATCGTCATGGCTTCACACAACTCATCGGTGGTCATTTGCGGATTGATATAAGAGCGTAACCAGCTTTCAGAAAATAACATCTTATTTCTCTTTTATTTTACGTTGAGCCATTAACGATTGAATTGCTTCAAAAAGCGCAAATCGCCTTCAAAGAACAGACGCAAGTCGTCGATTCCGTAACGCAACATCGTCAAGCGTTCAAGGCCAGAGCCGAAAGCAAAACCAATATAACGTTCTGGATCAAGTCCGTAGTTGCGAACAACTTCGGGGTGCACTTCTCCGGCGCCCGAGATTTCCAACCAACGACCTTTCTTCGGACCGCTAGTAAACATCATGTCGACTTCAACCGAGGGCTCTGTAAAGGGGAAGTAGCTCGGACGGAAACGCACTTTAAGGGCATCGGTTTCAAAGAATTGACGCAGAAAATCGGTGTAAACACCTTTCAAATCCGAGAAACTGACATTGGTGTCAATCCACAACCCTTCCACTTGGTGGAACATCGGCGAGTGCGTTGCATCGCTATCGACTCGGTACGTGCGCCCCGGAGCCAATACTTTAATGGGCGGCGTATGCGTGCGGGCATAGCGCACTTGCATAGGGGAGGTATGCGGGCGCAACGGTAAAAGCTTGCCCGTTTCGTCTTCACGATCCACATAGAACGTATCTTGCATGGAACGCGCCGGGTGATTGGGCGGGTTGTTGAGTGCAGTAAACGAGTACCAGTCCGTTTCAATTTCAGGGCCATCAGCCACGTCAAAACCAATGGAGCGGAAAATCTCTTCAATTCGCATTTGCGTAACGATCACCGGATGGATGCCGCCTTGCGGGTACTTGCGACCGGGCAATGTCACGTCAAGCGCTTCAGCGGCCAAACGAGCATTGAGCTTTTCGTTAGCCAGTGCTTCACGACGGGCTTCCAATGCTTCTTCTACAGCACGCTTGGTGGCACCGAGCTTTTGTCCCATTTCACGCTTTTCTTCGTGCGTGAGTTTGGACAAGCCCTTCATAAGCATGGTGATGCTGCCCGTTTTACCTAAAAATTTGGCTTTGGCATCTTCAAGTGCGGCAGGCGTTTGAGCCTGCGCGAAGGCACTTTGTGCCTCGGAAACGATCTGGGACAAATCTTGCATGATGAACTACGATTGTTTTAAACAAAGAAAGTGCTAATTATAGTCGGATTGATGTGGCTTTTCATTTTGATTTTTCTAGGTTTTTCAATCTATTTTCAACAAAAATCGAATCAATAGCAGCAAAAACATTCTCAAGGCTTTTGACACAACGCAGAACATGCCCAAATAGCCTTACTCGTGCCCAATAAAGGAGTACACTAAAATCAAACGGCGAAGAATCATTCTACAGATACAACACTTTGATTTAGTTCAATTTTTCGCCACGGCTTCACAATAAAAAAGGAGTTCCAGTTTATGCGTGTTTTGATCCCTGTTGACGGCGGCATGGACTGCCGCGAAGCCGTTCGATTCTTATTGGCCAGAAAATCTTGGCTCGATAGCGAACGTCCCGATGTGGAATTGCTCTACGTGCAAAAGCCCCTCTCGGATCGCGTATCCGAACGGGGAGACTTTGATGCCGAAAGCTACTATGCTGCTGAAGCGCAAAACGTCTGGATGTCTCTGTCTCACGAGCTGGAAAGTATGCCCTTGTCGGTCAAAAAGACATTTTTGGTTGGTCACGCCGCCGAAATGATTGCCGACTATGCCAACGTCTCACGCGCCGATTTAATTGTTATGGGAGCACGCGGTTTAACACCGATGAAAAACCTCTATATGGGTTCTGTTTCCCAAGCCACAATTGCACGCGCCAAATGCCCTGTTCTGATTTGCCGTGACGGCAATAAGGCTAAAGAGGCGGCGTTGAAAGTTGGCCTGTCGGTCGACGGCTCGAGTTTTGGTCCGAAGTGTGCTGACTACATTGTCAAACACCGCGACTTTTTCGGCCCTGATGCCACTTTTGAAATCATTCACGTTGTGAGCGACGAGCCGCTCTATGCGCCTGAATTCATCGAAGTCAAGCCTATTCCGCCGCAAGCGACCTGGGCAGACATTGAACAACTTGAGTTCGATTACGCGATTCGTGACACACAAGCAAAGTTTGATGTTGCCGGTGTTGCTGTTGACTCCAAGAAACTCGTCGGGGATGCGAACGTGGTATTACCAGATTACGCAGAAAACAACCTTGACATAATGGTGATGGGCTCTCACGGTAAAAGTGCCCTACGTTCTCTCGTTTTCGGCAGCGCCACTCGTGCCATGATTGCCTCTTGCAACACTCCTGTTCTCATTGTTCCGATTCATTGATAGATAAACCGTGATTTGTTGCCTGCGAAATTTCGCGGGCAACAAATATTCAAATACTTTTGAATAATAATGCAATAGATATAGTAACGCTTAGATCTCTTACAGCGAAAGGAAGTTCCTTTATATCCAATGATTTTTTAAGGTTCTCATCGCCACTTAAACAGTGGTTACTGTAGCAAATTCCCAAGCAATGATTCAAAACATTTTCATCTCAAATAAGGAAACAAAATCAATTAAATACAAGTCAGTAACTCGACAAAACCACTTGATTTATACTATATCTTATTGTAAGAGACATCTATACTTTAGCTGTCTGCTACTGCCTGGATTGTTTTGGTGGAAATTCACATGAAAAAGCTATATGTCATTTCTATCGTCTGTCTTTTATGTGCATGTCAGGCAACAGTGGCAAAAGCCGAAGGCTTTGCCTTGACACAATGGAGTTCGAGAGGACAAGCGCTGGCTGGAGGCATGGTCGGGCGTGCGGATGATCCTTCGAGTATCGCTTACAATGCCGCAGGAATTACGCATTTACCTGGTACGCACATCATGGTTGGTTACGCTGCCAACATTCCAGAAAGTACTATTGACCTCAATCTAGTCGATGGAGACCATATATCCATAACCAACAAGTCACACATCTTATCCGAGCCATACGCTTACCTATCCCATCAACTCAACGAGCGATTCTGGCTAGGTCTAGGTCTGTTCTCACGTTTCGGTCTTGACAACAATTTTCCTGATAACTGGCCAGGTCGTTATCACCTGACCGACATTAAATTCCAGACCTTTTCCCTAGTACCTACGGCGGCCATGAAGGTTAACAATGCCTTAGCTCTTTCGGCCGGCCTAGAAATCATGTACGCCAGTTTTACTATGAGGCAGCAGATTCCCACCCTCCAATTTGTCTCCCAAGCCCCAACACAAACAGATGACATCAAAATGACTCTTGACGGCACGGATTGGGGAATAGGAGCCCACTTGGGCCTTCACTTACGCATGAGTGACAAGCTCTCTTTAGGCTTTGCCTACAAAAGTCCTGTTACACTCGATATCGCTGGCACGGCAGATTTTTCCAAACATCAAAAAAATATGTTGGCCGATCAAGGAGAAGTACCTCATTCTATTGATACTGATGTACACGGTAAGGTACGTCTGCCTGACTCCTTTGCTATTGGTTTGACCTACCGCCCCCGATCCAATCTGAGTATCGAAGTGGGGACTGTTTTCACCCGCTGGTCCACTTATGATGCACTAAATATCAAATTTGATTCGGACTTTCAATCAAGGGACAAGAAAAAATGGCGAGACGGATGGAACTTCAATGCTAGTGTGGAATATGAACCTATGGATTGGCTTGCCTTACGCGCAGGCATATGGCATGAAACACCAGTCACCAACGAGGCACATGCCGACTTCATGGTTCCCAGTCACGGCCGTACCGGCATTAGCGTAGGCACTGGGTTTCAATGGGAAAACTGGAAACTCGATATGAGCTATGCCCACATTTGGATGCGTGGCCTAGACTACTCAAAGAGCGATGCTACTGGACTCAATTCCTCAGTAGGCGATATCAACGACGGACATAGCTGTAGCATGTCGGCCAATATCTATTCTGCCGCCATCAGCTATACGTTCTGACACCCAAATATACCTTTAAGTAGGACGAATACGAGGTTTAACCAATAAAACGAAAATCTATTAGTCTAGTTCTCCGCTCCCCAGTAACACGGCCGAGTACACCGCAACGGGAGAGGAATGTTTTATTCCTGCCTTATTTCGTCGTACGAGGAAAAAATACTTGGTCCTGAAATAGCAAAGCCCAGGAGCCTTAGCACCTGGGCTTTTAAATTCTGGTGGCGAGTCAGTTGCTAATTTTTGACAATTTCAAACCAATCAGGCGTATTCGAAAGAGTGCTGCTTTTTTACAACAGATAGAGTATCGCTGGTCAATGGATGGCAGCGTTAGCATCCTTTGCCTTGTCCAAGTACACCTGTATTCGAGATCGCGCACGTGAATGCACAATAGCCTGTCCTTTGCAGCCGTTAGCAAAACCATCCAATCCAATCGAACCGTTAGGGTTTAAATCCACGTCAGGAGTTAAGGCTGAACATCCATTGAACGTGTCGCTGTAATCGGTGACCTGCGCGTTATTGACGAATAGGTCTCGCGGGACGCTACGGAGGCTCTTACAGCCACGAAACAGGCTGCTCAATGATCTTGTATTCCCAAGGTGCGGAAGTGGCGCCAGAACCTCCTTGACGAAGTCACGTCGGAAATCCAGAAGTGGATAGTCTCGCAATCTATCCACACGCCGAATCTCGATAACGTCGTTTGTCTTGAAGCTGACGCGATCAAGGAGCTGGTTGGTCGGCTTGCCGTTGATTGAGATTTGAAAACCGTTGAGTTTGTGCTTGGGTATGTTGGCAAGCCGGAAGTTGTTGAGCGATTTTGAGACTCGGAAGTGGTAGAAGTTGTTCGTCATGACGATGTTGATTTTAAAGTTGATGTCGGCAGCTACTTACCCCAACGAATTCCTGCGAATTTCAGTAAAACGCGAGTCTCTTTTTTCCATTTTTTGAGTGATTTGTGGCGGAGTTTGAATTGTCCGTTTTTTGCGATGGCGCTCAATCCCCTGTAAACAAGGCGATCTAGAAGGACTTTCGTTTAATGTCTTCAATCTTTCCCCTAATGGATATATCTGCTTCTTTTTTTATAGAGAAGGAAAGTATAAAAAGAAAGGCATTGAAGGACTCGGGGCGTAAGACCCGAGGACTTCGTTGGGAGTGTGAGCATTTCCTTTTTGGAAATGCGAAACAATCCCAACGGCGAGAGAGGAATACTATTCTTTGATTTCTTCTTTCTGTTTTGCTTTCTTTCGTTCTGTTTACCTCTCCAAGAACGTTCTCTCTTCTTTGACCTTCCTTATTTTTTTCCTGCCTATTGGGTTTCACGCCTTTTTTTTGCCTCCAAAAAACCTTGCTAACTAGGGCTTTAAGTTTTTTGAAAGGAAAAAAATGCTAGAAATAGCAGACATAGAAAACTTTACAGAAGCTCAACCTAACGATTCTATTCTTTTAATTTGCCAGAATTGTCGTAAAACTTTCCCCAGATCTAAAAAAGCGATTCAAAGTGTCCTTGAAGGGCGAAACACTCACGATACGTTTGAGTACTGCTCACAAGCCTGTCAACGCAACGCATGCTTGCGAGAACATACAACTCGCTCTATCCCTGAACTCAAAGCCCAAGAGTGCCTATCTCAACGCTATCCAAACGAGCGGATAGAGTACAACGATCGCAAAGCCATCGACATGGAATTGGACATTGTCTTTTTTGACAGAAAGATCGCCATAGAACTCAATGGTGGATTCCATTACAAGGGAATAGGTGAGGACGGCGAGGAAAAGCTACGAAAACAACAAGCGAGAGACGAGGAAAAAAGGCGACGATGTATGGAAAGCGGCTATACCCTAATAACAGTCGACACTCGCCCAATAGATCATTTCAGCTATAAAAAAGGCAAGAATAATATTCGGCGACATTAGTGTAATTGTTGATAATGTAATCAAAAGATTAGAAGAAGATGAAACTGAACAAAGAATCCCAACGTGCTACGACCTCTCCTATATCAAGCAAACCAGCAGCAATGAGCTCCAAGGCAATCTTTGCCGAATTGATGGATAAGTGGCTTTCAGAATACACAGACTTTCTCGCCTACTCTGAGATTGTCAAGCGTAACGGTGCATATGTAAATGGCTCTAAGGCTGTCTCTTATACACATCTCCGAGCCCACGAGA
>USCE01000008.1 GCA_900553105.1 uncultured Sutterella sp.
TTTGGGGGGTATTTGCCCGAGTTTTGTTTCCATTGTTTGGCGTTGCAACGCTTGAGCGTCTGCCACCGATTGTTGCAACTCATTGGCGTGCTCGCGTATGAGCGCATCGTTGACTTGAAGAGCCTTTAATTCTTCGGCCGACTTTTGGTTGAGCTTATCCACAAAGTCGGCAAAATCTCCGTTTTTGGGTTCCAGTTGCGTAGGATCGAATCGGTCCCGCATCAGTTAACCTCTTTGGCAATTTTGGCAATAAGCGCCTGAGCTACGTGTTCTTTAGTGGCCTTATTTAAAACGGTCGTATCGTTACGTTCGACAAAGACAACTGAAGTAGTATCTTGGTTCATTGCATCCTGAACAAGATTGGCCACAACCAAAGGAATATTTTTCTTGGCTAATTTCGCGCGAGCATTGTCAATTAAATTTTCAGACTCCGCGGCAAACCCTACGCAATAGGGAGCATTTTCCAATGCCGCGACGCTAGCCAGAATGTCAGGATTTTCCTCAAATACGATAAAGGGTTGAGTCCCGTGATCTTTCTTAATTTTGTGAACACTGGCGTTAGCGACGTGCCAGTCGGCAACGGCAGCCACACTGATGAAAATCTCGTGTTGTCCAACTTCCTGCATGACAGCATCGTACATTTCTCTGGCCGTGACCACGTCAATACGGCGTACGCCGGCAGGGGTTTTAAGTGAACAGGGGCCGGCCACGAGCGTTACCTCAGCGCCAGCCAACACAGCAGCTTTGGCAATGGCAAAGCCTTGTTTTCCGGAACTCATGTTCGTGATACCGCGAACAGGATCGATAGGCTCAAAGGTGGGCCCGGCCGTAATTAATACGCGGCAGCGATCCAAGAGTCGGGGACTGAAGGCGCCTTGGAGCAGCTCGATTAAATCTTCGGGCTCGAGCATGCGGCCGTTTCCGACATCGCCGCAGGCTTGCTCGCCCGAGTCCGGGCCTAAGAACGTTGCGCCGTCTTGCGTGAGTTGTGCCACGTTGCGTTGAGTGGCTGAGTTGTGCCACATAAAGGCGTTCATGGCCGGGGCATAAGCGACCGGACAACGGGCCGCCAGTATCGCACTGCTTAATAGATCATCGGCGATGCCATGGGCGGCTTTGGCCAAAATGTTAGCTGTGGCTGGTGCTACAAGCAAAAGTGAAGCATCTTTTGTGGCCTCAATGTGAGGAATGGCACTGTCGCCGTCGTTAAAGTCTGAACAATAGACGCGTTTGGCACCAAGGGCTTTAAAACTTAACGGGGTAACGAATTTTTGTGCCGCCTCCGTCATAATGACGGAGACCTCAGCGCCTCGTTTGATCAGTAGGCGCAACAATTCACAACTTTTATAGGCGGCAATAGAGCCTGTTACTGCTAATACAATTTTTTGACCAGAAAGCATCTCAAAGTCCTAATCACAATGAGGACGAAGGAAACTGTCGACAATCAAAAGACCTGCTCCGAGTACGATAGCCGAGTCAGCGATGTTAAATGCTGGCCAGTGCCAGTAACCGTAATAAAAGTCTAGAAAGTCGATGACATATCCGTAAATTATACGGTCGAATAGATTACCAATGGCCCCGCCTAAGATGAGTGCCAATGCAAGGCAAAAAAGCTTTTCGCGAGTGTGCGAGATCATCAGTTTGAGACAGACTACGACGGCAACAACGGCAATGGCGGCAAAGAAATAACGCTGCCAACCGCTACTGTCGGCTAAAAAAGAGAAAGCGGCCCCGTAATTGTGGGCAAGTACCAAGTTGAAAAAGGAGGTGACGGGACGGCTTTCGCCTAAGTTATAGGTCGACTCAAAATATGTTTTTGTGATGATGTCAATCACAAAAACAGCAAAAGCAATCCCCAAGGGGCCCGTTAGGGCCCGAAGGGGGCTTTGAGAGGAACTCGTGTTAGGCATTAGGCAAAGCGACGCGTTTCACCGGTACCGAACAGGTTTTCTGTGCAACGGGCACACAGTCCCGGATGTTCAGCATTGTGACCGACAGAGTCAACATAGTGCCAGCAGCGAACACACTTTTGAGCGGCCGATTGATGAACCTGGACGGCAAAATCGCCTTCGTGCAAGTCGGCACGGCTTGTGATCATCACAAAGCGAAGTTCGTTGCCTAAGCTCGCAAGCGCAGCATAGGCTTCGCCCGAGGCTGTGATATCGATTTCGGCTTGAAGACTCGAGCCCACTTGGCCAGCTTCACGTAGCGTTTCGATTTGCTTTTGCACATCGGTTCGGACTGCACGAATCGTTTCCCACTTGGCCAGCAAGGCTTCTGCATCAGCGACGGCCGGAACGTCAAAGAACTCTTCCGTGAAGATCGTCACTGACTTATTGGGTTCGAAGATTGCAAAGGCTTCTTCTGCCGTAAAGGACAAAATCGGGGCCATCAAGCGCAGATAGGTGGCGGTGATGTACCACAATGCCGTTTGGGCAGAGCGACGGGCTCGACCATCGGCGACCGTCGTATAGAGTCTATCCTTCAAGATATCCAAGTAGAAGCTACCGAGATCATCACTGGCAAACGATTGAAGCTTGGCAACAATTGGGTGGAAGTCGTTCGTTTCATACAACGCAACGATTTCCTTTTGCAATTGAGCCACACGAGCCACAGCCCAACGGTCAAGCTCGACCATGTCTTCCAGAGCCACAGCATCCTTCGTAATGTCAAAGTCGCTCGTATTGGCCAGCAAGAAGCGTAGCGTGTTACGAATACGACGATAGGAGTCCGTGACGTGTTTGACGATCGTTTGACCGAAGCTTAATTCACCAGAGTAGTCCGTTGAAGCGACCCACAGACGCAAGATTTCAGCGCCATATTTCTTCGTAGCGTCGCCCAACTGAACGGTGTTACCGAGACTCTTACTCATCTTGCGGCCTTGTTCATCAACGGTAAAGCCATGGGTGAGCAGGGCGTTATAGGGAGCGCGGTCATCGAGCATGGTACCAATCAAAAGTGAGGAGTGGAACCAACCGCGGTGTTGGTCGCTACCTTCCAAATAAAGATCGATCGGGAAGTCAAGTTTATCTTTGTGAGAGCCTCGCACCACGGTGTAGTGCGTGGAGCCCGAGTCAAACCACACGTCAAGGATGTCCGTGGTCTTGACGTATTGTGCAGCCTCTTCGGCGCTCATGAAATCTTCCGCCTTGGCTTGGGTCCAAGTTTCAATGCCGCCTTTTTCTACGCGTTTGGCAACCTCTTCCATGATTTCAAGCGTTCTCGGATGCAATTCACCCGTTTCTTTGTGGGTGAAGAAGGGTAACGGCACCCCCCAATTGCGTTGACGCGAGATACACCAGTCGGGACGATTGGCGATCATGGCATGCAGGCGATTGTAACCCCAGCTCGGGTAGAACTTCGTTGCATCAACAGCGGCCAAGGCAAGTTCACGCAAGCTCTTGGGTTGTTCGGTACCGATGGCCGGGCGCGTGTCATCGGTGCTCTTGTCCATGCGGATAAACCATTGGCTCGTCGCACGATAGATAAGAGGTGTTTTGTGGCGCCAGCAGTGCATGTAGCTGTGCACTTGGGTGCCGTAGTAAAGCAATGCACCGGCTTCCTTGAGCTTTTCAACAATAACGGGTTGAGCCTTCCAGATGTGAAGGCCACCAAACAATGGCAACCAAGAAGCGTAGACACCGTCACCTTGAACCGGGTTCAAGATTTCATCATTATGCATGCCGTACTTCTTGCAGGTGTAGAAGTCATCGACACCGTAAGCCGGAGACGAGTGAACGATACCGGTACCGGCTGTTTCGTCAACGTAGTCGGCCAATTGCACGGGACTGAAGCGCTTGTAGCCGGCGTCAAGATTGGCTAGCGGGTGGACAAATCGCACGAGTTCAAGCGCGCTACCTTTAACCTTGCCCTTGATTTGGCCGCACATTTCATAGCGCTTTAATGCATCGGCCAAGAGTTTTTCGCCGAGAATTAAGAAACGGTCTCCGCAGTCGACCAATGCATAGTCGAATTCCGGGTTCATATTCAAGGCTTGGTTGGCTGGAATGGTCCAGGGTGTCGTCGTCCAAATGACGGTATAGACGGGTTTATCAAGTTGACAGTCAAAGATCTTTTGAACGCGGTCATGATCTTCTTCGGCCAAGGGGAATGCCACATCAATGATCGGCCCCTTGATGTCTTTATATTCCACTTCAGCTTCAGCCAAAGCGGATTGGCAATCAAAGCACCAGTTCACGGGTTTCAGACCACGGTAGACGTATCCTTTTTCCATGATCTTGGCCAAAACGCGGATTTGAGCGGCTTCGGTATCGTAGCGAAGCGTTAAGTACGGGTCGTTCCAGTCGCCCAATACTCCCATGCGAATGAAACCTTCTTTTTGTTTGGCCACTTGTTCATGAGCGTATTGACGAGCCTTGGCTTGCAACTCTACGATGGGAAGGTTTTTGCCGTAAAGCTTTTCAATTTGAATTTCAATCGGCATGCCGTGGCAGTCCCAACCCGGAACATACGGGGCATCGTAGCCCATCATGGTACGCGATTTGTTAATGATGTCTTTTAAGACCTTGTTAACACCATGGCCTAGGTGCAGATCGCCATTAGCATACGGAGGGCCGTCGTGCAAAATGAAGTGTTTGCGACCCTTGCGAGCTTTGCGCACCGCACCATAGACGTCTTTTTCCATCCATTCCTTAATCCAACCCGGTTCACGAGCAGGCAAGTTGCCGCGCATCGGGAAAGGCGTATCGGGCAAATTAAGCTGATATTTTTGAGCTTGATCGTCGGCGTTTTTGGCCATGATAGTCTCCTTGGTCCCCTCGGACTCTTCAAGGTTTGTTAAACAAAAGCGCGTGAATTATTCGGTTTCACACTAACCGTACATTTCGGTCAACGGCTCATCAGAGCGTGACAAGCCAACAATGGCTCTTGCTTTTTGAGCATCGGCATTGATGGCCGCTTTCAGTTCTTCAAGATTGGCAAACGTTTTATCATCTCGAAGTTTATCGAGAAACTCCACGCGAACGATTTTGCCATAGCAATCGTTATGGTAATCAAAGACGTGAGTTTCAAGCAGGTATTTTTTCGGTTGCCCTCGGGTAACGGTCGGGCGACAAGTGATGCTGGCCACACCTCCTAAAGGATAAGGGGCTAAGCCGTGCACAAAAACGGCATAAACGCCTCGTACGGCTGGTTCTCCGTTTTTGTCCACAGGAATGCAGTCCATGTTCAGAGTCGGGAAGCCTAACTGACGTCCGAGCTCTTGACCGTGAACGACTCGGCCTGTGATGTGATAGTGGTGCCCGAGCAATTGAGCAAGCTCAAACATGTCATTGTCGGCCAATGCTTTACGGAGGCGGGTACTGGAGATGCGCTCTTTGCCATGAAAAAGCGTCGGCGTCACCCAAACTTCGAAACCAAGCTCTTTGCCGAGCGTTTTTAGATCTTCAACGGTGCCTTTGCCTTTGTAGCCGAAGTGAAAATCTTCACCCACGGTCACCCAACGAGCATGAAGTCCCTCGACCAAAATCTCTTCGGCAAATTGGCGAGGCGACATATTGGCTAGTCGCTCGTTGAAGTTCAAGAGGAAAATGCGTTGAATGCCACAGGCGGCAATGTCGAGAACTTTATCTCGCAAATTGTTAACGCGAGCAAGGACTTCGTGGCCGTGCGGAAATACTTCTTTGGGATGTGGCTCGAATGTGACGGCGCAAGGAAGTAACGCACGTAGTTCGGCTGCTTGAACAACTTGCTCAAGCAGGGCTTGATGACCGCGGTGCACACCATCGAAATTGCCGATGGCTACGGCACAGTCATATTTGCGTAATGTTTGGGGAACCCCTCTGAAAACTTTCATAAATATCTTGAAAAACTACAAGCTTTGAATTTTATCAAATTGACAGAGATGCTAAACGCTTGTCATAAGCGCAAAACCCTATAGATCAGCGAAGGACAGAGACTTTTTACGAAACTTAAATCACAGATGAGACTTTCCATAGGCGTTTGATAGCAAAACAACTCGGAGTCCTGTTGCGAGAATAACGAGCCGTTCAAACAGGAGATTGTTATGAGACCTATTCATAGAGAAGCGCTCGAAAGCGGGTCATTTGTGTACCAAACGTGTAGACTTTATCCTGGACGAGTTGCATTTGTAATGTGGCTATTGTGTGGGGATGCTGGCCTCAAGGATGTTTTTGTACTTTTGATCGGTTCGGCATCATGCTTTTTTGCCCCAGGTGGGATTTCAAAAAAATAACTATGAAAAATATTGTGGTATTGATTTCCGGTCGCGGAAGTAACTTTGTGGCCATCCAAGAGACGGCGTTGCGTGAAAATTGGGCTCAAACATTGGGAGCTAGAATAGCTCTCGTTGTCTCCAATCGCCCGGATGCCAAGGGCTTGGGATTGGCTCAAGGCTACGGAATTGAGACCACGGTGGTTGATCACAAAGCATACGCCACGAGAGAAGCCTTTGAAGAAGAACTTGCCCGTGTGGTGGATCGTGCTCAACCCGACTTAATCGTGTTGGCAGGTTTTATGCGTATTTTGACCGAGCAGTTTGTGAACCGTTTTGCGGGCAAAATTATCAACATCCACCCAGCGCTCTTGCCTTCTTTTAAAGGACTCGATACCCATCAAAGAGCGCTCGATGCAGGGGTTCGCCTGGCAGGGACCACTGTGCACTATGTTACGCCGGCACTGGACTCCGGTGCCATTATCGGGCAGGCGGCCGTGATTGCGTTGCCGAGCGATGATGCACACACATTAGCAGACCGTGTCCTGGAATTTGAACATAAGCTCTATGCTCGAGCCGTTAAAGCCTGCGTCAGCGGGCGCGTACGTTGTGTTAGTGATCGCGCCGTGATGGATGATGAGACCGCTCGCGAATTAACGCTTTTCGGTAACGTATAACTTTTTAATTGAATATTTATGGAAAAACGACAAACAAAACGCGTAGGCGTTCGCAAGCCCACGAGAAAACTCACGGAACGTCAAACGCAGGCCCGAGCTCGTCAATTGCGCGAAAGTCACTCAATGACAAAAGAAGAGCGTCGTGCAAAGGGCAGTACCCGAATCGACATCTCAAAGCGTCAAATACATATGGGCGGCGTTCGCATTACGAATTTGATTGTTGATGAATTGGGTAAAGCCTTAGCTACGGTATTGAAGTTTGACGGACCCGCAGATGTGTTGATGAGTCGTTTTTTCCGACTCAATCATAAGCTTGGTTCGCGCGATCGAAGCATTATTGCCGAGGCCATTTTCTTTACGCTTCGTCATCTTTCAACGATCACGTGGCAGATGAAACCTGCAGTTCCCGTGCGTGCGCCCAAACTCACTGCTATGGTGGCCTTGTCCCGAATCTACGGTCGCGATGCTTTAAGTGACTCCATTGTCGGCCCTGATGCACCGGCTTTAGATAATATCCTTCGCAGTAAGCCCGAAAATGCAACACCCTTTGTGCAGTCGGAATTGCCTTATTGGCTCTATGAACGTCTTTTGAATCAATTTGGTGATGAAGCCGTCACACTGTTTGAGTCGATGAAAGAAGGCGCGCCGCTTGATTTGCGTGTCAACCTTCTGAAAGCCAAACGGGAAGAAGTGCTTGCGGAGTTGGCCGAGCATGGCGTGGAAGCAGTCCCGACACCGATGTCGCCCGACGGTGTAAGGCTTTTATCAAAACCAGCTCTGACCTCCTGGCCTTTGTATAAAGACGGCAAGATTGACGTGCAAGATGAGGGCAGTCAATTAATCGCTCGTTTAGTGCAACCCAAGCGCGGCGAGATGGTGTGTGACTTTTGTGCAGGCGCAGGTGGTAAAACGTTGGCGCTTGGCGCTTTGATGCGCTCAACCGGCCGCTTGTATGCATTCGATGTCAATGAAAAGCGTCTGGCCGGTATGACGCCTCGGATGCGTCGTGCAGGATTAAGTAATGTACACCCGATTGCTATTAAGAATGAACGCGATCAGCGTGTAAAGCGCTTGGCTGGAAAATTTGATCGCGTGTTGGTGGATGCACCTTGCTCGGGCACGGGAACACTTCGTCGTAATCCGGATTTGCGTTGGCGCATGAGCGTAGAAGAGCTTGATCGTATTAATGCAATTCAAGCTAATGTACTGGACTCGGCGGCTCGTCTTGTGAAGGCAGGTGGTCGTTTGGTTTACGCCACGTGTTCGCTGTTGCATGAGGAAAACCAAGCCGTTGTCGAACGCTTTTTAGCCGAGCATCCCGATTTTGACATCATGAGTGCCGTGGATGTATTGGAAAAGCAGGGTGTCGAGTTGCCTGAATGCGCCAAGGCTCACGCGCCTTACTTTGTGATGGCCCCTCACGAGAGCGGAACGGACGGCTTTTTTGGTGCCATTCTCGTTAAAAAGGCAGCCTAAGTTGAGGTAACAAGGAGCGAGCGATGTTTTTCACGGTCTCTAAATCGCTCGCTATGCTTTTAGCGTTTTGCTCAATGTTGGGGCCGTTTTCGGCCAACACGTATATGCCGGGCTTGGGAGATATTGCTCGTGAGTTCGGCGTCAGTGACATTGCTGCCTATCAAACGCTGTCCATTTATCTGCTCTTTTTTGCCATCTCTTCGCTTTTTGTCGGCGCGGTCTCTGACTCGCTGGGGCGCCGCCCCGTGATGATCGGCGGCATGCTCTGTTATGCGGCAGCATGTGCGGTTTGTGCATTCAGTCCTGGTTACGAAGTTTTCATGGCAGGTCGTATTTTGATGGGGCTTTTTGCCTCGTGCGGCACTGTTCTGGCCATGGCTATCACTCGGGATCTTTATAGCGGCAGACAAGCGCAGGAGCTCACAAGCCTCATTGCGGTTATTTTCGCTTTGGCGCCGGCTTTTGCGCCGATTATTGGCGGTTGGCTTGTATATCTCTATGGTTGGCGCAGTGTGTTTTATTTCTTGTGTGCACTCTCGCTGGCGTTGGCTTTGTGCTCGTTTGTCTTTTTAAAGGAAACTCATCCTAGGGAGTTGCGCACGGCTTTTCACGTTGTGCCAATGGTGAATGAATACGCCGCTTCGTTTAAAAATATTGCCTTTACTGCCGGCGTGCTTTGTAACGGTTTTGTCTTCATGGGTTCTATTTTGTTTTCTGCCGGGGCCCCCGATTATGTGGAAAACATCATGCAAATGGGCATTACCGATTTCGGTTATTTGATGATACCAGTGATCAGTGTTTCGGTCTTGGGTTCTGTTTTCTGTACAAAAATCACGGCCCGATTCGGTGAAAAGCGCACGATGGTCATGCAGATTGCCATTATGTACGCAGCGGGCATTATCGGCGTTACGTTGAACTATTTTGTTGAACCCGGCTACCCCGTCTGTTTATTCGCCGTGATTGTCTTTAGTACCTGCATGAGTGTTGTGCGTCCCATTATCACGGTTTATAACCTGGACTATTTCCCTGAAAATCGGGGAATGGCAGCCAGTATCCAGCAGTTTTGTCAAACTTCAGCTTTTGCCATTTGTGCCGCATTTTGGGTTCCGGTCGTGATGGGTAGTGCCTGGAAGTATGACGCCGTGTTGCTTTTGTGTGCAGTGGTTGTGAGTCTGTGTTGGTTAGTCATTGCGAAAACACGGGCGCGTTGTTTACCTAAAGAGCAAACAACGATCTACCCGATTGCTGTTAAGCGAGCTGGTCATTAAATCGGGTTAGTGCAGCGTAAGCAAAATCGAGACGATAATAACGCTGCAAGCCACCGACAGCGAGTTGAGATTAGCGGCCATGGCCGGTTGACATTTGGCTTTAATAGAGAAAATCAGCGCTACGACTGGAATCGGAGCCCAAGCCAAGATGGCCAGCGTTTTGCAAATCTCTTCCGGGAAGGGCAAGAGAAAGTAAAGCGCTAAACTCATGACGGTAGAGCCTGCCAAGCGGATAATCAGCAATTTAAAGATACGCTTGAGTTGCTCGCTAGGGATATTGAGTTTGATACTTTGCCCCAGCAGAATCATTGCCAAGAACGCATTGGCATCAGCCCCTACTTTAGCCCAGTCCACAATCAGTGGCGGAAAACTCCAGCCGATAAAGGCCAACACCATCATGACGATGTAGGAACACGTAGGGCCGGAAGACAGCATGCGGGTAAGAATAGTTTTAACAAGAGTTCCCCCTTTACCGGTACCCGAGGCAATGGCATAGGTCGTTCCCGTGCACATGATCGAATTACCGATGTCGAATAAACATACCGATAAGAACCCGAGTGGCGTAATAAAGCTTTGTAAAAACGGCATCGCGAATGTACCGATATTAAAGCCCGAGAGATTGAGCATGCAAAAGAGTTTTTTCTGAGGATCACCTTTGGCCAGAAAATAGCCAATGACAGCCATAAAGATGTTGGTCAGAAGTCCCAAGGCAATCAACCACAAGTAGCTTAATTCAATCGACAAACCGTTTAAGCTTCGAAGTATCAAACAGGGAAGGGTAACGTAAAGCAAAAGGCCTGAGAGTGCGTGAACGGTATCTTCTTTAAGGACGTGAGCACGCCTGAGAACGTAGCCCAAGAAAATGAAGAAAACAAAACCGAGAACTTTCAGAAAACCGTCCACTGCGTACGCCTTTTCTTGGTAAAAATAATGGCAAGAAGTGTACTCCTTGCCGTTTAATGTTTCTTTAGCGAGAGCGATTAGATTGACCTAAAGAGAGGATCTTTTATGGTCTTCTGACGAGTGATCCTGTTGGCGCTGCTTTAAGATGGCTTTGACCACCTCTGCGCTGTCACTGACCATTTTGACCATGGCGTCAATCCACTCGTGTGCTAGGTCGATGCTTAAGCAAAAAATGCCTTTGTTTCGCTGAGGCGGTAATGTAGCTGAAAATCAGGGCAATACAGGCTAACGTTAGCATGCTAACAAGTAACGCAATGGCCAAGGTCAAAACGCCGATTGTCAGAATAAACCCAATCAAGAGGGCAATTTTCGTCGAAGTCGTCCCCACTGCTCCATAGCACTCTTTCGTTAAAGAATCCGCTTGTGTTCTTGTAAATGCAAAGCAAGAACAGCCAAAAAACGATACATAGCGTTGTATATCATTTGTTGGAATTAATGAGCGCAACGATGCTCGAGGCGAAGGTGGCCAACATCAGGCGGTTTTGAGTGGTACGCCTTATAGGCTTTCGATAAAGCCATTAAGCGCTGTAAACCCTCGATTTAAATCGACTGCTAGGGTGCAAAAAATGATCTAGCCGTGCTGTACCAGTCACTACTCTTACCTTCGTTATTGAGTTTGCGCTTCGAGTGAACGATCAACAAAATCGTTTGCTCACGCAGAAGTTTGAATTCGGTTGTATGCTCTATAACGCCACGTTAGGAACAGCACTAGATCATTTGCAACGTATGCGAGAATCTGAGCCTTGGCGTCAAGTTTGTACCATGCCTAAAGGTAGAGAACGCAACAAGCGCTTCTCAGAGTTGCAGAGGTCTTGTGGGCTCACAGAAAACGGCCTCTGAACTATCGCTAACAATCATCGCTGTGCGACGGTCTGAGATCACTCCTATAGAGTAACAATCATTCTCACGATGTGTGCTGATGATGAGAAACAGTATCAAAGATCTACGATGATTTAGGCAATTTTGAGGAGAAAGAAGGAGAGAAAAAAACAAACTCCGGAATTTTGAAGTTCCGGAGTTTGGTATTCAAAGATAACGATTACTTGAGTTTCGTTTCTTTGTAAACAACATGCTTGCGAGCAACAGGGTCAAACTTGGAAATTTCCATCTTGCCCGTACTCGTACGCTTGTTTTTGGTCGTCGTATAGAAGTGACCCGTACCTGCGGTCGACTCTAACTTGATCTTTTCACGGTTACCCTTTGCCATGGTGAACTCCTATTAGATTTCGCCGCGGGCGCGCAGGTCCGCTAAGACCGCATCAATGCCGAGCTTATCGACCGTACGAAGACCAGCCGCCGTCAAACGCAAACGAACCCAACGGTTTTCGCTTTCAACCCAGAAACGACGATATTGAAGGTTGGGCATGAAGCGACGCTTGGTTTTGTTGTTTGCGTGAGAGACGCGGTGGCCGACCATCGGCGCTTTGCCGGTGACTTGACACACTCGTGCCATCGCTAACTCCAGTCAAAAAATTAAACAAAAACAACCCGACCGAAGTTCACTATCACCTCGGTGGGCTCAACGGTATCGAGCATTATACCCATCGGAAGCTCTTCAAGCAAATGCAAAACAAGAAAACATTTAGAGGGATGAAAAACCTTGCGGTTTTACGGGGTAAACATGGATATTTAGGCGCAATTTTAGTCGATTGGCTCTCCCAAGCAAGCTTATGACACTGTAGACTGTTGACGTGAATGCTTTGATATCGGAAAAATGACCATGCATGTATTACTAGCCCAACCTCGAGGATTTTGTGCCGGTGTTAATCGCGCGATTGCTATTGTTGAGCAAGCGCTTGAAGTGTATGGCAGTCCTATTTATGTGCGCCATGAAATCGTGCACAACAAAACGGTTGTCAATGAACTTAAAGCAAAAGGCGCTATTTTTGTTGAGCACTTAAGTGAAGTACCCGATGGAGCCACGGTGATTCTTTCTGCTCACGGCGTGCCCCAAAAAGTGAAAGACTATGCGGCCACACGTCCTCTAAGGATTTTTGATGCTGCTTGTCCGCTCGTTCTTAAGGTTCATCGTGAAGTGGTAAAGATGCACAATGAGGGGCTCAGTGTTATTGTGGTCGGCCACAAGGGACACGCTGAAGTGGAAGGGACCATGGGGCAGGTCAAAGACAATATCTATCGAGTCTATACGCTCGAGGAAGTGCAACAGCTACAAATTCCCAACCCTGAAAAAGTGGGCTACGTGACCCAAACAACGCTATCGGCCGATGAAACCCGAGAGGTCATTTCGTGGCTTAAAGCAAAGTTTCCAAAGATTCGATCTTTATCGGCTGCCGATATCTGCTACGCAACGCAAAGCCGGCAACAGGCCGTCAAAGCGCTCGCCGCTAAGGTGCAACTGGTGCTGGTGATCGGCTCCTCGTCAAGCTCAAACTCCAAACGTTTGCGCGACATTGCTCAACGCGAGGGTGTGCGAGCCTTTTTAATTGACAGTGCCGAGGATATTGAACCTTCTTGGTTAGACGGCGTCGATAGAATCGGGTTAACGGCGGGGGCTTCTGCGCCAGAGCATTTGGTTCAGGGCGTCGTGCAGTATTTGCAGACGCGAGGCGACGTGACGGTGCAGACACTGCCGGGCGCAGCCGATCGTATCGCTTTCCCGTTACCGGCAGGACTTTAGGAGTAGGATCGTGTCAACAAAAGAAAAACACCAAAGCGCAACACCTGCAACTGATTGGTTAAAGGCGCACAAAGTGACATTTGAGCCGTTTTCATACGATTACATTGAGCATGGCGGCACGGTTGTTGTCTCGGAAGTGCTCGGGGTTGATCATCACACGGTGGTGAAAACACTCATCATGGAAGATGAACACGCCAAACCCTTGATTATTCTCATGCATGGTGATTGCGAGGTGAGCACGAAAAATTTGGCACGACAAGTCGGTGTCAAACACATTGCGCCTTGCAAGCCCGAGCAGGCGCAAAGAAATAGCGGCTATCAGGTGGGCGGTACCTCG
This sequence comes from uncultured Sutterella sp., assembly GCA_900553105.1. Classification (GTDB taxonomy): domain Bacteria; phylum Pseudomonadota; class Gammaproteobacteria; order Burkholderiales; family Burkholderiaceae_F; genus Aphodousia. The sequence continues at coordinate 13,553 of USCE01000008.1, forward strand.
CCTTTCGGCATTCGAAAGAAAATGCCCATCTATGTGCAGCAAAGTATTTTGACATTGGAGTCGATCTACATTAACGGCGGTCGTCGCGGCTTTATTGTCAAAATCTCCCCCTCGGTTTTAATCGAGCAATTGGGCGCCAAACCCGTAGATTGCGCGATCGAACAATAAAGTCAAAAGGATAAAAAATGATTGAAACCCCTCAAGTTAAGCGAATTGCAGCCGTGCATGACCTCTCCGGGTACGGACGCGTCTCGTTGATGGTTGTTTTACCTATTCTTTCTACCATGGGGTTTGAAGTCAGTGCTTTACCCACGGCCGTATTATCCAATCACACGCAGTTTCCGAAGTTCACCTTTCTGGATTTGACAGATGAGATGAGCAAAATCATCGAGTCCTGGAAGGTGCTTGATGCTCGGTTTGATGCGATCTATACGGGCTATATGGGATCTCCGGCTCAGATTGACATTATTGAAGGCTTCATTGATGACTTCCGCCAACCGCAAACCTTCGTGGTGGTTGATCCTGTCCTGGGTGATAACGGTCATCTTTATCAGGCCATTGATAAAAAGATGGTTGAAAAGATGCGTTCATTAATTCGCAAGGCAGATGTGGTGACTCCCAATTTGACGGAGCTTTATTACCTGCTCGATCGTCCCTATGAACCGCAGGTTGACACCGAAAGGATGAAAGCGTTGATGACGGAATTGTCTGACGCCGGTCCCGATACGGTGATTGTCACGGGAGTGCCAATGGCAGGCGATGCTGGCAAGACCTCAGTATTTGCCTACAGTCGTCAAAGTGGACATTACTGGAAAGTGACGTGCGCTTATCTGCCAGCGCACTACCCCGGCACGGGCGACGCATTTACGAGTGTGATTACTGGCGCCTTGATGCAGGGTGACAGTTTACCGATGGCTATTGACCGTGCAGCACAGTTTATTTTGCAAGGCATTCGGGCTACTTTTGGCTACGAGTATGATTCGCGCCAGGGGATTTTGCTTGAACGTGTGTTGCATAACTTGGTGTTACCCGTGCAAAATTATACTTATGAGATGATTAACTAATTGAAATCTAAAGGAATTTTTCGTGTTACAAAATATTTTGCATTTTATTTGATTTACGTCAAATAAGTACTATTGGTTAGTTGCTTTTGCAAAGATTAATTGTGATCCTTACTAAGGCTTTTGCCATAGTACAAACTCTTAACTAGGAGGCTACTATGCACGTCAATCCGTACATGCAGAACGCCGTAACGAGACGAATACGGCATATTATGTGTTTCGCTTGCCGCTCTTGCTTCAGCTGGCAACGTTTCTCTGCCTCAACCATTCTCTAAGCCTTTCGGGCGCCTGCAATTGCGCAGGTTACACTGAGACTGATTAACCAGCTCTCACTAATTTATCCTAAAAATTCGTCCTTTTTTGATCGCTGATCGGTTGTGTTGTCTTAACCGGTTTGTAGAGTCGATTTGCGCGAATTTAAAGTTACATTTATTAACAGCTTAACGCGCGTGCAGCGCACTATAAGGCTTAATCATGAAAAAACTGAAAATTGCAGTTAGTTGCGGGGTTGAAAATAGTTTTTGTTCTCAACGTGAAGTTGTGAACTTCAATCAAGCAGATCTCACGGAAGTCTCTGCAATTGTTTTGTCTGCCAAAGACATCGCTGAAGGCAAGCTTGAGGTCGTGAAGAAATCGCACCTTGATATTCCCGTGTTTGCCTACGCTACTGCTCAAGAATGTGTTCCGGTTGGTGATATTCGTGGTGTGATCGATGCCAACGAAACCAATCGTGAACTTTATGGCCGCCAAGTAGACACGGCGGCTCAAAAGTATGAAGACGCACTTTTGCCGCCATTTTTCGGTAGTCTCATGCAATATGTTGCTGCCGGTAACGCTCAATTTGACTGTCCGGGGCATCAAGGCGGTGCGTTTTTCCGTCGCCATCCTGCCGGTCGCGCTTTCTACGACTTTTTCGGTGAATCGGTCTTTAGAGCCGACCTCTGTAACGCCGATGTCTCGATGGGCGACTTGCTAATCCACGAAGGCGCTCCGTGTGCAGCTCAACAAGCCGCAGCCAAGATCTATAACGCTGATAAGACATATTTCATCTTAAACGGCACATCGGCTTCTAATAAGGTAGTCTTGAATGCTTTGTTGACACCGGGCGACTTAGTGCTCTTCGATCGCAATAACCACAAGTCCAATCACCACGGCGCTCTTTTGCAAGCCGGTGCCACGCCCGTTTATTTGGAAACGGCCCGTAATCCCTATGGCTTTATCGGCGGCATTGATCAACACTGCTTCAACGAAGAGTATCTGCGTGGTTTGGTTCGTGAAGTTGCTCCCGAGAAGGCTGATCAAAAGCGTCCGTTCCGCTTGGCTGTGATTCAATTGGGTACCTACGATGGCACAATCTATAACGCCCGCCAAGTGGTCGATTCGATCGGTCATCTCTGCGACTATATCCTCTTTGACTCCGCTTGGGTTGGCTACGAGCAATTCATCCCGATGATGAAGGACTGCTCGCCGTTGTTGCTGGATCTCGGACCTGAAGATCCAGGCATTTTCGTGACGCAATCGGTTCACAAACAACAAGCCGGATTCTCCCAAACGTCTCAAATTCATAAAAAAGACTGCCACATCAAGGGCCAAGAGCGCTATGTGCCGCACAAGCGTTTAAATAACGCTTTCATGATGCATGCCTCTACGAGCCCCTTCTATCCGCTCTTTGCTGCCTTGGATGTTAACGCCAAGATGCACGAAGGCGAACTCGGTCGCGATTTATGGCTCGATTGCGTGAAGGTGGGCATTGAAACACGTAAGTTACTTTTGAAGAATTGTCACCACATTCGTCCGTTTGTGCCGCCGATGGTTGACGGCAAACCGTGGGAGAGCTTCGAGACCGATGAAATGGCTCAAGACTTGAAGTTCTTTGACTTTGAGCCGGGGCAAAAGTGGCACGCTTTCGAAGGCTACGGCCCGAAGCAATACTTCGTGGATCCGTGCAAGCTTTTGTTGACGACGCCGGGCATTAAGGCCGAAACCGGTGAGTATGACTCGTTCGGTGTACCTGCCACGATTCTTGCTAACTACTTGCGTGAAAACAATATCATTCCGGAAAAGTGTGACCTCAACTCCATTCTTTTCCTTTTAACGCCAGCAGAAGACATGGCCAAGATGCGTCAATTGGTCTCCTTGATCAAGCGTTTTGAAGAGTTGCTCGAAGCCGATGCTCTGCTCTCGGAAGTGTTGCCGAGTGTGTACCGTGCCAACGAAGAACGTTATCGCGGCTACACGATTCGTCAACTCTGCCAAGAAATGCACGACTTCTACAAGAGCCGCAACGTCAAGCAACTTCAAAAAGAAATGTTCCGCAAGGCTCATTTCCCGAAAGTTGCCATGGATCCGCAACAAGCTCACTTTGAGTTTATTCGCGGTCATGCTGAACTTGTTGCACTTGAGAACGCCGAAGGTCGAGTGGCTGCAGAAGGGGCTTTGCCTTATCCCCCGGGAGTGCTTTGCTGCGTTCCTGGTGAAGTTTGGGGCGATGCCGTTTTGAAGTACTTCCTTGCTCTGGAAGAGGGAATTAATCGTATGCCGGGCTTCTCGCCCGAATTACAGGGTGTCTACATCCAAACGGATGCAGACGGTCGCAAGCGTGCTTACGGTTACGTATTAAAGAAGTAATCGCAACTCTTAATTAACGATATTCTCGAATTATTAGGGCAGAGATCGCACCTAGAGTGCGATCTCAAGGGCGGTCTCTGCCTTCTGGAAGGAAAAATTACCATGTCTCATAACAGATCTAAGATGAGCGTCTTTGAACTGACGCTGTTGACGGCCATTAACATGATGGGTTCGGGCATCGTGATGTTGCCCACGAAATTGGCCGAAGTTGGTACGATTTCAATCTTGTCGTGGTTGGTGACCGCGGTGGGTTCTTTATCGCTTGCCTACGCTTTTGCCAAATGCGGTATGTTCAGTAAACGTCCTGGGATGGGTGGCTATTCTGAATATGCTTTCGGGAAATCAGGCAACTTTATGGCCAACTACACCTATGGTGTCTCGCTGCTTTTTGCCAACATCGCCATTGCCATTACTTGCGTCGGTTACGGTGCTAGTTTCTTGGAAGTGGAATTGAGTCCGATTCAAGTCTGCATTACAACAATTGTTGTGATTTGGGTTTGCACGGTTTCAAACTTCTTAGGTGCAAGTATCACGGGTAAATTAAGCTCGTTTGCAGTTTGGTGCGTGATCATTCCTGTGATTGTGTTGTCGGTCATCGGCTGGTTCTGGTTCGATCCGGACCTTTATGTTGCCAGCTGGAATCCGCATGAACAACCGTTCTTTACGGCTGTCGGCGCATCCATTTCGATGACGTTGTGGGCCTTCTTGGGGTTAGAAAGTGCGTGTGCCAATAGTGACGCCATTGATAATCCCGAAAAGAACGTTCCGATTGCCGTGATGGCTGCTACGATCGGTGTGGCAATCATCTACATTGTTTCGACGAACATCATCGCCGGCATTGTGCCCAATGAACAATTGGTGGCTAGTAACGCTCCGTTCGGCTTAGTGTTTGCTCACATGTTCTCGCCTGCAATCGGCAAGGTTGTTATGGGCTTGTTGGTGCTCTCGTGCGCCGGCTCCACGCTCGGTTGGCAATTTACGATTGCCAAGGTCTTTCAACAATCCGCCGTGGACGGTTTGTTCCCGAAGATCTTCGCTCGTGTCAATAAGTACGGTGCTCCGATTGCTGGCATGATCATCATTACGACGATCCAAACGGGCTTCTGCTTGATGACCATCAGCCCGGCATTGTTCAAGCAATTCAATATGTTGGTTGACTTGGCCGTGGTGACGAACATCATGCCATACATCCTCTCAATGGCAGCGGTCGGCGTCATCATGAAGCAAGCCAAGGTTGATCCGGGTAAGGCGAAGTTCTACAACTTTGTAGCTTTAGTTGGCGCCGCTTATAGCTTCTACGCATTGATCTCCACGGGATACTTTGAAGTGTTCTGGGGCTCCATCGCAACCTTCTTAGGTTGGACGTTCTGGGGTATTGTGGCCAATAGAACTCAACAAGAAGAAACTCGCAGCGTGGCCTAAACATCGTCTTTAGCATCAGTGTCTGAATTTGGGGTGCCTTAGATGGTCACCCCAATTCATTGTCATCAGAAACCCTCCTGCTTGAACTGATTCCTATTTCTTGGACAAATAAAAAGAAATGGAGATCAGTTCACTAGGCCGGTGGGTATCTTTTTTCTGCACGCAAGCTCAAAGAATTTGAATGCCTAATTTATCTTTATATTTAATGGTGATTTCGGCCCACCAAGAGACAATTTTGTGAGGCACTTCATCTTTTTTTGTGCGCAGTACGAGACGACTTGCCGGCAGTGCAAACGGGGCTTTGATAGTTGTGACTGTAGTTCTAAACGTAAATTTTCCGATTAAAAGTGATTTGGGCAAAATGGTCCAACCAACCCCGCGGGCCGCAAGCCCAAGAGCCCAGATGCCGCTGTCGACTTCCCAGTGAGAAGGATTGATGATGTTTGGAGTCGGGGACTCGGAGTCACGGGCATTGACAACGATTTGGCGATATTGGCGCAAATCGTCGACTGTCGGATTCTCAATTTGAGCTAAGGGGTGATTTTTAGCAACAACGATGGATTGCTCGGAGTGACCAAGAACAAGCTCTTCACTTTCCAGGGAAGGTTCTTCGGAGAAAACGAGAGCCAGATTCATGTTGGATTTCCGGAAAAACCACTGAGCTTCCGAACTTGAGATATTTTCGATTTGCAATCGCACCGAGGGGAATGCCTTCGAAAACTCTTTGAGAAGGTCCAACATGACGGGAGCTTCGAGCACTAAATCAATTCCCATATATAAAGAAGGTGTTTCCGTTTCATAAAGTGCGGCTGCGCGCGCTTCAAAGCGTTGACTTTCGACCAAGATGCGTTTGGCATTAGCCAGTAATTCGCGGCCTCGGGTGGTGAGTACCGGCTTGGGAGTGCGGTCAAACAGTTTGTAGCCTAATTCGGCTTCCAGCCCTGAAATATGAACGGAGACTACGGACTGAGCTCGCCCGAGACGGCGCGCCGCTTCAGAAAACGAACCGCTTTCCGCGACAGCGACAAAGGAGTGAATTTCGTCGATCGATAAGGACATAATAAACTATCAAAATTTTGATGAAATCAAACTAGAAAGAACAAATATTTGATTGGATAATTATAAGCAACTCAACAACATTTTGATTTTTATGTCGTTATCTTTAAAGCAAAAAACTGTTGGTTCAACATCTGTAGCAGAACACGACATCAGTGTACTTCAACCTCATAACACTCAACCACTAATTAATAAGACTCGTGCCGTCAATGCGGCTCATGTGACGGGCGTATCCCGTGGTGAACTGTGGGCCGCTCGCATCGGTTTTTTCACAGGGGGCTTCACTGTAGCCTCTTGGGCGCCACTTATTCCTTTTGTGCAATCGGGGTTATCTTTAACACCGATGATTTTGGGGATTTTACTTTTAGGGCTTGGCGTAGGATCCTTTGTCGGGATGCCATTGGCGGGCTCCTTGGCAAAAAAAATGGGTTGCCGAAATGCGATTGCCGCTTCCGGACTCATCTCTTGTGCGCTCTTGGTACTTTTGGCCTGGATGCCAAATTACTACTTTGAATGTGTGGCACTTTTTTTATATGGTATTAGTTTAGGATGCTTGGAAGTCAGCGCTAATATTTATGGTACGTATCTGGAAAAACGAAACAGCACTCGCTTGATGTCGGGGTTGCACGCTGCGTATTCAATCGGCGAAGTGGTTGCAGCAGGTTGTATCACAGCTTTGCTCGTATTGGGTGTAACTCCTTTTACGACCATTACACTTTTAATGGTAGCTCTGAGTGCTGCCGTGATTGCCGTTCTTCGTAACGTGCGAAATGAAAAGCCACAGCAAGCTTCGGATAAAAAAGGTGGCCGCTCTTTCCAATTAGTCTTTAAAGGTCCGGTGCTGTTGCTGGCTTTTGTGTGCGCGGTGGTGTTTTTAGCCGAAGGCGCAATGCTAGATTGGAGCGCGATTTACCTGCGCGATGAAGGCGGTGTGGCCCAAGAAATGAGTCCGGCCGGTTACACGCTCTTTGTGATTGCAATGGCCGCTTCTCGATTGTTGGGCGACAAGCTTATCATGAAGCGCGGGGCACAGTTTGTGCTAACTGCAGGCTTAGGCTTGATGATCATTACGCTCGTGCTGATGGTGCTCTATCCGCAACCCTGGGTGTTGTTTGCCAGTCTTTTCGTTATGGGTTTAGGTATCGCCAATCTTGCCCCGATCATCATCTCGGCGGCTTCGCGAGACAAGGGAGAAGATTCTGTAACAGCGATCACAACTGTCTCGACAATCGGTTACGGCGGTTTATTGGCCGGTCCGGCGTTGATTGGTACCATCACATCGGCGATTTCTCTACCCGGTGCGTTTCTTTTCATCGTTGCGCTGTTATCGATAAGCGTCATTATTGTGAGATGTTATGCGACGATCTTTAATTAATTGCAAAGAAAAAGCGCTTGATCCCAGGCGCTCAGACGGTTGACAGCGTCTACAAAAGAGCCATCAAAGCGATGGCTCTTTTGTCTTAGTTGCGCAGGTCTTGTGCTGCTTCCTTGAGACGCCAACGAGGTTTGACGCCAAACTTCAGATTCTTAAAGTGAGCGCGGATATCCTCGGGTTTCATGTGCTTTATGCGTTCTAGTCCTGCCGTGGCAATCATGGCACCGTTATCGGTACAAAGTTTTAACGGCGGGAAAAACACTACCATACCGCGTTTTTTCATTTCATAGACTAGACGGTTGCGCAACTGTTTGTTTGCGCTCACGCCACCGGCAACCACGAGTGTTTTCATTTTGTGTTGCTTCATGGCCTTAACGGCTTTAGCGGCAAGGACGTCAACGACGGCATCGACAAAGCCGCGTGCAAGGTTGGCTCGGAACGTTTCGTCGTTCGGGTTGCTGGCATTATTAACAGTCGTTAAAACGGCTGTTTTGAGTCCTGAAAAACTCATATCCAAGTTGCCGGAGTGTAACATCGGGCGAGGTAAATCAATGGCTCCGCTTATGCCTTTTTCGGCTAAAGCACTCACAGCCGGGCCGCCGGGATAGCTCATGCCGAGCAATTGTGCGGTCTTATCAAATGCCTCACCAACGGCATCGTCAAGCGTATCGCCCAAGAGTTCGTACTGACCGAAGCCGCTAACTTTCATGATTTGGGTATGGCCGCCTGAGACCAAAAGCGCAATGAAAGGAAATTCGGGCGCAGGATCGGCAAGTAGATTGGCCAGTAGGTGCCCTTCCATATGGTGGATGCCGATCACAGGAATGTCCAATGCAAAACCCAATGCGTGCGCAATGCTCACGCCTACAAGAAGTGCACCAGCCAATCCGGGACCTTGAGTGACGGCAATGGCGTCGAGCTCTTCTTTGCGGCGCCCGGCCTCTTGCAAAATCTCTTCTAGAAGTGGAATGACGCGACGGATATGGTCACGACTGGCCAATTCAGGCACCACGCCACCGTAAAGTTTATGCATGTCAATTTGCGTGTAAACGGCGTGAGCCAATAAACCCTGTCTCTTATACACATCTCCGAGCCCACGAGACTGGAGC